>DATHSO010000203.1:0-10755 GCA_035464095.1 Candidatus Methylomirabilota bacterium | reverse complement strand
GTCTCCGAGGTCGAGCCGGAGGTTGTCGACCCTGCCACGGGTGTGCAGCTCGAGGTCGATTGCCCCGCCCCCAGAACGGCCGGTGAGGACCCACCCGTCACCCGGAACGTCGGCCCACGGGCGGTCGAGGACGCCGACGTGGTCGCTGCCGACGAGGCGCACCCGCCCCACCTCGACCTCGACGGGATGCCCGTCGACCGCGAACCGGAGGCGGACGGCGCCCTCGACGAGGGGCTCGCGAGCTGCGATGAACTGCGGTGTCCGCCCTCGGGACAGGTCCAATACGGCGAGAGCACGGTTGCTGCGAAACGAGTAAGGCGACACGGTCCGGTGGTCGGCCGCCTCCACGAAGCACCCGGCCGGCAGGCCGCTGACGGTCAGGGAGACCTGGTCGTAGGCCGCGAGGTCCCGCGGGGCCTCGACCGTGGCGGGCTCCGGGTAGGCCCCGGAGATGTCGATCTCCGGCAGGGTCACGGCAGGATCGCCGACCAGGACGGCGTGGACCTCCCGCGCCAGGACCTCGTAGCCCAGGGCGCTGGGGTGGTTTCTCGGGGCGCGGAAGAGCCCGGCCCGACTCCAGGTGAAGCCCTCGGTCGCGGTCCGCACGGTTTCGAGACCACGGCTGGCGACGGCCTCCTGGAGCAGTGCCTCCGAGGTTTCGTCGTTGGTCAGAACGACCAAGCGCCGGGATCGCGCCGCCATGTCGGCGAAGATCCGCGCGGAGAGCTCGGCGATCTCCTTGTCGCGGTCGCGGCGGTAGTACAGCGGGTTGGGCAGGTCGCGGCCCGACGGCACCAGGGCGCGGACCTGGGGCGGGGCCTTGGCGTCGTAGCGCAGGTACGCCCACGTGGGCCGGAACCGGAAGTACCGCTCCGCCGCCTCCCGGCGGTCGCTGCCGGCGACCTCGACGAGTCGCAGCGAGTCCCCGTCGAGCACGTAGCGGGCGTGAACGGGGGCGTAGATCCTGCCGAGCATGACGAAGGTGTCGTCGCGCTGGCGGTGGAAGCCGTAGAGGTTGTAAATCGTCACGTCCAGGTCGAAGTCGGCGGCCAGGTACTGCCAGAGCAGGTACGACTGCTGGACCCCGAAGCTCCCAACCCCGAAGTTCAGGACCTCGACGTCGCTCCTTCCCGACGCCCGGAAGAGTCGCTGGAGCGCCGAGGGGAAATCCTGGCCCGGGCCGGCCTCGGAACCTTGGGCGAAGGAGCATCCGAAAACGCCGATGCGAGTGACGCCGGCCGGTTTCGAAAGCTCGAAGTTCGTGTACGAGGAGGTGGGTCGGAAGCCGGGCCGGTGCGCCATCCCGAGCTGCGTGACCCGGTGACGATCGAGAAGGGGAAAGTCCTGGGCCGCGAATCCGTCGTGCCGGGCGATGTCAAAGGCGTCCAGAGACCTCAGGAAGCGCTGGTACCACGCCGCGTATCCGGTCGCGAGCGCAGCGGCCACCGCCACCGTGAGGGCAGCTCGGAATACCGCCGGATGGGCGCGGAATACTGTCGCTGATCGCTGATCGCTGATCGCTGATCGCTGATCGCTGATCGCCGATCGCGGCTGGGCTGTGACATGACACGACCTTACTACGGGTTGGCAGGCTGCAGACGTTTGGGTGTTCGTTCCGGAGCTCCGGCCTTCCGGACCTCGAGGCGCGGCCCGGCGTCGCCCTCGCGGCGCCGGCGTCCTCGCCGGCCCGGCGCCGGCCGTGTTGAGCGTCCCGGGAGGCGATGGGAGCGGATGCCGGGCACACCCTCGCTGAAGCGAGAGGACGGAGCCAGGCACCGGGCCCGCGTCGGCTCGAGACGGAGAGAGGCGGGGAGGCGCTCTGCCCGCGCGTCCCGGGGCCCAGGCCTTCTGGGCCGCCTTTGGCGTCCCAGCGTCGATGAGCCGGCGCGGTCGCGCGGAGGCGACGGGGAGGGCTGCGACCGCGCCGTCGTGGCGAGCGGCGGCCTGCCTCGCAGCCGGAAGACCCTTTCCGGGGCGCGCTTCCCGGGGATTGCCAGGTTGGACATTGTGCGGAGCGCGCTCTGATCGGGAGGGTGGAGCCGGCGCAATGCCGAACCTGGCACGTCCCGGGGGAGGCGCTCTGCCCGCACTTCCCGGAGGCGTGGCTCGCTGCCGCACTTGATCCAACACCTTGACCAAGGCGAATGATCAACATAAACTATCAACATGAAACCCGTACAGGTCCTCTTCGACGACGAGCTGCTCGCCGAGCTCGACGCCGACGACGAGGTCCAGGCCCGAGGGCGGTCCCAGGTGCTTCGCCAGCTCGTGGCCGGGTATCTCCGGCGGCGGCGCGAGGCGGCGCTCGATGCGCAGTACGCAGCCGGGTACGGAGCGCCCGAGCGTGTCAGTGACGAGCTGACGGGGTGGGACGGGGAGGGCGAGTGGCCCGACGAGTGAACCGCGGCGATCTCTGGCTGTATCGGTTCAAGGGACCGGACAAGCAGCGCCCGGTGGTGGTGCTCAGCCGGCAGAGTGTGATTCCGCTTCTGAACACCGTGATGGTCGCTCCGATCACGTCGACGATCCACGGTGTCCCGAGCGAGGTCGTGGTGGGGGTCGGGCACGGCCTGAAGAACGACTCCGCGGTCAACCTCGACCACGTTCAGACCGTCGCCAAGGCGCAGCTGACGCGGTGGCTCGGGCGTCTGGACGAGCAGGCGATGGACGACGTCTGCCGTGCGCTCGCCATCGCCACCGGATGCGACTGATCCCGCGGCGCGAGGCTCGTCGATGCCGCCATGAAGACGAAACAGCCGCCCGGGTGTGACGCTGAGGTGGACGCGGGGGACGAGACACGGCCGTCGCGAGAAGCAGCGGTCAGTGGACCTTGCCAGGGGGGTCGGAGGCTCGACGTACGCGTGGTTGCTCTGAAGGGCGCTGCCACGAGCCGGAGAGGGGGTTGGCTGGCTTAGGTCCACCCGCTGGTTCCGCGGCGCGAGGCTCGTCGGTGCCGCCATGAAGACGAAACAGCCGCCCGACGGGCGGCTGTGGAGTTGACTGGCGGGGCCGACGAGACTCGAACTCGCGACCTCCGGCGTGACAGGCCGGCGTTCTAACCAACTGAACTACGACCCCGCACCAGGATCAGGGGTTGCTGGTGGGAGGTGGGGGATTTGAACCCACGACCCCCTGCGTGTAAGGCAGGTGCTCTACCCCTGAGCTAACCTCCCGACGGAAGACCGTTGGGACGGTCATACTAGATCTCAACCGATTCCCTGTCAAGCCCGCCCGCAGGGGCCGTCGCAGGCCGTCCCCGGAGCCGGAGAAGGTCCGGATCGGTCTCGTACAAGTCGTTCATTCTGAGCACATGGACCCGTCGATTGTGACCGGGATTCGCTTTACAACCGCGCCCGCGTTCGATTAAGCTCGCGCCATGCAGGACCCGAAACAGATCTGGGAGCTCGGCCGCTGGATCGCCCGGCGGGACGTGGGGTCGGTCCGACTGTCGTGGAGCGGGGGCGATGTCGTGCTCGGCATCCGGAGCGGGAGGATCCACCGCGCCCGCGGCTTCGACCTCGACGATCTGGCGCGCCGGCTCGGTTGTCGCGGCGCCGGCGCCGACGACCTGCTGGCCGAGGCTCGGGCCCTGGGGAGGTCGCACGGCATCCCCGAGACCCACGCCATGGGCGCGGCCAAGGAGATCATCCAGCAGGCTCTCCGCGGCTGGCTTCGAGACCGCCACCGCGAGCTCGAGGTGGCCGACGAGGAGCCGGCGGAGGCCGGCGGGGCCACCATCTCGGTGACCCATGCCCTGGTCGAGCTGATCCTGGCCGACACCACCCAGGAGGTCGCCGGGGCGGTGCTCCCCGACCGCGAGGTTCGCCTGCGCCGGGCGCCCGGCTTCCTGGAGCTCTACGCGCCCCTGCGCCTGTCCGAGGAGGCCGACCTCATCGTCGCCGGGATCACCGGGGAGCGCAGCGCGGACGAGATCCTCTCCGCCTCGTCGCACAGCCACGAGGAGGTGCTCCGGTTGCTGGCCGCCCTGGTCGCCACCGGGATGCTCGAGACCGTCGACGCCGCTGCTCCGACCGAGCCTCTCGAGTGGCCCACGGTGGACCTGCCCGACGAGGAGGCTCCCCGCCGGAAGATCCCGATCTGGGCCCTGGCCGCGACCGCCGCCCTGGTCATCGTGATCGCGGTGGTCGCCCTGCTGCTGCTTCGCGGCGGCGACGCCGCCGAACCGTCGGTGTCCGCTGCGGGCGACTGGGGCGTCGTGGTGGAGATGGGCTGCGAGGCCCAGGACCTCCAACGGATGCTGCGCAAGCGCAATGCCGAGCGCAAGACCCTGCGCACCGTCAAGGCCGATCCCGCCAACGGCGACGCCTGCTTCCGTCTGATCTGGGGCAGCTTCCCGACCAGGGAGGACGCCGAGGCGGCCATCCTCGACATCCCCGCCGGGCTCGTCGAAAGCGGTTTCTCTCCGCACGTCGTCGAGGTTCCCGGTGACGCGGGGGACGGCGATCCGGGCTCGGGGGAGTGAGCACCGTGAGCTCCGAGCACCCCGCGGGCGTCGCGCAGCCCCTGCCCACCCGGATGGCGCGGCTTGCCGCCGAGGGCGCCACCGGCACGCTGGTCATCGGCTCGGACCACGCCCGTCGGGAGATCTTCTTCGTCAACGGCGAGATCCGGGCGGCCCGGTCCAACGTCGAGGACGAGATGCTCGGCAAGTGGCTGGTCGACCACCAGGTCATCAGCGAGGACGAGCGCGCTCTGAGCCTCCTCGCCCAGGGGACCGAGGAGGTGTCGACGCTCGGCAACCTGCTGGTGAAGCGGGGCTGCGTCTCCCAGGCCGACCTCGAGCGCGAGCTCCAGAACCTGACCCTGGAGATCATCCGCCGGGCCGCGGGTGACGCGAGCCCCCGCTTCGGTTTCATGGGGGGCCAGGGCGATCCCCAGCCCGACACCCTGCCCAACATCACGACCTCCCAGATCATCCTCGTGGCCGCGCGGCAGTGCACCGACCGGGTGGCGATGTGGGACCTGCTCGGCTCGTTCGACCGCAGGGTCAAGCTCAGACTCAGCCTCGAGAGCGTCCTCGGCCAGCTCGAGCTGACGCCGAGCGAGGGCTTCATCCTGTCCCGGCTCGACGCCGCCCGTGACCTGTCCAGCCTCAAGAAGCTGTCCACCATGCCCGAGCAGGAGGTGGTGGCGAGCCTGTACGCCCTGGTCGTGGCGGGGGTGGTGGCAACCGACGACGGCGAGGCGGACACGGTGGCGGTGGCCCCGCCGCCCCCGGTCGCCCCCGTGGACGAGCCCACCGGGATCCAGGTCGAGTCGGCCATCGACGACAGCGTCTTCGACGAGCGCCACCGCGAGGAGCGTCGCAACGTCATCCGGCTCGCCGAGGAGGTCACCCGCATCGACCACTACCGGGCCCTCGGCCTGCAGCCCTCCGCCGGGACCGAGCATGTCGAGAAGGCCTTCAGCGCGATCCGCAAGCGCTACTCCCCCAAGCGGGTCGACGAGCCCCACCTGGTGGACCAGCGGGCCAACCTCACCGCCATCGTCGATCGCGCCCGGGAGGCCTACGAGCTGCTCTCCGACCCCAAGGCCCGGCGCCGTTACGACAAGGTGCTGGAGACGGTCAGACAGGAGCAGGTCACGGCGGCCGGACCCAAGAAACCCCGGACCGATCCCACGGCCCGCAAGGCCATGGTCGAGGCCAACATCCGGCGCGCCGACCAGCTCATCGCCACCGGCGAGACCTACCTCGCCATCCAGCTCCTCGAGCAGGCCTGCTCCCTGGACCCGCGCCCCGAGGAGCTGCTCAAGCTCGCCAAGCTCCAGATGCGCAACCCGCTGTGGATCGGCCGCGCCCTGGACCGGTTGCGGGTCGCGGTCGAGATCAAGCCCACCTTCGTCGCGGGCTGGCTCGAGATCGCCAGCTTCTGGAAGGCCCGCGGCCACACCGAGCGCCAGCGAAAGGCCCTCGAGCGGGCGGTGGGCGCCGACCCGTGGAACGAAGAGGCGTGCGAGGCCTACCGCAAGCTCGTGGGCAGCCGGGAGCTCGACCGCCTGCTCAAGCGGGTTCGCTGACCGTTCTCGCGCCGGGACCGCCTGCCATGCCCATCGTCGTCGACGGCAACAACCTGCTCCACCTCCTGCCGCGGCCGGAGCGCAGCCGGGCGGCGGTTCGGCGGCAGGTTCTCGACGCGACCCGGCACGAGACCCTGTCGGTGACCGTGGTCTTCGATGGGCCGCCGCCGGAGGGGGCGCCGGACCGGGAGAGCCTGGGCAGGGTCACGGTGGTCTACGCCGGCTCGAGGTCCGCCGACGACGTGATCGTGGCCCTCCTGCCCGAGGGGGCGGCCGCCCGCCAGTGGTCGGTGGTCACCGACGACCGCGGCCTCGCGGAGCGGGTGCGGGCGCGCGGGGCCGCGGTCCGCCGCCTCGCCGACTGGCAGCGCCGCCGCCGGCCGCAGCAGCCGCAGCGACCGCAGGTCGAGTCCAAGCTGTCGAGCCGCGAGATCGAGGAATGGGAGAGCTACTTCGCTGACGTTCCTGATGCCGACGACTAATCCACGTCGAAGCTGACGCCCTGGGCCAGGGGCAGCTCGGTGGACCAGTTGATGGTGCAGGTCTGGCGCCGCATGTAGGCCTTCCACGAGTCCGAGCCCGCCTCGCGGCCGCCGCCGGTCTCCTTCTCGCCGCCGAAGGCGCCGCCGATCTCGGCCCCCGAGGTGCCGATGTTGACGTTGGCGATGCCGCAGTCCGAGCCCTCGTGGGACAGGAAGCGCTCGGCCGAGTACATGCTCGAGGTGAAGATCGCCGACGACAGGCCCTGGGGTACCGCGTTGTGCACCCGGACCGCCTCGGCGAGGTCGTCGTAGGTGAGCACGTAGAGGATCGGCGCGAAGGTCTCCTCGCAGGCGATGGGCACCTGCTCGGCGAGGCGCACGATGGTCGGCTCCACGTAGGTGCCGGGGCGGTCGAGCCGCCGGCCGCCGCACAGGACCTCGCCGCCCTGCTCGCGGATGGTGTCGAGGGCCTTGAGGTAGTCCCCGACCGCGCCCTCGGTGACCAGCGGTCCCATCAGGGTGCCCGGCTCGAGGGGGTCGCCGATGGTGATGCTGCCGTAGGCCCTGACCAGGCGGTCGACCACCTCGTCGGCGATGGAGCCGTGCAGGAAGAGCCGGCGAAGGCTCGTGCAGCGCTGCCCGGCGGTGCCGACCGCGGCGAACAGGATCGCGCGCAGGGCCAGGTCGAGGTTGGCGTCGGCCTCGACGACGATGGCGTTGTTGCCGCCGAGCTCGAGGATGCTGCGGCCGAAGCGGCGGGCGCAGGCCTCCGACACGTGCCGGCCCATGGAGGTCGAGCCGGTGAACGAGACCAGGGGCACCCGGGGGTCGTTGATCAGTCGCTCGCCGACCACCGAGCCGGGCCCGATGGCGAGGTTGAAGATGCCGGCGAGCCCGTGCCGATCCATGACCCGGTTGCAGATCTTCTGCACCGCCACCGCGGTGAGCGGGGTCGACGACGACGGCTTCCAGACCATGGTGTCGCCGCAGACCGCGGCCAGGGCCGCGTTCCAGGACCACACCGCCACCGGGAAGTTGAAGGCCGAGATGATGCCGACCACGCCCAGTGGGTGCCACTGCTCGTACATCCGGTGGCGCGGCCGCTCGGACATCATGGTCGGCCCGGACAGGGTGCGCGACAGCCCGACCGCGAAGTCGCACATGTCGATCATCTCCTGGACCTCGCCCAGGCCCTCGGACAGGATCTTGCCCATCTCCAGGGACACCAGCCGGCCGAGGGGCTCCTTGAACTTCCTCAGCTCGTTGCCGAGCTCGCGCACCACCTCCCCGCGCTTGGGGGCGGGGACCATGCGCCAGTCGGCGAAGGCGTCGGCGGCGGTCTGGACGACCCGCTCGTAGGCCGCCACGTCGGCCTGGATGACCGAGGCGATGGGCTCGCCGGTGGCGGGATTGACGCTGACCAGCTCGCGGCCGGCAGCCGGGGTGATCCAGTCGCCGGTGCAGGCGCCGGAGTTGCTGGCCTCGAGGCCGAGCTCGTCGAGGATGTGCTTGGTGTCGGTCATGGTGGTCCTCCCGCAGACGGTTGCTGCGCGGGGATTCTACCCTCGGATCGCGACCCCGCCAAGAGTGAGGTTGTGAAACCGATCACGATTCGAGGGGACGGGGGCGATTCTCCCCGCCTGCTACCATGTCGCCATGGAAGGCCGGGTGCTCATCATCGACGACGACGCCGGGGTCCGGAAGGTCCTCGACCGGATCCTCAGCGGGGCCGGCTACCAGGTCGAGCAGGCGACCGACGCCTTCCAGGCCCTCGACCTCCTCGACGCACTCCAGCCCGACGCCGCCCTCCTGGACATCAAGATGCCCGGGATGGACGGCTTCGGCCTGCTCGAGAACCTGGCCCAGCGCGGCCTCGACATCCCGGTGGTGATCCTCACCGGCCACGGCGACCAGTTCACGGCGAGCGACTGCCTCGACGCGGGCGCCGCCGCCTACCTCACCAAGCCCCCCGACCGTGCCGACCTGCTGCTCGCGGTCCGGGGCGCGGTGGCCCAGGGGCGGGTGTCGAGGGAGCTCGCCCCCGCCGAGGAGCCGCCGCCCCTGCTCGGAGTCAGCGCCGCCATCGCCCGGCTCCGGGAGGAGATCGCCCGGGTCGCCCCGTCCCACGCCACGGTCCTGATCCTGGGCGAGTCCGGCACCGGCAAGGAGCTGGTGGCCCGCCGGCTCCACCACCTGTCGGGGAGGGCCCGGCGGCCCTTCGTCCGGGTCAACTGTGCCGCCATCCCCGAGGAGCTCATCGAGTCCGAGCTCTTCGGCCACGAGAAGGGCTCCTTCACCGGCGCCCACCGGCGCCAGGTCGGCAAGTTCGTCCAGGCCGACCAGGGCACCATCTTCCTCGACGAGGTCGCCGACATGAGCCTCAAGACCCAGGCCAAGGTGCTGCGGGTCCTGCAGGACGGCGAGGTCGAGCCGGTGGGGGCGGAGCGGCCGTTCTCGGTGAGCGTGCGGGTCATCGCCGCCACCAACCGGGACCTGACCGCCGCGGTGGCCGACGGCGCCTTCCGGGAGGACCTCTACTACCGGCTGGCGGTGGTGCTGCTGAGGACGCCGCCCCTGCGCGAGCACCCCGGGGACATTCCGCTGCTGGTCGAGCACCTCACCGAGCGCTTCTGCGCCGAGTACAACCGCAGGCCAAAGAGCTGGAGCGACGCCGCCCTCGACCAGCTCGCCCGGCACCCCTGGCCGGGCAACGTGCGCGAGCTCAAGAACGTGGTCGAGCGGGCGGTGATCATGGAGCTCGACGACACCATCGACCACGTCGAGCTGTTCGCCGGCGCGGCCGGCGGCGGCGAGCTCGAGCGCCTTCTCGCCGAGCCCACCCTGGCCGACTTCCAGCGCGCTTCCGAGATCGCCTACCTGCTCCACCACCTGGAGAGGAACGGCTGGAACGTGGCCGCCACGGCCCGCGCCATCGGCACGCCGCGGTCGAACCTGTACAAGAAGATGCAGGCCTACGACATCTCCCGGGAGGACGGGTGAGCGAGCCCGTGACCCTGGCCGAGCTCACCGCCTGCGGCGCCCACCAGCGGGGCCACTTCCTGCTGTCGTCGGGCCTCCACTCGGGCGACTACCTGCAGTGCGCCCTCTACCTCGCCGATCCGGGTCGGGCTGCCCGCGCCGGCGGCCTCCTCGCCGAGGCGGTGCGCGGCGCGGTCGGCGAGGTCGACCTCGTGGTGTCGCCGGCCATGGGCGGCATCATCGTCGGCCACGAGACCGCCCGCGCCCTGGCGGTGCCCTTCCTGTTCACCGAGCGGGCCGGCGGCGAGATGACCCTGCGGCGGGGCTTCGCCGTCGCCCCCGGCCAGCGGGTGGCGGTCGTCGAGGACGTGGTGACCACCGGCCGCTCCACCCGGGAGGTCGTCGACCTTCTCGAGTCGGCCGGTGCCGAGGTCGTCGTGCTGGCGTCCCTGGTCAACCGCTCGGGGGTCGCCAACCCCTTCGCACCGCGGCCCTACCGAGCCCTCCTCGAGGTCGCCTTCCCGACCTGGCCGGCCGCCGACTGCCCCCTGTGCCGCGACGGCGTGGCCATCGCCAAGCCCGGCTCCCGCCCGATCCAGGCAATCTAGGGCACAGCCCGGGCCTCCTCCCGCGTCCGCGTCCGCGTCCGCGTCCGTGCCCGGACCCGGCCGATCCTGGAGCAGCATCGCAAGGGAAGAGGCTTCGCGTTCCCTGCGTCTTGGCGGTTCAACCCGTTGGGCTGCCCGATGACGGAACCGCGATCGGGAAGGGCTCGCTTGAGATCAGCGCGGAAGGGTCGGCGGCGACGGCGGCGGCGGCGAGCTCGGCCAGGGTGCGGCCGACGACGGGATGCTGCCAGTCCGGCGCCACCTCGGCGGCCGGTACCAGGGCGAAGGCGCGCTCGGCCAGCCGCGGGTGGGGCAGCTCGAGGCGTGGGCCACGGATGACCAGGTCCCGGGCGACGAGCAGGTCGAGGTCGAGGACACGGGGGCCCCACCGCGCCTCGTCGGCTCGCCGGCGACCGGCGGCGAGCTCGAGGACCCGGCAGGACTCGAGCAGGCGCCAGGGCCCGTTCGGCCAGGCCACCAGCGCCGCCGCGTTGAGGTAGTCGGGTTGGGCCGGCCCCACCGGCCGGGTCCGCCACAGCCGCGACACCGCCACCACCCGGCCCTCCCGGGCGAGCCCGGCCAGAGCGACGGCGAAGGCCGACGGCGGGTCGCCCAGGTTCGCGCCGAGCCCGACCACGATCTCGTGC
>DATHSO010000202.1:0-6623 GCA_035464095.1 Candidatus Methylomirabilota bacterium | reverse complement strand
TCGACGGCGACGGCTTCGAGGCCAAGGTCTTCCTGAGCCCCCTCAACCAGCGGATCCAGGTGCTGGAGTACGAGGCCCGCGACACCGAGACCATGGTCGCGAGCCTCGGCAGCGGCGCCCGTCGGGCGGGCTTCGGCAAGGTCTTCCTCAAGGCCCCGATCCACGAGCGCGGCGGCTTCGAGGCGGCCGGGATGTGCGCCGAGGCGACGATCTCCGGCTACTTTGCAGGCCAGCCCGCGGTGGTGATGTCCCTGTTTCTGGACGAGGCGCGGCAGGAGCAGCCCGCGGCGGACGAGCAGGAGGAGATCCTGCGCGCCATCCGGTCCCGCCCCGCCGACCCCTCGGTGCCGGCGCTGCCCGAGGGTTACCGAATGCTGCCCGCCCGTCCGGACGACGCGGACGAGCTCGCCGCCCTCTACGGCCACGTCTTCGCGTCCTACCCCTTCCCGATCACCGAGCCGGACTACCTGGTGGCGACCATGGAGGACAACGTCGTCTACCGGATCGTGCGCGACGGCGACGGTGCCGTGGTCGCAGCGGCGTCGGCGGAGACCGACCCGGAGCACCGCAACGCCGAGATGACCGACTTCGCCACCCTGCCCGACCAGCGCGGCCTCGGACTCGCCCAGCACATCCTCGACGCCCTAGAAGACGACATGGCCGGGCGCGGGATCCCCAACCTGTACACCATCGCCCGGGCGCGCTCCGCGGGCATGAACCGCGTCTTCTACAACCGCGGCTACGCCTGGACCGGGACCCTGGTCAACAACTGCCACATCGCCGGCCGCTTCGAGGACATGCACGTGTGGTGCCGGACTCCCGACGCCGACCCGGCCTGAGCTGCGTCCGCCGAGCCCCTTCGGACGACGCCTCAGGCGCCACCCCCCGCCGGTCGGCACGGGTCTTGCTCTTTTCGTCGGTGAGCGCCGTACCACGGTGGCGCCGACCCCGCCAGCCCCATGCGCGGGCCCGGCCGGGAGCGTCCACCGGCGTGCAGGTTCTACAAGGGAGGTGAGTCGAAGTGACATCTTCGGGCGACAGCGGCTCGAAGCCGGTGCTCGAGGCCGGGTCGACGGCGTGGCGGGTCGCCCGCGCCGACCGCCTCGCCTTCCTGGTCGACCCGGCGTCCTACTTCTCGGCCCTCGTCGACGCCCTCCGCCGGGCCCGCCGCTCGGTGCTGATCCTGGCCTGGGAGATCGACAGCGAGCTTCGGCTCCTGCGCGGCGACGTCGACCCGGGGCACCCGGTCCGGCTCGCCGCCTTCCTTGCCTGGCTGGTCGACCGCCGACCCGAGCTCGAGGTCCACATCCTGTGCTGGGACTTCTCGCCCATCTTCACCATCGAGCGCGAGATGCTGACCAGCCTCAAGCTCCTCTGGACCGGCGGCGACCGGCTCCACTTCCACCTCGACGGCCACCACCCGCCGGGCGGAAGCCAGCACGAGAAGATCGTGGTGGTTGACGATCGGGTCGCCTTCATCGGCGGCATCGACCCCGGCAGGGGGCGCTGGGACACCTCCGAGCACCGTCCGGACGACCCGCGTCGGACCACCCCGGGCGGCAGCTCCTACCGACCGTTCCACGACGTCCAGGCGGTGCTCCAGGGCGAGGCCGCGGCGGCCCTGGGGGAGCTGGCGCGGGAGCGGTGGCGGCGGTCCACCGGCGAGCCCCTGGCGGTCCCCGAGGCGTCCTCCGAGCCCTGGCCGGAGGGCGTGGAGCCGGCGGTGCGCGACCTCGACCTGGGTCTGGTCCGCACCCGGCCCGAGCACGACGGCCTGCCTGCCCGCACCGAGACCGAGGCCTTCCTGAAGCGCCTCATCGCCCGCGCCGAGCACTCGATCTACGTCGAGAACCAGTACCTCACCTCGGGCGCCATCGCCGACGCCCTCGTCGCCCGCCTCGAGGAGGACGACCCGCCCGAGATTCTCCTGGTCACGGCGCGCGACCACGGCGGCTGGCTGGAGTCGGCCACCATGGGCGGACTGCGAGCCCGATTCTGCCGGCGGCTGCGCGAGGCCGACCGCCACCACCGCCTGAGGATCTGCTACCCCGCAGTGGCCGGCGGCGAGGATCCCAACGTTCACACCAAGCTCGCGCTGGCCGACGACCGCTGGGCCTACCTGGGCTCGGCCAACCTCTCCAACCGCTCCATGCGCTTAGACAGCGAGTGCGGCCTCGGCATCGACGCCGGCGATCGCGACGACGTGCCGGCAGCTCTGCGCGAGCTTCGACTGCGTCTGCTCGCCGAGCACCTCGGTTCCGATCCCGAGACGGTTGCCGATCGCGAACGCGAGGGCGGGCTGCTGGCGGCGGTGGCTGCTCTCGAGGGCGGCCGGCGGACCCTGCGCGATCTGCCCGACGACGGGGACGAGCTGCCCGACGTTCTCGAGCCCCTGGCCCGCCTCGCCGATCCCAAGCGGTCCCTGGGTTTCGGGGACCTCCTCGATGGCCTCTTCTGATTCTCCCGGACCGGAGCGCGAAGCCCGCTCGGTGACGGCGCTCGACCTGGCCCGCATCGCCCTGCCGGTGGTGGCGCTGTGCGCGTTGGCCCTGGCCTGGCGGTTCAGCCCCCTCGGTGACTCGACCGAGGCGGTGCGCGAGCTCCTCGTGCGGCTTCGCGACCTGCCGGCGGCGCCGGCGGTGGTGGTGGTGGCCTTCGTCGTCGGCGGACTCGTCGTGGCCCCGGTCAGCCTGCTCATCCTCGCAACGGTGATCGTCTTCGGGCCCCTGTGGGGGAGCCTCTACGCGCTGGCGGGGTCGCTGGCGAGCGCGTCGGTGGTCTACGGCATCGGGCACCTGCTCGGCCGCGGGCCCCTCGACCGGCTGCTCGGCGAACGGTTTGAGACCGTGGCCGACCGTCTCGGCCGTCACGGGCTGCTGACCGTGGCGGTGGTGCGCAACATCCCGGTGGCCCCGTACTCGGTGGTCAACCTCGTCGCCGGAGCGTCGCCGGTCCGATTCGGCGACTACTTCTGGGGCACGGCGCTGGGCCTCCTGCCCGGTCTGATCGGCCTCGCACTGGTCGGCGACAACCTCGAGCGCCTGCTCACCCACCCCGAGCAGGTGTCGGTGCTCGGCCTCGCCGGCCTGGTTCTCGCCCTCGCGGTGATCGCGTTTCTCGGTGGACGCTGGCTGCGACGACGGTGGTCCGAGTGATGCGGGTCGCCACCTACAACGTGCACGGCTTCGTCGGGCGCGACCGCCGGCGCGACCCGGGGCGGATCGCCCGGGTTGTGGAGCAGCTCGACTGCGAGGTGGTGGGGCTGCAGGAGGTGGACTGCAGCGGCGCCGCCCGGGCCCTGGCCGAGCTCGAGCGCGTGACCGGAATGCGCGCGGTGTCGGGGTTCACCATGGTGTCGAAACGGGGCGACTACGGCAACGTCGTGCTGGCCGCCCGCGAGGTGGTGGCCGTGGATCGCTACGACATCAGCCTCGACGGCCGCGAGCCGCGGGGGGTGCTCGCGGTGGAGGTGCTCTCGGAGCGGCTCGGGATCGTGCAGGTGCTGGTCACCCACCTCGGGCTGCGGCGCGGCGAGCGCCGCCGCCAGGCCCGCGCCCTGGAGCGGATCATCGGCGCCCGGGACTCCGGGCGTCCCCTGGTCCTGGCCGGCGACCTCAACGAGTGGTGGCCGTCGGCCGAGCCCCTGCGCCGCCTGGGTGCTGTGCTCCAGAGCCCGGCGGCGCCAGCGTCGTTCCCGGCCTGGCGGCCGCTGCTGGCCCTGGACCGGATCCTGGCGAGGCCTCCCCTCGGCCTCCGAGGCGTCGCGGCCCATCGCTCGCCCCTGGCCCGGGTCGCCTCGGACCACCTGCCGGTGGCGGCGACCCTCGCCTAACGGGCCAGGTCGCCGAGCTCGACCCGCATGCCGAACATCACCCGACCTCCCGGTGGGGTCCGTGGCGGCGGCCGGTTGGGGCCGGCGCCGTCAGATGAGCCACTCGAAGACCATCACCGTGGCGGTCTCATCGCTTCGGTTGACGACGGTGTGGTCGTCGCCGGGCCGCAGGTAGGCATCGGCCCGGTCGGTGGTGATCTCCTCGGCGTCGCCCGCCGCGGTCTGGTACTCGAGGGCCGAGGCCCCGGCCGGGTAGACGACCCGGATCGGTACCGGCGGCAGCTTCACCGAGGTCCCCGGCTCCAGCTCGAGCCGGCGGACCGTCGCGTGGTCGTTGCTGAGCAGGACCTCGCCGGTGTCCGCCATCTCGTCGCTCTGCTCCGCCACCCGCTGCTCCATGAAGGTCGGCAGGATGACCCCGGTGCGTGTGACGCTGAGCAGCTCGAGGGGCTCCTCGCCGGTGTTGTCGAAGCTCATCTGGCCGGGCGCGACGTACCGGACCTCGCCGCGGTCGAAGTCCTCGACCGCACTGGTGTCGGGGCGTGACACCTCGAGCTGCCCGGGGCCTCCGGTGGCGACCAGCAGGCGGTGGTTGGCCTGGTGCTCCGGCACCGTCTCGCCGGGCTCGAGCTCGAGCCGCGACACGGTGACCAGCTCGTCGGCGTAAAGGATCGTGGAGTGCTCGGGGGCCACCCGGGCGAGGTCGGGGGCGTCGGGCTCGGCCTCCATCAGCGTCCCGAGGTCGGCGGCGAGCCCTTCCTCGGGCGGCTCCTGGGAGCAGCCGAAAGCGACCAGGGCGAGCACGGCGGTGATCGCGAGCAGGCGTGGAGTTCGACTCATGGTGTGCTTCCTTCCTGTCGCTCCGGGAGGGACGGGCCGTCCGGGCGGACACCAGCACTGGCACCGCGGCTGCGGCACTGCTCCCGGGTGCGACGTCTGGCTTCCCGTGATGCAGGACTCGTGCCGGTGGCGGAGGCCGGTCGCGGCCGCGGCGGCAGGGCCGGCCGGGGCACGTGGTGGACGAACGGTGAAAAAGATGCAACCCCGACCGGGAAAATCTGCAAACGCCGGCCCCCACGACGACGGCCGGGAATCGAGCGATGGCTGCCGGCGGGGTCTCCCGCCGCCGCCGGCGGCCCGGACCGCGGTGGCACGGGCCTCGCATGACACGGGGCAGACGTCACCCGGCCCTTCGGTCTCGGCCCCCCCGGCCGTGGCTGTTGCTGCGGGCCGGGAGAAGGAGGCCGGAGTCATGCTCCCCGTGAAAAAGATCCTCGCCCCGACCGATTTCAGCGAGCGCTCGCTGCCCGCCCTCGACCTGGCTGTGGAGCTCGCCGAGCACTTCTCGGCGGAGCTCGTGGTGCTCCACGTCATCCGCGATCTCCCGAACGCGTATCCCGCCGCGGCCGGCGAGATGGCCATGACCGTGGAGATCCACCGGGAGGCGCTCCTCGAGCAGTCCCAGAAGACCCTCGACGAGCTGGTGTCGCAGCGGGTGCCCGACGGCCTCCCGTGCACCGCGGCCATCGCCTGGGGCCGGCCCGCCGAGACCATCGTCGAGCGCGCCGCCGACGACGGGGCGGACCTGGTGGTCATCGCCACCCGGGGCGCCACAGGGCTGTCGCGCTTCGTGTCCGGCTCGGTGACCGAGAGGGTCGTGCGCCTGTCCGAGGTGCCGGTTCTCACCGTGCAGGCCGAGGACCTTGACTGAGGCGGCGGGCGGCATCGTGCAGTCGGTGTCGCGATTCCTGGAGGGTCTGCCCTTCATGGACGTCGTGATCTTCGGCAACCAGATCTGGCAGTGGCTGCTCGCCCTCCTGCTCGCCGTTGTCCTGTACTCGGCCCTGCGGCTCGCGCTGTCCCAGGTCGGTAGCCGGCTGGCCCGGCTCACCGCCAGGACCCGTAGCCCGGTCGACGACCTGCTGGTGGCCGTGCTGCGCTCGACCCGCAAGACCTTCGTGGCGGTGCTCGCAGTGGCCCTGGCGAGCCTGGTGCTCGAGGTCGGCGGCATCGCCGCCGACGTCCGTCGCTGGCTGCTGGTGATCGCGCTGACCGTCCAGGTCGGGCTCTGGGGCCAGCGGGCCATCATCCTGTGGTTGGAGCTCCAGCGCGAGCGGCTCCTGGAGGACGACCCGGGGGCCGTCACCACCCTGCAGGGGCTGTCCTACGTCGCCCGGGTCGCCCTGTGGGGCGCGGTCATCGTGCTCATGCTCGACAACCTGGGCTACGACGTCACCGCCCTGGTCGCGGGTCTGGGCATCGGCGGCGTGGCGGTGGCCCTGGCCCTGCAGAGCGTCCTCGGCGACCTTTTCGCCTCCCTCTCCATCGCGCTCGACAAGCCCTTCGTCACCGGCGACTTCATCATCGTCGACGACAAGCTGGGAACGGTCTCCAACATCGGGCTCAAGACCACCCGGCTGGCGAGCCTGTCGGGCGAGCAGCTGGTGTTCTCGAACTCCGACCTGCTGTCGTCGCGGATCCAGAACTACAAGCGGATGGAGGAGCGCCGGGTGCCATTCACCGTCGGGGTCCTCTACCAGACCCCGGTGGAGCGGCTCGAGGAGATTCCCGGCCTGGCCAGGTCGATCATCGAGGCCACCGAGCACACCCGCATCGACCGGGCCCACTTCAAGGGCTTCGGCGACTCGGCCTACATCTTCGAGTTCGTCTACTACGTGCTCGCCCCGGACTACAACCTCTTCATGGACTGCCAGCAGCAGATCAACCTCGGCCTGTGCCGGGCGTTCGAGGAGCGCGGCATCGAGTTCGCCTACCCGACCCGCACCCTGCA
>DATHSO010000201.1:0-4504 GCA_035464095.1 Candidatus Methylomirabilota bacterium | reverse complement strand
CGCCGCGTTTGGAGCGGCAGGCTTCCAGCCTGCCGGTGGGGTCGATCGGGGTCGGGAGCGTCGTGGGCTTCGGCGGGGCGGTGTCGTCGCCAGGCAGGGATGCCTGGCGCTCCAAGACATCGCAGGGATGCATGGTGCCCGCAGGGATGCATGGCGCCAAGACGTCGCAGGGAGGGCTGGCGCTTCAACATCGGCGCACTTGGAGCGGCAGGCTTCCAGCCTGCCGTCTGATTAAGCAGGCCTGCCGGGGTAAAGCTACCGCACTGCGATTGCAGCTGCAACCTATTCATTCTCAATAATTTGCGGCCGACTTGTCCGGGTATCCGGACGGCCGGCTCAGGCTCTTGCGGCCGTCAGCAGGTCGGTTTCGACCTCCACGGTTGTCTTCTGCCGCAAGAACTCCAGAAACACCCGGGCGCGCTCCTGGCCCTTGACGTAGCCGCGGAACACGCCTTCCAGACCGGCCAGGGGGCCGGCCATGATCATCACCTTGCTGCCGAGCTTGATGCCGACCTCGATCTCGGGCGGCACCACGTAGCCCCGCTCCCCTTCCCGCCGCCGCAGGGCCTCGATCAGATCCTGGTCGACGGTGGCGAGCCGGGTGCCGAAGCGCACCGGGCCGGCAACGCCCGGGCAGTACGCCACGGCATTGAGCTGCACCTGCGGCGCCATGCACACGAAGATGTAGCTGGTGAACAGGGGCACGGGGCCGTTGCTCTTGCGCCGGCTCCAGGGCGGCTCGAGGAACATGGGGCAGTAGGAGTGCACCTCGCGCTGGCGCAGGTGGCTCATCGCCGCCCGCTCCTGGCGGGGCTTCGTGCGCACCACCAGCCACTCTCTTCGGGGATTCCCCGAGCTGCTCAACGGGGATGCACCTGTGTTGCCCATCACTTGGAGATTATCGCACAGCCGCGGGCCGCGGAATGTGTCGAAGAACATCCCCGGAACAAGTTCCGAGCCGACCTTCCTCGACGCCGCACACCCGGGCCGGGGCGGTCGGAGGAAGTCTCGCGAGTCAGGCCCTTTGCCGGCCGGTCTCCCCGGCCGCATGCACCCTTCCCGAACACCGTTGGGGTTTGCCCGCTGTCGATGGTTCGGGAGAGGTCCTCGATTCGACGCCGGAGGATTTCCGGTTGACCGCCCTGCCGGCTCGTGGTATCCATGAAGGAATAAGAGACTGCGTCGCAGAAGCAGAATGAGCACACGCGCTGTTCGGGCCCTTTGCTCCTGATCTGGATGTGGACGACAACCGGGCCCCGCAGCGAAGGAGATGAGCAGATCGACCTGCTCACGACTCGACGTGACGGCCCGAGGCCGCCACGACGCGCCGGGTTGTCCGGTTCGCGGCCCGGTGCGTCACTCGACGGAGGGCGAACCGAGACGGGAGGCTTGACGTCATGTCAACCCTGAACAGAGTTCCGAGCAGCGCGCCCTTCGGGGCGATGATCATGGTGGTCGCGCTCGCGATCACGTTTGCGGCGGCAGCGGCCGGCGCCGGCGAGCCGACCTTTTCGACCGAGCTGCTGGCCGCGCGCGAGGCGGCGCGGCAGGCCGGGATGCCGGAGCACGAGCTGCCGCTGAAGACGCCGGCTCAGGTCCGACAGGAGAAGGCCGAACGTGCGCCGTGGCAGATGAAGACGAGCTCCCAGGTCCTCCGGGTCCTGGAGGTCATGGCCCTCAAGGGCGCAACGACGGGAGAGGGCGCGGCCGAGCCGTCGCGGTTCTCCACGGCCACGGTCGCGGTCGACGACGCCGCGAGGCTGCTGGTCGAGGTCCAGTTCGAGAAGCGGGCGAGGCTCGACGCGAGCTCGATCGCGGCCATCGGCGGCACCCTGGTCCAGCGGGCGGAGGGCTATGGCTTCCTGGTCGCCTGGATCCCCGCCGAGGCGCTGCCGGCCTTCGCCGGCCGAAGCGAGGTCCTCAGGGTGCGCCACATCGATCCGCCGTACACCGACATCGGCGCGATCCTGAGCCAGGGCGACGGCATCCACAACGCCGACGACGCCCGCGACACCTTCGGGATCGACGGCACCGGGCAGCTCGTCGGGGCGATCTCCGACGGCGTCACGAGCTACACCGCGGCCCAGGCGACCAACGATCTGCCGCCGGACGCTCCGGCGAGCCCGGGGATCACCATCCCCGCCGGGTGCACCGGCTCGGGCGACGAGGGAACCGCGATGCTCGAGATCATCTGGGACCTCGCGCCCGGCGCCGACCTCGCGTTCTGCACCGGCTTCCCGGGCACCACCGGCATGGTCAACGCCATCACGACCCTCTCCGGCCTGGCCGGGATGGACGTCATCACCGACGACCTCCCCCACCCCCAGGAGCCGGTCTTCGAGGACGGCCCCATCGCCCAGGCGAAGCAGGCGGCCGAGGCTCTCGGGATCTTCTACACCGCCTCCGCCGGCAACCGCGGCAACCAGCACTACGAGGGCAGCTTCAACGGCACCAGCGCCAACGTGTCCATCGGCGGCAACACCTACGCCTACCCCCACGACTTCGGGGGCGGCGACTACCAGATGTCGGTGACGTCGCGGAACTGCGGCTCGCCGCCGTGCGGCAACACCGTCTACCTGCAGTGGGCCGAGCCCTACGGATCGGCGGGCATCGACCTCGACCTGTACATCCTGGACGGCGCGGGCAACGTGCTCGCGAGCTCCACCAACAGCCAGGGCGGCTCCGGCGATCCCGCCGAGACGGCGACCGCCACGGTGAACCCGGGAATCACGCTCAACATCGTGGTCGACTACGTCGGCGGCGGCTCCCCGCCGACCGTCTTCCTCGACCTGAGGAGCTTCGACGTCGGCAGCTGGGAGTACCTGATCCCCGCCGGCAGCATCAACGGCGCCTCGCGCCAGCCCGAGGTCTACGCCGCGGGCGCGGCCAACTTCAACAACCCCGGCACCGTCAACGGCTTCAGCAGCCGGGGGCCGATCCGGCGCTACTTCCCGTCCTTCGTCGAGCGGATCAAGCCCGACGGCACCGCGATCGACGGCGTGTCGGTCACCGGCGCGGGCTGCTTCGCGTGCCCCGCTCCGTGCCCGCCGATCCCCGGGACCGGCTGCAACTTCAGCGGCACCTCGGCCGCGACGCCCCACGTCGCCGGCCTCGCGGCGCTGCTGCTCGAAAACCAGCCCACCCTGAGCCCGACCCAGGTCGCCGACACCTTCAACGCGACCGCGATCGACATCGACGCCCCGGGCCAGGACAACAACTCGGGCTGGGGCCGGCTCGACGTGTACGCGGCCATCTGCCAGTTCGACGAGACCGCCCCCGAGATCACCTGCCCGGCCGACATCACGGCCGAGTGCGAGGGTGACGGAGGCGTTCCGGCGAGCTCCCTCGGCGCCTTCCTGAACGGGGCCAGTGCGACCGACGAGTGCACGGACGACCCCGACATCGACAACGACGCGCCGGCCTTCTTCCCGATCGGCGACACGGTCGTGGAGTTCACCGCCACCGACGCCAACGGCAACCAGAGCTCGTGCTCGGCCACGGTGACGGTCGAGGACACCACGGCTCCGGACGTGTTCGCTCCCGATCCCATCAACCTCGAGTGCAACGGGCCCGGCGGGGTCGAGGTCACCGACCCGGCGATCCAGGCCTGGCTCGGCGCCGCCACCGCCGAGGATGCCTGCTACGGCGACATCCCGACGGTGCTCAACGACGCTCCGGCGCTGTTCCCGGCGGGCTGCGCCCCCGGCACGGCGACCACGGTCACCTTCGAGGCGACCGACCCCGCCGGCAACACCGGCTCCGCGCAGTCCTCGGTGACGGTCCAGGACACGACGGCGCCGACGGTGACCTGCGACACCGCCGTCGACCGGCTGTGGCCCCCCAATCACGGGCTGGTCGACGTCGGCCTGACGTGGTCCGCCGCCGACCTCTGCGACACCGCCCCGCTCGCGGTCGAGGTCACCGTCACCTCCGACGAGGACCCCGCGGCCGCGACCGGAGCCGGCGGCCCGATCCACTGCCCCGACGCGGTGGTGAACGGCACCGACGTCCAGCTTCGCGCCGAGCGCTCCGGGACTGGCGACGGCCGGGTGTACGCGATCACGGTGAGCGCCACCGACGGCTGCGGCAACGTCGGCGTCTGCACCGTCTCGGTCGGGGTGCCGATGAGCCAGAAGCCGAGCTCGGTTCCCATCGACTCGGGTCAGGGCTTCGACGCGAGCGGGTGTCCGCCCTTCCCCCCCGCGGCCACCGTTCTCGAATGACCTGAACCCTCTGCCGCGGGGGGGAGCCTCGGCTCTCCCCCGCGGTTCTTTTCCCGCCGCCTGCCGCCCGCGGCCGCCGCGCCGCCCGCGACCCGAACCCGCGTCCCCCGCGTAGGGGAGGGCTTTACACCCTCCCGCGGGCCGGCGCCGGCGGCCGCCGCAACGCCCGTTAGGGCGGGTGTAAAACCCGCCCCTACGAGGCGCTGCCGGACAGCCACCTGTAGGGGAGGGATTCAACCCCCCGCCGGCGACGGACGCCCCGGCGTCCGAGCCGGACCCGC
>DATHSO010000200.1:0-52272 GCA_035464095.1 Candidatus Methylomirabilota bacterium | reverse complement strand
ATCGCTGATCGCTGATCGCTGATCGCTGATCGCTGATCGCTGATCGCTGATCGCTGATCGCTGATCGCTGATCGCTGATCGCTGATCGCTGATCGCTGATCGCTGATCGCTGACCTCCGGTGTCCCTTGACACCCGGAGCGAACATGGGGAGACTCGGTCGCATGACGGTGACGGCGATCCTCGACCGGGCGGTGGCGGGGCAGCGGCTCGACCGGGCCGACATCGAGCGCCTGTTCGAGCACCGCGATCTGGTCGAGCTCGGCCAGGCGGCGGACGCGGTCCGCCGCCGCAAGACCACCGAGGGCGTCGCCACCTACATCATCGACCGCAACATCAACTACACCAACGTCTG
Organism: Candidatus Methylomirabilota bacterium; assembly: GCA_035464095.1. GTDB lineage: Bacteria > Acidobacteriota > Thermoanaerobaculia > Thermoanaerobaculales > Sulfomarinibacteraceae > JAHECW01. The sequence continues at coordinate 51,919 of DATHSO010000200.1, read as the reverse complement.
CACCTACCGGTGCCGGTTCTGTGCTTTCTACCGAAGCGCCGCCGACACCGACGCCTACCTGCTGCCCTTCGACGCGATCGCCGACAAGGTGGCCGAGACCGTCGCCGCCGGGGGCACCGGCATCCTGCTCCAGGGCGGGGTCCACCCCGAGCTCAGGATCGACTACTACGAGGGGTTGCTGCGGCGCCTCAAGACGACCTTCCCCCAGGTCCACCTGCACGCCTTCTCGGTGCCCGAGATCGCCTTCCTGTCCCGGGTCGAGGGCCTGCCCTTCGCCGAGGTCCTGGCCCGCCTCATGGCGGCCGGCCTCGAGTCGATTCCCGGCGGCGGCGCCGAGGTCCTCGAGGACGAGACCCGTCGGCGAATCCTGTCCCGGGCCAAGGCGAGCACCGCCGAGTGGTTCGAGGTCCACGGCATCGCCCACTCTTTGGGCCTGCGGACCACGGCGACCATGATGTTCGGGGTCGGGGAGAGGCCGACGGCTCGGATCGAGCACCTGCTCGGGGTGCGCGCCCTGCAGGACCGGACCGGGGGCTTTACGGCCTTCATCCCCTGGACCTTCCAGGACCGGTCCACCGACCTGGAGGGGGAGGTCGAGCCGGCCGGCGGCTTCGACTACCTGCGCACCCTCGCCATCGCCCGCCTCGCCCTCGACACCGTCGACCACGTCCAGGGCTCGTGGGTCACCCAGGGCACCAAGATCGGCCAGCTCGCCCTCTATTTCGGCGCCGACGACCTGGGCTCGATCATGCTCGAGGAGAACGTGGTCGCCGCCGCCGGGGTCCGTTTTCGGATGACCCAGGGCGAGATGGAGCGCACCATCCGGGAGGCCGGCCTCAGCCCCCGCCAGCGCCGCACCCTCTACGAGCCCCTGTGATTCGCGGAGCGAATCACTAGCCGATGATCTCGAACTCCTCCTGGTGCAGGAGGGGGTTCTCGCGCAGGATGACCTGGAGGCCGTGCAGCTCCTCGAGCTCGCGGAGGAGGTCCCGGAACGGCCCCTGGAGATGGTGCGACACCTCGGGGTGGACCGCCAGGGACACCTGGTCGCCGAGGTCGGCGGCGGCGGCGAGCAGCTCGCGCCGGATCTCCAGGCAGATGGTGGGCAGTGACTTGATGCGCCCCGAGCCGTGGCAGTAGGGGCACTCCCGGTTCAGGGTGCGGTCCAGGCTCGGTCGGGTCCGCTTGCGGGTCAGCTGGATGAGTCCGATGTCGGACATGGGCAGCAGCTGGGTGCGCGCCGGGTCGGTCTCGAGCTCGGTGGCCAGGGCCTGGTAGAGGTCGACCCGGTGCTCGGGCTCCTCCATGTCGATGAAGTCGATGACGATGATGCCGCCGAGGTCGCGCAGCCGCAGCTGGCGCACGATCTCGCGGACCGCCTCGAGGTTGAGGGTGTAGACCGTGTCCTCCAGAGACTTGGAGCCCACGTACTTGCCCGTGTTGACGTCGATGGCCACCAGGGCCTCGGTCTGGTTGACCACCAGGTAGCCGCCGGACTTGAGCCAGACCTTGGGCCGCAGGGCCTTCTCGAGCTCGCGGTCGATGCCGAAAGCGGCCATCTGGTCGGCGGACTGTCGGTAGAGCTTGAGTCGGGGGACCAGCTCCGGGTCGGCCTGCTCCAGGAACTCCAGGATCTCCTCGAAGGCCTCCTCGTCGTCCACCCACGCCTCGTGGACCGCGGCGGTGAAGATGTCCCTGACCGCGCGCAGGACCGGGCTCAGCTCCCGGTGCACCAGGTAGGGGGCGTTGACCCGCTCCGCCACCGTCTGGATCTGGGCCCACAGCTGCTCGAGGTAGCGGCGGTCGCCGATCAGGTCGGGCTCGGCCAGCCTCTCGCCGGCGGTGCGCACGATCCAGCCGCCGCCGCCGAAGCCCTCGACGATTCCCTTGAGCCGCGCCCGCTCGTCGTCGTCGGTGATCCGACGCGAGACTCCGAGCTGGGTCACCGTCGGCAGGAAGACCAGGCAGCGGCCGGGCAGGGTGATGTGGGTGGTCAGCCGCGCTCCCTTGGTGCCGATGGGGTCCTTGACCACCTGGACCAGCACCTCCTGGCCCTGACGCAGCAGGTCCCCGATGTCGGTGTCCGGGGCCTCGGCCATGCCGCCGCCGTCGTCGACCCGGAAGATGTCGGTGAAGTCGTCGAGGATGCCGCCCGCCTCCCGGACGTAGAGGAAGCCGTCCCGCGGCAGGCCGATGTCGACGAAGGCCGCCTGCATCCCGGGCAGGACCCGGGTCACCCGGCCCTTGTACAGGTTGCCGACCACCGACGAGGTCCGGTGGCGCTCGGCCCGGTAGCTGACCAGGCGGTCCCTCTCGCGCAGGGCGACCCGGGTCTCGAAGGGGTTCACCGACAGGAACATCACCGCGCTCATCACTGGTTCACCAGCCGGTGGCGCCAGACGGACTGGACCACGCCGAGGGCGGCGCAGGTCGACAGCAGCGACGAGCCCCCGTAGGAGAACAGGGGCAGGGTGATGCCGGTGGTCGGCAGCCAGCCCAGGACCATGCCCAGGTTGACCACCACCTGGAAGGCCAGCCAGGCAGCGACGAGCACCGCCAGGACGACCCCGTGGCGGTTGTCGGCGAGCACCGCGGTGACGCCGATCCGGTAGACCATGAGCGCGTAGGCCATGAGCAGCGCGGTGACGCCGAGAAAGCCCGTGGCCTCGGCCCAGACCGCGAACGCGAAGTCGGTGTGCTGGGCCGGCAGGTAGCGCAGCAGGGACTGGGAGCCGCGCCCGATCCCCTGCCCGACGACCCCGCCCGAGCCGATGGCGATCTTGGACTGCCGCACCTGGTAGCCGGCACCGTAGGGGTCGCGCTCGGGGTCGAGGACGGTGAGGACGCGCTCCTTCTGGAAGGGCTTGAGGACGCTGTTCCAGGTCACCCCGGCGGCCAGCACCGCGAGCAGCACCACGATCACCCACGCGGCCCGGGGCAGCCCGCCCAGCCACAGCGCCGCCACCGCCACCGGGAGGTAGGTGAGGGTGACGCCGAGGTCCGGCTCGAGGGCGACCAGGGCGGCCGCCCCGCCCACCAGGACCGCGACCACCGCGGCCTCGCGGGTCGACAGCCGTCCGCCGCTGCGTCGGCCGAGCCAGGCTGCCACCACCAGCACCGTGGCCAGCCGGGCGAACTCGCTGGGCTGGAAGGTCAGGGGACCGACCGCGAACCAGCCGCGGGTGCCGCCCCGGACCTCGCCGAACACCAGCACCGCTGCCAGCGCCGCGAGGCCGAGCAGGTAGGCCAGGGGCGCGAAGCGCGCGTACAGGTCCAGGCGGACCCGCGACAACGCCAGCAGGATCAGCAGGCCGGCACCGGCCCACAGCAGCTGGCGCACCAGGAGCTGGGCGCCCAGCGCCCCGGCGACGGCGTGCTGGGTCACCAGGGAGGCCCCGAGGATGCCGGCGACGGCGAGGATCAGCCAGGCGTCGAGGCGGTGCTCCATGGCCGGATTCTACTCCCCCTGCGGTGGCTCGCCGGGACCGGCGCCGGGCTTCGCCAGGGCCGCCGACAGCACCTGCCCGGCCACCGGCGCCGCTACGCTGCCGCCGCCGCCGCCATGCTCCACCACCACCGCGACCACCACCTGCGGTGCCCGCACAGGCGCCCAGCCGACGAACCAGGCGTGGTGCTGAAGGTGGGGGGCGAGGTCCTTGGAGTCGACGCCCTCCTGCAGACGGACCACCTGGGAGGTGCCGGTCTTGCCGGCCGCCGGCAGCCGCGCCAGGCTGCGGGCGGTGCCGTGCTCGCCGTGGACCACCGCCTCGAGCCCGTCAACCACGTCGGCCAGTGTCTCCGGGTCGAGCCCGAGGTCGACCGCCACGGTGCGGTCCCGGTCCACCATCACGTGGGGGGTGACCAGCTGACCGCCGTTGGCGAGGGCGGCGTAGGCGCGGGCGAGCTGGAGGGCCGTGGCGAGCACGGGCCCCTGGCCGATGGACACCGACACCGCCTCGCCGGGGTACCAGGGGGTGCCGCGGACCCGCCGGCTCCACTCGGGCGTGCCCACCAGCCCCGCGGCGTCGCCGGGCAGGCCGATGCCGGTGCGCTGGCCGAAGCCGAAGGCCCCGAGCCAGCTCGCCATGCCGTCGATACCGAGCTTCTGGCCGACCTGGTAGTAGTACACGTCGCACGACGCCTCGATGGACCGCTCGAGGTCGACCACCCCGTGGCCCCTGCGCTGCCAGCAGCGGAAGCGGTGCCCGTGGAGGGTGATGGCGCCGGTGCACCGGACCGTCCACTCGGGGCTCGTGAGCCCGTCTGCGAGGGCCGCCACGGCCAGGAACGGCTTGATGGTGGAGCCCGGCGGGTAGGTGCCCTGGAGGCACCGGTTCTGCAGCGGATGGCGGGGGTCGTCGGTGACCCGCTGCCAGGCCTCGGGCGACAGCGGCCGGGAGAACAGCTCGGGGTCGAAGGACGGCGACGAGTAGAGCACCCGGACAGCTCCCGACCGGGGGTCGAGGGCAACCACCGCGCCGCCTCGATCGCCCAGGGCGGCCGCCGCCACCCGCTGGAGCTCGGCGTCCAGGGTCACCCCGAGGTCTCGACCGGCGGTGGCGGGCTGCTCCTGCACCACCCCGAGCTGTCGGCCCACCGCCGACACGACGACCCAGCGCTGGCCGGGCTGTCCGGTCAGGAAGGGCTCGGCCAGAGCCTCGATCCCGGTGGCGCCGACCCTCGACGACGGGTCGAGGGCGGGCCGGGCCTCGAGCTCGGCCTCGGTCGCCAGCCGGAGGTGGCCGACCGCGTGGGCGGTGTCGGGGCCCAGGGGGTAGTGGCGGCGGAAGCCGGCGACCACCGACAGCTCGGGGTGGTCGCTCTGGTGGGCGCGGACTCGGGCCACCTGCCGCCAGTCCAGGTCCTCGCCCACCACCAGCGGGGCGAGCCGGTCGACGCCCCGCTCGGCGAGTCGCCGGTGGAGGGTGGCGGCGTCCTCGACCCCGAGGTCGGCGACGAAGAGCAGGGTCTCGTCGAGGCGCCGGGCCTCGTCGGGAAACAGGAGCAGGTTCCAGGTCGGAAGGTTGTCGGCGAGGACCTCGCCTCGGCGGTCGTAGATCCGGCCTCGGGTCGCGCTCAGGGGCAGCTTGCGCAGGCGGTTGTTCTCGGCCATTCGGCGCCAGTGCTGGCCCTCCACCAGCTGCAGCTGGGCCATCCTGAGGTGGAGCGCGCCGAAGGCGAGGAAGACCGCGACCAGCAGGATCACGGCGCGTCGCCGGACGGGGCTCAGGTCCTCACGGATCTCCACCGGGTCACCGCAGCTTCCTGGCGCGGTGGGCACGCCACCGCTCGGGCAGGTCGAGGGCGAGGAGCCAGCCGACCGCCCCGCACCACAGGGCGGTCAAGCCGACGCTCAGCAGGAGCCACCGCCAGCTCAGGTCCGAGGGCAGGCCCAGCGGCCAGCGTGCCAGGTGGCGCGCCAGCAGCAGCACCGTCGCCCCGAGGGCGCCGAACGCCAACCAGGCCCGCACCGACCGGTCGGCCACCAGGGGAACCAGCGCGCCCACCGTCACGGCGGCAGCGCTCCACGCGATGGCGCCGGGGCCGACCACGGGCTCCAGAGCGAGATCCCAGGCGAGGCCCAGGGCGAGGGCGGCGTGGGGCCAACGGCGCTCCTCTCGAAGCAGTGGCGGGCCGATGACGAAGACCATGGGCAGCAGGATCGCCGACCCCCAGCGGGGGGCCCCGGGCCAGCCGAGAGCGGCCTGCACGGCGAGGGCGGCCGCGACCAGGAGCACGAGCTTCACCGTCGGGGGTCTCCGCTGCCGGCGCCGGCGTTCCAGCCGTCGAGGAGGAGGATGACCCGGGCGGTGTCAACCCCTGCGGCGAGCTCGGCCTGGACGACGAGGAAGGCGCTGGCGCTCTCCCGGACCGAGGTGACCCGGCACACCGGCAGGCCGGGCGGGTAGATGCCGTCGGCGCCGCTGGTCACCAGCTCGGTGCCCCGCAGCAGCTCGGCCTGCCGGGGGATGAACTGGACCTCGATGGCCCGCGTGCCGCTGCCGACCGCGAGGCCGTGGAGGCTCCCGTCGGGGGTCTGGACCGCCACCGCCGCGGCCGGGTGGGTGACCAGCTCGAGCCAGCACCGCCGGCCGTCGCTTCTCACCACCCTCCCGACCACGCCGCCCCGGGCGATGGCCGGGGTGTCCGGATCGATTCGGCGGCGCCCCTCCACCAGCACCATCATCCGGCCCTGGTTCGGGTTGCGGTAGACGGCGCGACCCGGGACGGCACCCGCCGCCAGGCTCGGCACCGACGCCGCCAGTCGGTCGAGCTCGAGGACGGCGGCCACGTCCTCGGCCATCAGGCGCCGCAGCGCCTCCGAGGTCTCGAGCTCGACCCGGAGCCGGCGGTTGACCACCATCAGGTTGGCCGAGCTCGCCAGGGCCTGAACCAGGCCACTGGCCGTCGAGCCGATCCACTCCCCGGCCCAGAGCACCGGCGCGGCCGCGGCCCGCGCCCAGCCGAACAGCACCGGGTCTCCGCTCGGGGCGCGCACCTGGGCCGCGGCCAGCAGCTCGAGAAGGATCCACACGAGCACGGTGCGCACGACGAGAATGCGCCGATCGGTCACGCCGTCGAGACCCGCCCTTCACCGTCCGTCGGGGACGGTCGTCGAGCCATCATAACGGAGGTCGCGGGGGCCGGCGACACCTGGCCGCGTCGTCAGTCAATGGCGATCTTGCGCAGCAGGTCGATGTTGGTGAGCATCAGGCCGGTGCCGCGGACCACCGCCGACGACGGCTCCTCGCAGTGGGCCACCGGCAGGCCGGTTTCCTCGCGCAGGCGCTTGTCGAGGTTCTTCAGCAGCGAGCCGCCGCCGGCCAGGATGATGCCCTTGTCCATGATGTCCGCCGACAGCTCGGGCGGGGTGCGTTCCAGGGCGTTGCGCACGGCGTCGACGATGGTGGCGACGATCTCGGTCAGGGCCTCGCGCACCTCCTCGTCGGTGATGGTGAGGTTCTTGGGCACGCCCTCGACTAGGTCGCGGCCCTTGACCTCCATGCTGAGTGGCTCGTCGAGGGGGTAGGCCGATCCCACCTCCATCTTGATCAGCTCCGCCGTCCGCTCGCCCAGCAGGAGGTTGTACTTCTTCTTGAGGTACTGGATGATCGCCTCGTCCATCTCGTTGCCGGCGACCCGCACCGACCGCGAGTACACCACCCCCGCCAGGGAGATCACGGCCACGTCGGAGGTGCCGCCGCCGATGTCGACGATCATGTTGCCCGACGGCTCGGTGATCGGCAAGCCGGCTCCGATCGCCGCCGCCATGGCCTGCTCGATGAGGTAGACCTCGCTCGCCCCCGCCTTCAAGGCGGTGTCCTTGACCGCCCGCTTCTCGACCTGGGTGATCTCGGAGGGCACCGAGATGACGATCCTGGGCCGCACCAGGAACGACCGCCCGTGGGCCTTCTTGATGAAGTGCTCGAGCATCTTCTCGGTGACCTCGAAGTCGGCGATGACGCCGTCCTTCATGGGTCGGATCGCCTGGATGTTCGACGGTGTCTTGCCGAGCATCTCCTTGGCCTTGGCGCCCACCGCCTCGACCCGGTTGGTGATGCGGTTGACGGCGACGATGGAGGGCTCGACGACCGCGATGCCGCGGCCGCGGACGTAGACCAGGGTGTTGGCGGTGCCGAGGTCGATGGCGAGGTCGGACGAGAACAGCCCGAGCAGGCTGGACAGGGGCATCAATAAACCTCCACGAAGACGCGCTCCTTGCGGTGGGTCTCGTTGCCGGCGGGGTCCCGAGCCACGACCTCGATGGTGTTCCACCCTTCGCGGGGGATCTCGATGGTCTTGCGGAACCGGCCGTCGGCGTCGGTCACCACCGGCTCGCCGTTGACGGTGACCGACGCACCCGCCTCGGTGCGTCCCTGGACGATGAACATGGCGCCGAGCTGCTGGGTCGGCAGGAGGGTCAGCTCGGGCGGATCGCGGTCGGCGAGCAGCGCCCGCTCCAGCGACGAGTAGACCCGCAGCCGGCGGACCTGGCTCCACTCCGAGCTCACCCCGTCGCGGGCGATGACCGCGGCGCGCCAGAAGTAGGTGCCCGGCGCGACCAGGCGAATCCGGGCGTCGTCGCTGGCGATGTCGGCGCTCTCGACCTCCATGGCGTCCTCGACGAAGCGCCGGGAGCGGCTGATCTGGAGGTGCACGGCCTGGTCGTCGGCGCGCCCGAGCCACCTGAGGGTGACGACGTCGACCTTGCGCATGTCGAAGCTCGCGTTGTTCTGGGGCTCGACCAGCTGGGGCGGGTCGGGGATGGTGCGGGTCTCGGAGAGCCCGCCCTCGGGGCCGGCCGCGACCTGCTGGCGGCTGCCGAGCACCACCTCGGCGCCGTCCCGGGTCCGAACCCGGGCGCTTCCGTCGTAGGCGGCCACGCGGACCGCGCCGCGCTCGTCGTCGTCCACGTCCACCGCGACCCGGCTGTCGCTGGCGATCTCGGTCTCGGCGGTGTCGGTGGCCACGGTGGAGGCGGCCCCCGAGGTGGTGACGTGGATCCGTCCGACCCGCATCCTCACCGTGCCGGCGCCCCGGTCGGACTCGGTGCGGTGCTGGATCTCGAGCAACGAGTCGGGCCCGATCCGGTACAGGCTGCCGTCGGTGAACAGGATCTCGGCCGAGCCATCACGGCCGCTGCGCACGAAGTCGCCGTTGAAGACCGGCAGCCTCAGCTCGGCGTTCTCCCACTCGGCCTGGCCGGCGCGCTGCAGCTGGACCCTGCCCTCGAGGCTGAAGAACTCGCCGACCCCGGTCAGGGTGTGGGTGCCGGACCCGGCGAGGGCGAGGAAGCGCAGGCGCGCGCTGTCGGCGTCCGACTCGGCGGCCGCCCAGTCTTCGGCGAGGTAGCTCCGGCGAGCCGTCTCGAGCTGGGCCGAGGCCTGGCCGAGCTCCCGGCGCAGGCTGGGGGTCAGCACCTGGGCCTGAGCCTTCTCCTGGGCGAGCTCGGCCTGGCTGATGGCGCGCCGTGCCCGCGCCTCGGGAGGCAGATTGAGCTGCTGGTAGGCGAGGAAGACGAGCGCGGCCGCAACCACCCCCGTCACCGCGATGGCGGCGACGCGCTGGATGTGCTTGACCTTGATGAGATACCAGTCGATCTGGATGGAGCCCGGCACTCGTGTTGTCTCCCATTGGGCACCGTAACATGCTCGTTTAGAAGCAGCAAGCGTCGCTGGCGGCCTTGCGCTGTCGGGCCGGCTCGGGTAGACTTCGCTGTCCTGACGCAGTCCCCGGGAGGACGATCATGGCTCTCAAATGGCTCCGAGACAACCTCCGTCACCTCAAGTTCATCCTGTGGGGCGTGGTGGCGGTCTTCGTGCTGCTGGTCTTCGTCGACTGGGGCGCCGGCGGCGCCGGCGGCGGCGGCGGCACCGACGCCGCGGTGCAGATCGGCGACACCGCCGTTTCGCGCCAGCAGTTCCTCAACCAGATGCGGCTGTTCGAGCAGCGCTACTCGCAGCAGTTCGGCGAGCAGTGGAACGAGATCAGCGACCAGGTCGACCTGTTCGGCGAGACCATGGGCTGGTTCACCAACCGTCTGCTGCTCCTCGACGAGGCTGAGCGGGCCGGCATCCAGGTGTCCGAGGAGGAGCTCCGCGAGGACATCCTGTCGACGCCCCTCTTCCAGGACGAAACCGGAGTCTTCGTCGGGGCCGAGACCTACGAGCGGATCATCCGCGCCTACTACCAGATGTCGCCCCGGGAGTACGAGAAGAGCCGGAGCGAGGACCTCGTGATCGCCAAGCTCACCGCCCTCATGCGGCGGGGCGTCTACGTCGGCGAGGCCGAGGTCGAGCGCAGCATCCGCCGCGACCGGGAGCTCGCCGACTTCGACGTCGTCATGCTGCCCTACGAGCGCTTCCTGAGCGAGGTCTCGATCGGCGAGGACGAGGCCCTGGCCCACTACCAGGCGACCACCGACCGCTACCACCGCGACGAGCAGCGGGTGATCCGGTACCTGGTGGTCGAGACCTCCCGGCTGCGGCGCCAGCTGCCGGTGGAGGAAGCCGAGCTGCGGGCCTACTACCAGGAGAACGTCGATGGGTTCGTGGAGGGCGAGCAGGCGCGCGCCGCCCACGTCCTGATCCGCGTTCCCGCCGACGCCACCGCCGAGGTCGAGGCCGAGGCCGAGGCCCGGGCTCGGGGGGTCGCCGAGATCGCCCGCGCGGGCGGCGACTTCGCGGCCCTGGCGGCCAAGCACTCCGACGACCCCGGGTCCCGGGACACCGGCGGCGACCTCGGCTGGTTCGGCCGTGGCCGCATGGTGCCCGAATTCGAGGAGGCGGTGTTCGCCGCCAAGCCCGGCGACATCGTGGGTCCGGTGCGCAGCCAGTTCGGCTTCCACGTCATCGAGGTCGAGGGCTTCCGGCCCGAGCGCCAGCGACCCTTCGAGGAGGTCGAGGAGCAGGTCCGCTTCCGGGTCCTGGAGGGCCGCGCCGCGGTCGAGGCCGAGCAGCGGGCGCGCGAGCTCGCCGGCCGCCTGGCGTCGGACCCGCCGGCCGACGACGCGGGGTGGCAGGCCATCGCCGACGAGGACGAGGCAGTGGTGCTCAACGAGAGCCCGCCGGTGACGGAGAGCCAGACCATCCCGGGGACCGGGGACAGCCTCGACCTGACCATGGAGGTGTTCGCCGGCGAGGAGGGGACCGTGAGCGGGCCCCGCGCCATCCCCCGGGGCTGGATGGTCTGGCAGCTCAAGGAGGTCCGGCCCGAGGGCGTGGCGCCCTTCGAGGATGTGCGCGCCCAAGTCGAGCAGAGCCTGCGCCGCCAGCTCGCCCTCGAGGTGGCGGCCGAGCGCGCCGCCGAGCTCGCCGAGCGCTGGCGGCAGGGCGAGGACGTGGAAGCTCTCGCCGAGAGCTCCAACGGCGTGATCGCCCGCGCCCGCGACCACCGCTGGGGAACCCCGGTCGGGACCATCGGCGCCGCCGCCGGCCTCGACGAGGCGGTGTTCGCCGGCGCCGAGGGCGAGATCCTCGGACCGGTGCGGATCGGCGACCGCGGCTCGGCGGTGGCGCGCATCGAGACCCTGCGGCTCATCGGGGAGGCCGAGCTCGACCGCGAGCGCGACCCGGTGCGGGCGCGGCTAGTGGCCGAACGCGCCGAGCGGCTGCTGGTGTCGATCCTCAACGAGCGTCGGCGCGACACCGTGGTCACCGCCGACCCGCAGTTCCGGCAGAACTTCGCCCCGCGAGGCTGAATGATCGGCCGCTTGGAGGGCGGGATCGAGCACCTGGACCCGGGCCGGGTCCTGGTCGACGTCGGCGGGGTCGGCTACCTGGTCGCCACGAGCCTGCGGGCGGTCCAACAGCTCGCGGGGCGGGAGCGAGCCTCGCTGCTCGTCCACACCCGGGTCAAAGACGACGCCATCGAGCTCTACGGCTTCGTCACCCGGGACGAGCTGGAGGCCTTCGAGCGGCTCATCGGGGTGGCGGGCGTCGGCCCCCGCACCGCCCTGGCGGTGCTGTCGAGCCTGGCCCCGGCCGAGCTGGCCGCGGTGGTCCGCGCCGGCGACGTGGCCAGGCTCCAGCGCACCCCCGGAGTCGGCCGCAAGACCGCCGAGCGGATCCTCCTCGAGCTCCGGGGCCGGCTCGACGCGGCGGCGCCGACGGGTCCCGACCTGCGCAGCGACGCGATCTCGGCGTTGGTCAACCTGGGCTACCCCCAGCGCCACGCCGAGCCGGCCGTCGACGCGGTCCTCGGCAACGCGCCGGGCGACGACGTCGGCGAGGTGCTTCGCTTGGCGCTTCAGCGCCTCACGCGCTAGCGTCTCGTTCGATCCCGATCCCGATCCCGATCCCGATCTCGATCCCGATAGAACTGCCGGTCCGTGTCCGGACCCGGGCCCGAACATCGGGCACGGGCACGGAAACGGAAACGGATACGGACGCGGGCACGGAGTTGGTGGGTCGTATACTCTCAATCCGTGACCAGCGAGATCCTGACCCCCGACGCCGGCCCGGACGAGAAGCGCTTCGAGGAGAGCTTGCGGCCGCGCCGCCTCGACGAGTTCGTCGGCCAGCGCCGCCTCACCGCCAACCTGGCGGTGTACATCGCGGCTGCCCGCGACCGTGGCGAGAGCCTCGACCACGTGCTCATCTTCGGGCCGCCCGGTCTCGGCAAGACCACCCTCGCCCACATCATCGCCAACGAGATGGACGCCGAGATCCACGTCACCTCGGGGCCGGTCCTGGAGCGCCCGGGCGACCTCGCCGCCATGCTCACCAACCTCCAGCCCGGGGACGTCCTGTTCGTGGACGAGATCCACCGCCTGCCACCGGCGGTGGAGGAGATCATGTACCCGGCCCTGGAGGACTTCGAGCTCGACATCGTGATCGGCCAGGGCCCGGCCGCCCGCAGCGTCCGTCTCACCCTGCCGCGCTTCACCCTGGTCGGGGCGACCACCCGCACCGGGCTGCTCACGGCTCCCCTGAGAGATCGTTTCGGCATCGTCCACCGGCTCGAGTTCTACCCGTCCGAGGAGCTCGCCGCCATCGTCGAACGCTCGGCGAGGATCCTCGACATCGAGCTCGCCGGCGACGCACGCGACGAGGTCGCCACGAGGGCGCGCGGCACGCCGCGGATCGCCAACCGGCTGCTGCGACGCGTGCGCGACTTCGCCCACCACCTCGGGACCGGGGGAGTCACCCTCGAAGCCGCCCGATTCGGTCTCGAGGCCATGGAGGTCGACGCCTTCGGCCTCGACCACCTCGACCGGCGCCTGCTCGCCACCATCGTCGAGGTCTACAACGGCGGCCCGGTGGGCCTCAAGGCCCTGGCCGCCTCGCTCGGCGAGGACCGGGGCAGCCTCGAGGACATCAACGAGCCCTACCTGCTCCAGATCGGCCTGCTGCAGCGGACCCCGCGGGGCCGCATGGTGACCCCGCTGGCCTACCGTCACCTCGGCCTCCCCCCGCCGCCCGCCGGCGGGCCCCTCTTCGAGGAGGCCGATTGAGGTCCCTGCCGGTGATCGTCAACCCGACAGCGGGGGGCGGTCGGCTGCTGCGCTCCTTCATGGACCTCGACGCCGCCGCCCACCACTGCGGGTACCGCCTGTCCTGGCGGCACACCGAGCACCGTGGGCACGGGACCGAGCTCGCCCGCCAGGCCGTGGCCGAGGGCCACCGACTGGTTCTCGCCTACGGCGGCGACGGCACCTACAACGAGGTCGCCCGCGGCCTGATCGGCAGCGATACCGCCCTCGGGATCCTGCCCGGCGGCACCACCTCGGTGCTCGCCTACGAGTTCGACATCCCCCGACCCGCGCCGCGTGCCCTCCGGGCCCTGGTGTTGGGCCGCGACCGGGCCATGCGGGTCGGCCGGACCGACCGCGGCGAGATCTTCCTGCTCATGCTGTCCTGCGGCCCGGACGTGGTGGTTCTGGAGCGCCTCGGCCCGCGGCTCAAGCGGGTCGGCCGTACCGGGGTCGCCCTCCAGGCGGCCCGCGAGCTGCTGCGGCGCGGCGCCCTGCCGGCGGTCGCGGTGTCCGCGGCGGGGATGACGGTTACCGGCGGCTGGGCGATCGTCGGCACCGCCCGCTGCTACGGCGGACCGTACCACGCGACCCCCGGTGCCGACCCCTTCGCGCCCACCTTCGAGGTGGTCGTCCAGCGGACGGTGGGCCGCCACGCCGCTTTGCCCTTCGCCCTCGGCATGCCCTTCGGTCGGCACGTCCGACGACGGGACGTCTGGCGGGCCACCGTGGACGGCGTCGAGCTCGCCCCCGCCGACGGCGTCGGCCCCCTGCGCTACCAGCTCGACGGCGACCTCGCCGGCGAGCTGCCGGTGCGGGCGACCATCGACCCGGAGCGCCTCCTGGTCCGGCTGCCCGGGGCCGCCCTCGACCCCGTGCTCACGCGCCGCACGGTGCCGGCCCCGGCGGGGTGAGCGACGCCGCTGGCGCTGCCGGTCGGACGGAGCTTCCCGGGGCGCGATGGGAGCGGTGCCAGGCACCCTTTCGTCGGACGAAAGGAGAGCCAGGCACCGAGCCCGCGCGGCCTCGAGGCCAAAGAGTGCCGGCACAACACCGAACCCGGCACGTCCCGGGGGAGGCGCTCTGCCCGCGCGCCCCGGAGGCGCTGATCGCTGCCGCTGCCGCTGTCCCTGCCGCTGCCGCTGTTCCGTCGGGTCCGGGTGCGGAAACGGACGCGGACGCGGACGCGGACGCGGGAGCTACCCGAGGCCTTCGAAGAGATCGGTGGAGATGTAGCGCTCGGAGGTCGAGGGGGCGATGAAGACGACGAGCTCGCCTGACAGCTCGGGCCGGGCGGCGAGCTCGAGCGCGGCGAAGCAGGCCGCACCGGTGGAGATGCCGGCGAGAATCCCCTCCTCGCGGGCGAGGCGCCGGGCGGTGGCGAAGGCCTGCTCGTTGGTCACCTGGACGACCTCGTCGATCACCTCGCGGTCCACGTTGTCCGGGACGAAGCCGGCGCCGATGCCCTGGATGCGGTGCGGCCCGGCCTCGCCGCCCGACAGCACCGGCGAGTCGGCGGGCTCGACGGCGACCATGAGGGTGCTCGGCCTGAGCCGCTTCCAGACCCGGCCGACCCCGGTCAGGGTGCCGCCCGTGCCGACCCCGGCGACGAAGGCGGCCATGCGGCCGTCGGTGTCCCGCCACAGCTCCTGGGCTGTGGTCCGGGCGTGGATCTCGGGGTTGGCGGGGCTCGAGAACTGGCCGGGCATGACCGCGTCGGGGATTTCCGCGAGGAGCTGCTCGGCGCGTTCCCCGGCGCCGCGCATGCCTTCGGCCGCCGGGGTCAGGACGAGCTCGGCGCCGAGCAGGGCGAGGACCTTGCGGCGCTCCTGCGACATCGACTCGGGCATGGTGAGCACGCACCGGTAGCCGCGGGCGGCGGCGACCATGGCCAGGGCGATGCCGGTGTTCCCCGAGGTTGGCTCGACGATGGTGGACAGGCCCCGAACCAGCTTGCCGTCGCGCTCGAGGGCGTCGATCATCGCGACCCCGATCCGGTCCTTGACCGAGTGGGCGGGGTTGAAGAACTCGAGCTTGGCGACCACCCGGCCGGGCAGGTCGGTGGCCATCCGGCCGAGCTCGACCAGGGGGGTGTTGCCGATGAGATGGGTGACGTCGGTGGCGATCTTCATGGGGTCTCCTCAGATCGAGTAGTCGGCGGCGGGGCTCGAGCGCCGCTCCCAGCGCGCGAGCTCGGCCAGGTCGAGCCCGGCGAGCGCCCGCTCCACCGAGCTGGCGACGAGGTCGGTGAGCCGCTCGAGCGCCGGCGGCATGGCTCGGTCCCACGACCGCGCCGCCACGAGCTCGGAGATGCGGATCCGCTCGGGTGCCCGGGCCAGGGCGACACCGCCGCCCGGGCCGCGCCGGCTGCGGACCAGCCCGGTCCGGGCGAGCTCCGCGAGCAGTCGCGACAGGTAGGCGGCGGGGATCCCGCGCCGGGCGGCGAGCTCCGAGCTCGAGCGCGCTTCCGGGTAGACCGCGGCGAGCTCCATCAGGGCCTCGAGGCGGTAGCGGTCCGTCTGATTCATGATGAACATGATCGGAATTGTACGATATTTTATTCCCGAGCCCTGAGATTCGCGCCGAGCCATCCGGTGGCGCCTGCGCGCCGGGCGGTCGGGGGATCTGCGGTACAATGCCGAGTCGGGGGAGGAGGAGGAAATCATGGGCTTTCTGGAAGCTCTCGAAGGGCGTGCGAGAGCCGTCGGCGGCACCATCGCGCTCGCCGAAGGCCACGATCCGAGGGTGGTGGAAGCGGCCCTCGACCTGGCCAGGCGCGACATCTGCAAGGTGATCGCCCTGTGCCCCGAGGCCGAGCGCGGCGACGGCCATGCCGAGCTCGAGGCGGCCGGCGTCGAGGTCACGGACCCGGCAGTCGATCGCCGCCGCGACGAGCTCGTCGAGCTTCTCCACCAGCGCCGGGCCGGCAAGGGCATGACCCGGGAGCAGGCCGCCGAGGCGGTGTCCGACCCCCTCTACTTCGTCTCCCTGCTGGTCGCTGCCGGTCACGCCGACGGTTCCATCGGCGGTGCGGTGCGGACGACCGCCGACACGGTCCGGGCGGCCCTGCACTGCATCGGCGCGGCCCCGGGTCTGAAGACCGTGTCCTCGGCCTTCGTCATGGTCCACCCCGACCCCGCCTGGGGCGCCGACGGCGTCATGGTCTTCGCCGACTGTGCGGTGATGCCCGACCCCGATGCCGGCCAGCTCGCCGACATCGCGATCTCGGCGGCGGCGACCTTCCGCTCCATCGTCGGTGGCGAGCCGCGGGTGGCGTTGCTGTCCTTCTCCACCAAGGGCTCCGCCGACCATCCGCTGGTGACCAAGGTGCGCGACGCCCGCGCCGAGCTCGAGCGCCGCGAGCCGGCCTTCGCCTTCGACGGCGAGCTCCAGCTCGACGCCGCCCTCATCGAGCGCATCGGCGCCAAGAAGGCCCCGGGCTCCGCGGTGGCCGGGCACGCCAACGTCCTGGTCTTTCCCGACCTCAACGCCGGCAACATCACCTACAAGGCGGTGGAGCGCCTCGGCGGCGCCCGCGCCCTGGGACCGCTCATGCAGGGCCTGGCCAGGCCGGCCAACGACCTGAGCCGGGGCTGCTCGGCGGCCGACATCGTCCAGACCGCCTTCCTGACCCTGCTTCAGGCGAGAGGCTGAGCAGATGCGGGTGCTGGTGGTGGGCTCCGGTGGGCGCGAGCACGCCCTCGTGCACGCCCTCGCCCGGTCGCCGTCGGTGACCGGGCTCCTGGCCGCCCCGGGCAACCCCGGCATGGCCGCCTCCGCCGAGCTCCTGCCGATTTCGGCCGGCGACCCGGACGGCCTGGCAGCGGCGGCCGCCGAGCGCGCGGTCGACCTGACCGTGGTCGGCCCCGAAGCGCCCCTCGCGGCCGACATCGCGGGTTGCTTCGCCCGCCGGGGGCTGCGCCTGTTCGGCCCCTCCGGCGCCGCCGCCAGGCTCGAGGCGAGCAAGGTCTACGCCAAGGAGTTCTGCCTGCGCCACGCCATTCCCACCGCCGAGTCCCGGGTGGTCGCCGACATCGCCGAGGCGCGGCGAGCCGTCGCCGAGCTCGGCCTGCCGGTGGTGCTCAAGGCCGACGGCCTGGCGGCCGGCAAGGGCGTGCTCATCGTCGGTACCGAGGCCGAGCTCGCCGAGGCGCTCGAGGTCTTCTTCGTGGAGCGCCGCTTCGGCGCCGCCGGCGACCGCGTCCTGGTGGAGGCCTGCCTTCGCGGCACCGAGGTCTCGTTCATGGTCATCAGCGACGGCGAGCAGATCGAGCCCATCGCCACCTCCCACGACTACAAGCGTCTCGGCGACGGCGACCGAGGGCCCAACACCGGCGGCATGGGCTCGCACTCGCCGGCCTTCGCCCTGAGCGACGAGCTGCGGCATGAGATCCTCGACCGGGTGATCCGCCCCACCGTGACCGGGATGGCCGCCGAGGGCCGCCCGTACCGCGGCGTCCTCTACGCCGGCCTCATGCTCACCGACGACGGACCCCGGGTCCTCGAGTTCAATTGCCGCCTCGGCGATCCAGAGACCCAGTCGGTGCTCCGCCGCTGCTCGGGCGACCTGGCGGCGACCCTCTCTGCGGCCGCCGACGGCCGCCTCGAGCCCGGCGCCATCTCGTGGACGCCGGAGGCGGCGGTGTGCGTGGTCCTCGCCGCCAACGGCTACCCGGCCTCCCCCCGCGTCGGCGACGAGATCACCGGCATCGCGGAGGCCGAGAGCCTGCCCGGGGTGGTGGTCTACCACGCCGGCACCCGCCTCGACGGCGGCCGGCTCGTCACCGCCGGCGGCCGGGTCCTGTCGGTGACCGGCACCGGCGCCGACCTCGCCGAGGCGGTGACCCTCACCTACCGGGCCGCCGACCTGATCCGCTTCGACGGTCGCCACGCCCGCACCGACATCGGTCGGGACACCCTGCGAACCATGGGAGAGTGAGATGCCAACCCTCGACGTCCTGCTCCTGATGGGCTCGGCCAGCGACTGGAAGCACCTGGAAGGGGCGGTCGCGGTCATGAATCAGCTCGGGCTGCGCCATCAGGTCCACGTTTCGTCCGCCCACCGCACGCCGCAACGGACCATCGAGCTGGTTCGCCAGGCCGAGGCGGATGGCTGCCGGGCCTTCATCTGCGCCGCCGGCATGGCCGCCCACCTGGCGGGCGTGGTGGCGGCCCACACCATCCGGCCGGTGCTCGGGGTTCCCCTGCCCGGCGGGGTCTTGGACGGGGTCGACGCCCTCCTGTCGACGGTGCAGATGCCGGGGGGCATCCCGGTCGCCACTTTCGCCGTGGGCTCGGCGGGAGCCAAGAACGCGGCCTACTTCGCCGCCCAACTGGTGGCGGCCGAGCGGCCCGGGGTGGCACGAGCGCTGGAGGCTGCCCGCGCCGCCGGCGGCGAGGCCGTGACCACCGCCGACGCCGAGCTCCAGCGCACCGTCGGGGGCGGCTCGCCGTGACCGTCTCCCTCGCCGAGATCAGCGTCCTGCCCCGGGTCGAGGACCTGGTGCCGGTCCTCATCGACCCCGACCTGCCCGCCACCCCCTGCCGGATCGGCGCGTTGGAGGTCCGCCACGACACTGTGTACCTGGTGGAGACCCCCGACGGCCAGTTCCTCGGCCGGGTCAGCCTGTTCGTGCCACCCATCTTCCGGCGCCGGCCGGGCCCGGTGGGGCGGATCATCCGGCTCGCCTCGGCCGAGGACTGCAAGCGCGCCGAGGACACCCGGTACATCGAGCGCGAGATCGAGGGCTACCTGCGCCAGCGCGCCCGCGAGCTCGGCCTCGACATGCGGACCATCAAGGCCCGCCTGCCCCTGACCGGGCGCAAGGCCCTGGTCTACTTCACTGCCGAGCGCCGCCTCGACTTCCGGCCGCTCCTGCGCGAGCTCGGGCGGCGCTTCCGCCGCCGGGTCGAGATGCGGCCCCTCGGGGTGCGTGACGGCGCGCGGGTGTGCGGCGGGCTCGGCCCCTGCGGTCGATGCCTGTGCTGCGCCACGTTCATGGACCGCTTCCACTCGGTGACCGTGCGGATGGCCAAGCGCCAGAACCTGAGCCTCAACCCGACCAAGATCTCCGGGCTGTGCGGGCGGCTCATGTGCTGCCTCGCCCACGAGGTCGACCAGTACCCCGAGCCCGGACGCCGGCCCCGCAAGGAGGAGTGAGGCGGGATCCGGGTGCGGGTGTGGACGCTGATCGCTGCCGCTGCCGCTGCCGCTGCCGCTGTTTGCTGATTGCTGTCCCTGTCGCTGCCGCTGGGCGCGTGGCCGAGCGTCCCGGGGCACCGGCCTTCTGGGCCGCCTTTGGCGCGCCAGCGTCGATGAGCCGGCGCGGTCGCGCGGAGGCGACGGGGAGGGCTGCGACCGCGCCGTCGGGTCGAGCGGCGGCCTGCCTCGTTGCGGGAGCGGGAGCTTCCCGAGACGCGATGGGAGCGGTGCCAGGCACCTTTTCGTCGGACGAAAAGAGAGCCAGGCACCGAGCCCGCGCGGCCTCGAGGCCAAAGGGTGCCGGCACAATGGCGTACCCGGCACGTCCCGGGGGAGGCGCCCTGCCCGCGCGTTCCGGAGGCTCGGTTCGCTGCCGCTGCCGCTGCCGCTGCCGCTGTACCGTTCATCGGGAACGGGAACGGGAACGGGAACGGGAACGGGCACGGGCACGGGCACGGGAACGGGGCGAGGGCATACCGGGCCGAGGCGGGCCGCCGATGGAGACACGCCGGGGAGGTTTTGCTACCCTTGGAGCCACAAGTCCCGACCGCATGCATCCGGGCCCAACCCGCCGCCCAGCATGGGGTGCTAGGAGCGATTACATGTCGGACCGCAAGCTGATCCGTCCATCGATGACCGAGATGATGGACAGGTTTCCCAACCGGGGCACAACCGGCCGCCGCAAGCAGGTGCCGGCCGAGCAGACCAACGCCGAGAACTTCTACTACCTCAAGCAGATGCAGAACCGCACCATGATGGTCGTGGTGCTCACCGACGGCACCGAGATGACCGGCTGGATCGAGTGGTACGACAAGACCTGCATCAAGCTCAACCGCAGCGACGCCCCCAACCTCCTGATCTTCAAGCACTCCATCAAGTTCATGTTCAAGGAGGAGGAGCTCCACCAGCGACGGCGGCGCCGTCCGCCCCAGGCCGCCCGCTGAGCCGCGGGCGGGTCCGGGCGGCGCTCAGCACTCGCGGTCGACCGCCGTCCCGGGGCGGCCGTCGAGCCGTGCCCGGATGTGACTGACGATGAGGTCCAGAGCGACGGCGTTGTGGCCGCCCTCGGGGATGACCAGGTCCGCGTGCCGCTTGGACGGCTCGACGAACTCCAGGTGCATGGGCCGGACCGTGGCCAGGTACTGCTCGACCACCGACTCCAGGGTGCGGCCGCGCTCGGCGAGGTCGCGGCCCAACCGCCGCAGCAGCCGCAGGTCGGCGTCGGTGTCCACGAAGAGCTTGACGTCGAGCAGGCTGCGCACCGGCGCCACCGCCAGGACCAGGATGCCCTCCACCAGGATCACCGGGCGCGGCTCCACCCACTGAACCTCGGCGGTGCGGAGGTGGTGGGTGAAGTCGTAGACCGGCAACGGCGCCGCTCGTCCGGCCCGCAGCTCGACGAGGTGGGCCACCAGCAGCTCCTCCTCGATGGCGTCGGGGTGGTCGAAGTTGTGACCGGCCCGCGCCGCCGGGTCGAGGTGGGAGAGGTCGCGGTAGTAGCGGTCCTGGTGGACCGAGACGATGCGCTCGGCCCCGACCCGGCGGACCAGCGCCTCGGCCACCGTGGTCTTGCCGGAACCGGTCCCGCCGGCGACCCCGATGACGAGGGGCTGGCTCGCCACGGCCGGTCAGAGGTACTTGACGGTTTCGCGGGCGGCGACGGCGTCCGGGCCTTCCGGCGCCACCGCGAGGTACCTCTCGAGATGGGCTTTGGCCCCCTCCAGGTCACCCGATCTGAGCAGCAGCATGCCGTACTCGAAGAGGCACTTGGCGAAGTCGGGATCGACCGCGAGGCACTCCTCGAGCAGCGGCCGGGCGTTCCCGTCGTCCATCTTGTTGAGGTAGACCACGGCGTGGTTGAAGATGGTCGCCGGATCGTCGGGGTTGAGCTCCTCGTAGCGGGCGAGGTACTCGGCGTGGGCCTCGGCGTCGCCGAGGCTGCTCGAGGCGTTGGCGGCGATGGCGAGGCAGGTCAGGGACTCGTCGTCCGCCTCGAGGCAGCGCTCGGCCGAGCTCATGGCGAGCGCGTTGTCCCCCGACTCGTAGTCGATGGTGGCGAGCCTCTCGTGGGCGGGCACGAGCCCCGGCCTGGCCTCGATGGCGGCCACCAGCTTGGTCCGGGCGGCGGCGGTGTCGCCCTGCTCGAGCAGGACCTGGGCCTCGCCGAACTCCTTGTAGCCGGGCTGCTCCATGAGCTCCTTCTCGCGCACGGCCGCGACCTCCTCGCGGGTCTGGAGGCTGAAGGTGAACACGTTGTCGGTGGTTCCCACCGGGACCTTGACCTCCTCGTTGTAGCTGAGGTAGCCGTCGGCGGTGACCGCGAACAGGTAGCTCTTGGTGGCGTCGAGGAGGAGCAGCTTGAACTCGCCGTCGGCGTCGGTGGTCACGATCTTCTCGAAGGAGGGCAGCGCCTCCGAGGTGACGGCGATGGTGGCGTCCGCTATGGGCGCGCCCGCCGAGTCGACCACCTGGCCCGAGACCCGTGCCTGGGGCCCGCCGAGGGCGACCGCGGGAAGCAGTACGGCGAGCGCGACGACGACGATCATGGGCTGCAGTCTCATGTGTCCTCCACGGACCAGAATACCGCTTCCGGCCCCGTCCCTCAACGGCTCACCGGGGCCCGAGGCCGAGCATGGCCCGGGTCACGTGGTGGGCCACGGTGGGGTTCTCGCGCAGGCGCCGCATGGAGTACGGGTACCAGTCGCGGCCGAAGGGCACGTAGACCCGGAGCCGGTGGCCGCGCTCGAGGATGATCCGGCGCAGCTCGGGGTCGACGCCCAGCAGCATCTGGAACTCGTAGGCGGCGGGCGCCAGGCCGAGCCGGCTGACGGTGGTCATGCCCGCCCACACGAGGTGGGCGTCGTGGGTGGCGATGCCGACGTAAGCGCCGCCCTCCAGCAGCCGGTCCATGACCGCGATGAAGTTGGCCCGGACGGTCTCGTACAGGGTCCACGCGATGGTCCGGGGCTCCCGATAGATGCCCTTGCACAGCCGGATGTTCGGCCCCAGGGGCAGCAGGCCGACGGCGTCGTCCATGGTGCGGTGGAGGTAGGACTGGAGCACCACGCCGACGTGGCCGAGCTCGCCTGCCAGGGTCCGGTAGATGCGCAGGGTCGCGTCGGTGCAGGTGTGGTCCTCCATGTCGATGCGCACGAAGTTGTCGAGCTCGGCGGCGCGGGCGACGATCCTGCGGATATTGTCGAGGCACATCGCCTCGTCGACCTTGAGCCCGAGCATGGTGGGCTTGATGGAGACGTTGGCGTCGAGGCGCTCCCGGTCGATGGTGGCCAGCAGCTCCAGGTACTGCTCCACCGCCGCCGCCGCGGCCCGGGGGTCGGTGACCTCCTCGCCGAGCACGTCCACCGTCGCCATGGCGCCCTCGGCGTTGAGCTCACGGATGGTGCGCACCGCGTCGGCCACCTCCTCCCCGGCCACGTACCGCCGGGCCACCTGGCGGACCACGGGCTTGGGCACGAAGGGCATGCCGTGTCGGACCAGCTTGTCGAACAGCTTCATCGGGCTCTCCTCGGGTCGGGGGCGTGCGCCACGGCGGCACAGTAGACCGCCCGGGCGCCGGCTCGCAGCAGGGTTTCGCCGGCACGGCGCAGGGTCGTGCCGGTGGTGGAGACGTCGTCCACGAGCAGGATTCGGTGGCCTCGAACGACCGGCCGGGACGAGAAGCTGCCCCGGGGCAGCTGGGTCCGCTGGGATCGGCTGCGACCGGTCTGGCGGCGCAGGCCGTGCCGGCGCAGAGCCGGTAGCAGCGGCCGGCCGAGGGCGGCGGCGACCTCGCGGCCGATCCAGTCGGCCGCGCTCCAGCCCCGGCGCAGCCGGCGCAGCCGGTGGGACGGCACCACGGCGACGGCGCTGACCACGTCGGACCAGGGCTCGAGGCCGACCCGGCCGGCGAGCCGTCGACCGAGCACCCGGCCGAGCTCGTCGTGCCCGCCGTGCTTGAGGGCGAGCACCGCGCGACGCAGCACCCCGTCGTAGGCCCCCCAGAACACCGTGCCCTCCTGGGGCGGCGGCGACAGGACACAGTCGGGACACGTCAGGCCGTCGGCGGCGGGGACGCCGCAGCGCGGGCAGCACGGCTCGGTCATCGGGACCAGGCGGCTCCGGCAGCCGGCACAGAGCCCGCGGTCGAAGCCGGCGAGCACGTCGTCGCACGCCACGCACAGGGCGGGGAGCAGGGCCTCCAGTGCGGCCCGGGTCACGGCAGTCGCAGCCACACGCACGGGGCTCATCGTAGCCCGCGAACCGGCACGCGACAAGGGCGGCGGGGCCTTGCCGGAGTCGACCCGGGCCCCCCGCGATATACTGCGCCGATGCGGATCCGACACCGCGGGCTCACCCTCTCGGCCGGCGTCCCGGGGGGCGGCTGATGCCGCACCTGGTGCTGCGCGGGTCGCTGGATCTCGAGGCCGCGGCGGCCGGGCTCGAGCCGCGGGTGGTGCGCTGGGGCCGGGCGGTGATCAAGACCGGCGACCGCTGGCTGCGCACCGAGCCCGGCGCCGTGCTGGTCGAGGGCGTCGTCGTGGAGCTCGCGCGTCCCCTGCATCCGGTGGCTCTGGTCGCCGAGCGGGACGGCGACACCGTGGTGCGGCTGTGGCCGCTGGTGGAGGTGGAGCGGACGGCCGCCGTCCAGCGTTTCCTCGGACTCGTGGCCGGTCGACTCCAGGAGCTGGGGTGCGGCGCAGTGCGGACCACCAACATCGTCGGCGACGCCCTGGCGGGTCTGGATCTGGTCGTGGAGCTCGAGTAGCGCGACCGTGGTCCCGAAGGCCGGCCGACCCGGGCGCCGGCTACGGCCCGAGCCCCTCGTCGACCTCCAGGGCCCGCTCCTTCTGGGCGGCCTCCAGGTTGTTGAGGCGGTCGCGCACGCCCTCGGTGACCAGGCCGCTCGGCGCGGTGGTGCCGCTTGCGTCGGCCGCCACGGTGAGCGCGTGCCGGGCGCGCTCGAGCTCGCGGCGCACCGCCGACAGGCGGCTCGGGCTCGGCCGCAGCGCGTGCTCGCGGAGCTCCCCGGCGGCGGTCCGGATCGCCACCGCGGCGTGCAGCTCCGGGCTCGGCGAAGGTGCGCCGGCCGCCCAGCCCGCGGCGGTGGCGGCGATCGTCTTGAGGTCCTCCAGGTGGTTCCCGATGGCATCCGGGTCGTCGACCAGGCCGTTGAGAACGGCGATGACCGCCAGGGCCCGGTCGCGGTCGAAGGCGGCGGCCGCGACCCCCTCCTCGCGAAGCTGGGTCGCCATGACGGTCACCGAGTCCCGGGCCCGCTCCACGTCGCGCCCCTGGAGCAGCACCACCACGCCCATGGCCAGCACCACCACCAGGATCAGCGCTCCCGACAGCCTCATGGGACGAGTATAGCGCTGGTCGCGGCGGCGGTGGCGCCCCCGTCCACTTTCGAGGACGCGCCGCCGCGGGCCCTCGCCGCCGTCGCGACGCTGCCGTTGGCACGGACCCTGCAGCCGTCTCGGACGGAGGTCGACATGAGATCCCAGCTTCGCGCCCCGATGTCCCTGCTCCTGGCGGCGGCCGTGCTCGCCGCCGCCCCGGCCTCGGCCCAGCTCGCCCTGGAGTGGGTGGTGCCCGCCGTCGCCAACACGCCCGGCGTCAACGGCACCGACTGGCACACCGACCTGAGCCTGCACAACCCCCAGCCCTTCGACCTGCCGGTGGAGGTCCTGTTCCTGCCCAGCGGCACGGCCAACCCGGTTGCCGACACACTGCTGGTCACGCTCGGGCCGTGGCAGACCGTCAACCTCTGGGACGTGCTCGGGCCCGCCCACTTCGCCGTCGCAGGCACCGGCGCCCTGCTGGTGATCGCCGACCGGACCCTGCCGTGCGAGCCCGCCGAGGACTGCGAGTTCCTGGTCACCAGCCGGACCTACACCCTCAACCCGGCCGGGGCGGGCGGCGAGTTCGGCCAGACCGTTCCCGGCGCCCCGGTGTGGCAGGGGGTCGACTTCACAACCCTCGGCTACGCCGCCGGCCTGCTCAACGACGGCGCCAGCTTCCGCGCCAACGTCGGCGTCGCGTCCTGGTCCGCGGACTGGACCTCGGTGGCGGTCGACGTCCAGGATGCGGACGGCACCATTGTCGAGTCCTTCACCTACGACGTGCCGCCCTACGGCCACCTGCAGCGGCGGCTGAGCACCCCCGTCGAGGGTGGGAGCCTCGTCTTCTGGCTCGAGGACGGGCCCGAGGACCCGCTCGTGTTCGGCTACGTGTCGGTGGTCGACCAGCGCACCGGCGATGCCAGCTTCCAGCTCGCCCAGCCGTCCGCGGTCGGCTTCGCGTCCGCGAAGGCCGCGGCCGAACGGTCCCCGAGACGCGCCCCGCCCGAGGCCAGGGTCGTCGCCGTCGTGTCGCCGCCGGGCGCCGACGCCCCGAGGCGATGACTCCCGGGTCGGCTTCCGGAGCCCGGCGCCGGAGGCTACAATGATCGCTGGGTCGATGTCTCCGTCGCCTTGCCGCCGCGCGATCCGGCTGCCCGGTCCCTGAACGGCGCCGAGGCGCGGTCGGCAGGGCCGTCGCCGACGGTCGACCGGGGGGCTGATGGTTCAGTTCGACAACCAGTACCGGCAGGTCAAGGTCAAGATCGTCTACTACGGTCCCGCTCTGGGGGGCAAGACGACCTGTCTCCAGCACATCCACCGCGTCACCGACCCCCAGCGGCGCTCGCGTCTGTACTCCCTCAACACGGCCTCCGACCGCACCCTTTTCTTCGACCTCCTGTCCCTCAACCTGGGCCGCATCCGGGGCTACCGCCTCGCCGTCCAGCTCTACACGGTGCCCGGGCAGGTCCAGTACAACGCCACTCGGCGCGCGGTCCTCGCCGGGGTCGACGGGGTGGTCTTCGTCGCCGACAGCCAGCGCGACCAGCGCGAGGCCAACCGCCACTCCCTGGCCAATCTCGAGGACAACCTCCGCGCCAACGGCATCGATCCCGCCCAGACCCCGGTGGTGCTGCAGTACAACAAGCGGGATCTCGCCGAGGTGCTGTCGGTGGCCGACCTCGACGAGGCTCTCAACGGGGGCGGCCGACCGGCCTTCGAGTCGGTGGCGATCACCGGCGACGGAGTCATGGAGGCCTTCGCCGCCGTCACCGAGCTCACCCTGGTGGCGGTGGCCGAGCGTCTGGGGGTCGGTTCTGCTCCCGACGCCGTCGAACGGCTGCGCCTCCAGGTCCAGTCCGCCCTGAGCCCGCTGCTGGCGTCGACGGGCCCGTCGGAAGGGGCCGACGACGTGACCGTCAGCGTCCCCGAGGGCCCGCCCGACGAGACCGGGCCGCTGCCGGTGGAGACCCTGGTGAGCGAGGCGGTCCGCGCCAACCTCGCCATGACCGACCTCGGTGCCCGCCTCGAGACCGTCAGCCGCCAGCTCGAGCGCAAGGCCCTCGTCACCGCCGCCGTGGCCGACTTCGGCCGCGCCATCACCGTCCAGCTCGACCCGGCCGAGGTGCTGCGGATGCTGCTCAAGACCGCCGTCGCCCAGCTCCGGGCCCAGGGCGCCGCGGTGCTCGTGGTCCCGGCCGCCGGTGAGCTGCGCGAGGCCGTGGTCCACGGGATCGAGACCGAACCCCTGCTCGCGGCCGGCGGCAACGGCGGCAGCCTCGCCGCGCGGATCGTCGGCGCCAGGGAGCCGGTGCTGGTCGCCGCGGACCTCGCCGAGGGCGGCGACGACGAGATCCGGACCGCGGTCGAGGCGGCAGGCTTCGCGTCGGCGTTGGCCGTGCCCCTGATCGCGCAGCGCAGGTCTCTCGGCCTGCTCACCCTGTACCGGCGCGGCGACCGGCTGCCCCTGGACGAGGACGAACGGGAGCTCGCCACGATCCTCGGCGCCACCGCCGCCATGGGCTACGCCAACGCCCTGGCCTTCCGCCGGCTCGAGGACGTCAACGCCGGCCTCGAGGAGACCGTCGCCCAGCGCTCGGCCGAGCTCAGGACGAGCCTCGCGGAGGTCGAGCGGCTCAACCGCGACCTCGAGGACCTGGACCGGGTCCGCCGCGAGCTGATCAGCCGGCTGGCGACCCAGCTCGAGGCGCCGGTGGCGTCGCTGGTCACCGCCACCCGCATTCTCGACCGGGTCCGCGAGGCCCCGCCCGACAAGGCCGCTCGGATCATCGGGCTGGTCACCGCCGAGGCGGACCGGCTCGCCGAGCTGGTCGAGAGCGTGGTCCAGGCCTCCCGCCTGAGCGCCGAGCGGGACCCGGTCGACGCCCGGCCGTGCCAGCTGCCGGCGCTGCTTCGCGACGCGGTGTCGCCCCTGCGCGAGCTCGCACGTCGGTGCCAGGCCGAGGTCAAGATCCTGGTCCCCTCCGGTCTCGAGACCATCGTCTGCGACGCCGACGCCCTCACCGTCGCCCTGCGCGCCGTGATCCGCAACGGCATCGAGCACAACCGCCCCGGCGGCGAGGTGCGGGTCGAGGTCCGGCGAGTGCGGCGGAACGGGGGGCCCTGGCTGGAGCTCGTCGTCGCCGACACTGGTCCCGGCATCCCGGAGGCCGATCTGCCCAGGGTCTTCGACTTCTTCTGGCAGGGCACCGCCGCGAACCCGGGCGCGCAGCGGGGGCTGGGGATCGGCCTCGCCCTGGCCCGGCAGGTGGCCGAGCGCCACGGCGGCCGGCTCACCGTCGGTCACCGCGAGCCGGAGGGCGGCACCCGGGTCGTCCTCGCCCTGCCGCAGCCCGCGGCCTAACGCTCCACGGCCCGTTGGGCCGCGGCGGCGGCCCGCTGGAGCTGCTCCTGGGTGACGAGCTCGAGGAGGGCCTCCGGATCGTCGGGCACGGTGATCGGCCAGGCCGGCGCCGACGGTACGTGGTTGCGGCTCAGGTGGAGGCAGATGCCGAGCTCGGAGGCGGTGGAGCCTTCGAGGAGGACGCGGAAGGGGGCCGGGAAGTCGGCGAGCCCGGCCAGGCCGGTGCCGAGCCGGCGCGGCAGCTCCGCAAGGAGCGCACGGCGGATTCCCTGGTGGGGCACCGGGAGGGCGGCGAGCACCCACAGCACCAGGTCCGTGGGAACGGTGACCAGGTGGGCGGCGAGCGCGGCGGCGCCGGGCTGGTAGCCCAGGGCCTCGGCCGCCGCGGCGGCGCCCCGGGCCCAGACGATGGCGACCCTCCGGGTCAGCCGGTCCAGCGCCCCCGCCCGGCCCCGCCGCCACTTGGTCGCGGTGGTGAGCTCGGGCCACAGGCCGAGGGAGGCGGCGAGGCGCTCGAGGTCGCCGAGCTCGGCGGGTGGCTGCAGCTCGGACGACCGGATGGAGCAGGCCAGCACCATCAGGTTCCAGGCCGCGTGGGGCAGCCCGAAGACCTTGACCTCGCCGGTGGTCTCGAGGGCGGCGTCCATGACCTCGCCGTGGTCGGCGGGCTGGGGGACCAGACCGGTGCTCGACGCCAGCCACTGGGCGAGGCTCGCCATGACGTTGCGGATGATCTCGTGAAGGGCGCCGAGCTGCTCCCCGTCCACCGGGTCGTCGCTGCCGATGCCGCCCTCCACGAGCTGCCAGAAGAAGTCCTCCACCGCCGCCTCGTCCAGCGGCAGGACCCGCGTCGGCGAGGCCGGTCCCAGGCTCTTGGCCTCGTCGAGCCGGCGGGCGCAGTCCAGGAGCAGCCGGCTCGGGGTCAGGCTCAGGTAGAGCCCCGTCGGGTCACGGACCGGGTGGCCGGGGTCGAGCTCGAAGCGCAGGGCGTTGGCGTCCAGGATCCGGTTCATCATGAGCTCGGCGAGCACGGTCAGGCTGGCGCCCAGCTCGGCCTCGTTGACCACACCCTGTGCCAGGAGGACGTCGGTGAACAGCTCCTGGCGGAGCATGGCGGTGGCCAGGAGCTGACGGACCCGGACCGCCGGCAGGATGCCGTCCCTCGCCAGCCAACTCGCCAGGCGCTCCTCGGGGACCGTCGACGACACGTACACGATCCGGCCGTGGAGAAAGTCGAGCCGGCGCTCGCCGGCCTCGTCGCTCAGGGTCAGGCGGCCGGTCTGCCCGCCGAGCTCGAGCCAGTGCAGGAGATCGCCGATGTGCAGGCGATCCAGGTTGCCCCGAATCATCCCGGCAGTATACCCGGGTGCGGCCGGCCGGTCACCGACCGGGGCCGGACCCGAACCAGGACCCGGACCCGGACCCGGCATGGTCACCTCCGGGTTGTTCTGGCGACACGAGTAGCCGCCGGCTCGGCCTCTGTCAAGGGCAAGACAAGTCGCCTCGGAGGCGACCCTTGACAGAGGCCGAGCCGGCGGCAGGTGGGAAGGCCATGAACAACCCGGAGGTGACCATGCACGAGTTCCGTTCCTGCAGGGGGTTCCAGGCCCACGAGAAAGCCGTCGAAGCTGCGGGCATCGCAGTCCAGCTGGCCTTGAAGGTCCCGGCTCCGTTGAGGAGTGTCGGGGACCAGGTGATCCGGTCGGCCAGCTCGGTGGCGGCCAACCTGGCTGAAGGGCATGGGAGGGCCGGGAAGGACCGGGCGTACCACTTCCGCGTCGCCTTCGGCTCCGCCAAGGAGGTCGAGACTCACCTCAGCATCCTGCTCGCTGCCGGTGTCGTCGATGGTGCGCGGGCTGACCGGGCTCTCCAACTATTCGACGACGTCCGCGCCATGACCTGGAGGTTGCTGTACCCCAGGTCCTGAATTCAACCACGGGCAGGAGCGCTGCCGGTCTCACGTCCCGGAGAGGAGGCCGCCGCTCGGTCGTCGGCGGCCAATCTTGAACGATGGCCGCATCTTGTAGCGCCGATCTCCAGATCGGCGTCGGGGACGTTGACAAGCTGCATGACGCCGACCTGGAGGTCAGCGCTACAAAGGCCGGCGACGGACGACGCCGGGCCGAGCCGCGAGGCCCGGAAGGCCGGGGCCACCGGGCACAGGACCCGCACCCGGACCCGCAGCCGTGCCGGGACGGTCGGCGCGTCCGACGCGCCGCCGCAAGTCGTCCGACGAATTGCCGCCGCCGCCAGGCGGCGTAAGATGACGCCGTGGGGATCCTGGTTCTGAGCGCGCGGCCGGACACGGCGAGCAACCGGCGACTCGCCGAGTCAGCGGGCGCCGCCGGGATCGAGCTGCGGGTGGCCGACGCGACGAGGCTGGTGACCGACGCCGGGAGGGGGCTCCTCGAGGAGGACGGCCGACCACCGACCCCGGCCCCCGACGTGGTCCTGGCGAGAGTCGGAAACTGGCGTCCGGACAGCCTGCTGGCGCTGCTGGAGAGCCTGGTCGGGGCCGGGGTGGCGACCCCGAACCCCCCCGAGGCGATCCGCATCGGCCGCGACCACTGGCGCACCGCCCGGGCTCTCGCCGCGGCGGGCCTGCCGGTGCCCGTCACCATCGCCGGCGCCGACCCGGAGGTCCTGGCCGCGGCGGCTCGGCGGCTCGACTTCCCGGTGGTCGTCAAGCAGCGTCGCTCGCGGATGGGAGTCGGGGTGGTTCGGTGCCCGTCCCCGGACCACCTGGAAGCGGTGCTCGACTCCCTGTGGCGGGTCGGGGACGAGCTCGTGGTCCAGAGGTACCACGAGACCGGGGGCGCGAGCCTGCGCCTGCTGGTGGTGGCCGGTCGGGTGGTGGCGGCGGCCCGCTTCGTCGCCGCGGCCGGCGACTGGCGCTCCAACGCCGCCCGCGGCGGCTCGGTCGCGGCCTTCGTTCCGGCCGCCGCCGAGGAGGAGCTGGCGGTGGCCGCGACCCGGGCGGTGGGGCTCGGGATCTGCGGCGTCGACCTCCTGCCCGGGAGCGACGGCCTCCTCGTCGGGGAGGTCAACCCCACCCCCGGCTTCGTTCATCTCGAGCGCGCGACGGGGGCCGACGTGGCCGCCGCCATCGTCGCCCACCTCGCCGAGCTCGCGAGCTAGGCCGACGCCTCGGCCGCCACCGGCGCCGGCCGGCCGGCCAGCTCGCGGTCGATCATGAGCAGGCCGTGGGGGCTCGACTCAATCATCTTGACCTGGTGGAAGAGGGTGTCGGCCGTGGCCTCCTCCTCGACCTGCTCGCTGACGTACCAGTGGAGCATGACGGTGGTGGCGTGGTCGTTCTCGGAGCTGGCCAGGTCGACCAGGCGGTTGATCCGCTCGGAGATGGCGCGCTCGTGGTTGAGCACGGCCTCCACCGCCGCCGACGGCGACGACCACGCGCGGGTCGGGCCGTCCAGGGGCAGCAGCTCGACCGTGCCGCCCCGCTCGTTGAGGAAGTCGAACAGCTTCATGGCGTGGGCGAACTCCTCCTGGGCCTGGATCCGCATCCAGTGCGCGAAGCCGTCGAGGTGGTTGGCGTGGAAGTAGGCCGCCACCGACAGGTAGAGGTAGAAGGAAAAGAACTCGGCCTGGATCTGCTCGTTGAGGGCTTTCTCGACCTTGGGTCTCATGGTTGGTCTCCAATCTCGAACCGTCGTCGGACGGTCTCAGAGGATAACCGTTGCAAGGGCGGCTGTCATCCCAGAGGCGACCGGTTCGCGGGTGGGTCGTCGAGCCACGGCGGGCGAACCGGCGCCATCCACGGTCGGATGTTGTTGAAGCTGCCCGCCCTGGCCCACTGCACCGCGGCGACCCGGTCCCCCGGCAGGGGCCGGCCGGCGAGCCCGAGGCCGGCCCACGCCAAGGCCGCCACCACCAGCAGTCCCAGCAGGGCGCCGGCACGCACCGGGGCCACCGGGTGGGTCAGAGGCGCCGGGTAGCCGACCCAGGCCACCGCCAGGGCCACCACCACCGGTACCGCGGCGGTTGCGGCGGCCTCCACCGGCAGCGCGCCCCGGAGGTGGCTCGACAGGAGGGCCCACGCCAGCGGGGCCGGAACCAGGTGGCCGGCGACGAGGGCGATCCGGCGGCGCCGGCGCAGGTGGTGGCGGGTGATGCGGGCGACCGCGAGCAACCGCAGGGTCACCGGGACCACCGCCACCGCGGCGGCGGCCACGATCAGCAGCCGAAGCTCGGGGGCCAGACCCCGGAACTCGAGCCACCGGGTCAGGTGGGCGTTCTCGGGGTCGAGGCCGGCCTGCCACAGGGTCCCCACCACCACCGACGACCAGGCCAGCTGGACCGCGATCAGCTGACCGGCGAGGCTGCGCAGGCGCAGGGTCAGCGGCATGGCGAGGGCCGCCACGAGCAGGGGCGCCGCGGTGGAGCCGAGCCAGTACCCGGCGGCCCGCGGCAGGGCGGCGAAGTTCAGGGCCGGCTGGTTGACCAGGGCCCACACCGGCCGCTCCCAGGCCAGGCAGACGCCGATCCAGCCGCCGCCGCCGAGGGCGGCCCCGAGACCCTGGCCGACGGCGGCGGCGAGCAGGGCGAAGGGCACCGCGCCCACCGCCGCCAGCAGGCTCGCCAGCGCCCCCGAGGGGGCCGCGGGATCAGGTCTCGGCTGCACCGCCGGCATGCTACCATGCGAGCTGTGATGACTCGGCAAAGCACTCTGGCCAAAGGTCTTCTCGTGGTCGCTCTGACGGTGGCGGTTGACCTCGTGCCGGCGCGGCACGGGCACGCTCAGGCCCTGCTGGTGGAGCGGCTTCCCGGCGGCACCGAGCTGGTGGCGGTCAACCTGCCGCTGGCGGACGCCACCACCCTCGCCTGGCCTTCCCTCACCGCCGAGCAGACCCCGGCCCACCTCCTCGCCGGGCGGCTGACCCTGGCCGCCGAGGTCGAGGCCGCCCTCGCCGACCCCGACGCCGCCGGGCCAGCTCCGTCGGTGGTCGTGGCGGTGGGCGGGGCCTCGCCCGGGGAGCTCAGGGACCTGCTCGCCCGCGTCCTCGGCGACCGCGTCCCGGTCCCGACCTCGCCGGCGGTGCGGCCGCGCCTGGTGGAGGGTGGCCTGGACCGGCGCCTGGGACTGCCCGGCAGCGACGCCCGGCTGCGCCTGGAGATCCCGATGCCGCCCGCCGCCGACCCGCGCCGCAGCGCCGTGGAGGTGCTCTGGGACCTGGTTCCCGAGGTGCTCGCCGGTGCCGCGCCCGTGCTCACCGGTCGGGTGGACGGCGACCTCGGCGTCCTCGAGGCCCGGGTCGACGCCGACCTCGGCGAGCTCACGGTGAGCGAGCTGCGCTTCGGCCTTGTCCGCTTCGCCTCCGACCCCGCTCTCGAGCCTGCCGCCGTCGGGGACTCTGCCCGGCGGCTGGCGGTCGGCCGGCGTGCCACGCTGGAGGTTCATCCCGGGGGCGCGCTGGAGGTCCTCGGCCGCTGGCTGGCCGGCGGCGAGCCGGCGGTTCGCGAGTTCCTGTTCGGCCTCGACGCGGTGACCGTCGAGGCGGTCCGCGAGGTCGCCGCCACCTGGCTGGCCCACCACCCCGGGCGCGCCGAGCTGGTGCTGCCGCCGACCGTCTTCAACCCCCGCTTCGCGCGCGGGCCGGAGACGGTTCGCCTCGACAACGACCTGACCGTCGCCATCCTGGAGCGGTCGGGAGCGTCCCTGGCGGTGGTCTGCCTGCGGCCGGTGATGGTCCCCGACCTGGACGGCTCGATCAGCGCCACCGTCCTCGCCCGGGTCGCCCGTCAGCTCAGGACCGGGGACGGGCGTCCCGGCTGGGTCCGGGTCCGTAGTGAGCCCCCCCTGCTCGAGGTCGCCGCCCCGGCCGACGGCCTGGGCGAGCTGCTGGAGCGGGTGGCGGGCGCCTATGCCGAGGTTGCCGACGATGCCTCGCCGGTTCCGGCGGCCAGCGACGACGCCCGGCGGCGCGCCCTCGGCCTGATGTCGGCCCAGCTCGGCCTGGCCGCCGACGAGGTCTCGCCGGCAACCCTGCTGCGGCCGGGCAACCTGGCCCTGGGAGTGGTGGCGGGCGACGCCGAGGCGGCCCACGAGGCGGTCCGCAAGTTCTGGTCGGTGGCGGGTGCCAAGGCCCCCGCCGCCGACATCCAGAGCCTCCCCACCGAACCGCGCTCCCGGGTGGCCGCGACGGGTGGGAGGTCGGCGCTGGTGGTGGCGCTGGAGCTGCCCTGGGCGGGCAGCGAGGCGGTCGCCCTGGTGGTGTCCGAGGTGCTCGCCGACCGGGCGCGGGCGACCTGGCCCGACGCCACCGTTGCGGTCCACCGGCCCTTCGTGCCGGGCCGCGCCCTGCTCCTGCTCGAGGTCGAGGCACCGGGGACGGTGGCCGAGCTCGAGCGGCTCGTGGGCGAGGGCTGGCGCCGGGTCGTTCGAGCCGTCGACGAGGCGTCGCTCGCGCCGGTGAAGCGGCGGGCGGCGGCTCTGAGCAGCGCCGAGATGAGCGGGGTGGCGGGGCACGCCAGGCGCTGCGCCGGGACGGCGGCGGGGGCGGTCGGCTGGCGCCAGCCGGCGGAGCTCGAGCTCGAGATCCTCACGGTCGGCCCGGACCTGGTGAGCGAGGTGCTGGCGAGCCTGGCCAATCTTCCCGCTCTCCCGATCACCGCGGCCGGAGCCCTCCCCATCGACGAGCCGCGCCGGCGCTGAGTCCGCGGTGCCGCCGCCGCGGGGGACGCGTCGGGGACCGGCCGCCGGTTTGGTTTAGTATGGAGCGCCCCGGACGCGGGCGGGAGGGTGCATGGAGCTCGACCTCGACCAACAGATGGCGTACCTCACCAAGGGCTGCGTCGACGTGGTGCCCGCGGACGAGCTCAGGACGAAGCTCGCGGCGAGCCGGGACCGCGGTCGGCCGCTGACGGTCAAGGTCGGCTTCGACCCGTCGGCGCCCGACCTGCACCTCGGCCACACGGTGCTGATCCGCAAGATGCGCCACTTCCAGCAGCTTGGCCACCGGGTGATCTTCCTGATCGGCGACTTCACCGGGCTCATCGGCGACCCGACCGGCAAGAAGAGCACCCGGCCCCAGCTCACCCCGGACGAGATCCAGGCCAACGCGGCCACCTACCGGCGCCAGATCTTCAAGCTCCTCGACCCCGAGGCCACCGTCGTCGACTTCAACTCGCGCTGGCTCGGCGAGCTCGGCGCCGCCGACTGGATCCGCCTCGCCGCCAAGGTCACCGTCGCCCAGATGCTGGAGCGCGACGACTTCCGCAGGCGGTACGAGGCCCAGCAGCCCATCGCCCTCCACGAGTTTCTCTACCCCCTCGCCCAGGGCTACGACTCGGTGGCCCTCGAGGTCGACGTCGAGCTCGGCGGAACCGACCAGCTGTTCAACCTCCTGGTCGGCCGGCACCTCATGCGCGAGCACGGCCAGGAGCCCCAGGTGGTCATGACCGTGCCCCTGCTGGAGGGGCTCGACGGGGTCGAGAAGATGTCCAAGTCCCTGGGCAACTACGTGGCGGTGGAAGACGAGCCCTTCGAGATGTTCGGCAAGCTGATGTCGATCTCCGACGAGCTCATGTGGCGGTACTGGCTGCTGCTCAGCGACCGAAGCGACGCCGGGATCGAGGCCGAGCGGGCCGCCGTCGCCGCCGGTGAGCGCCACCCCATGGCGGTCAAGAAGGACCTGGCGCGGGCCTTGGTCACCGAGTTCCACTCGGCCGACGCGGCGGCTGCCGCCGACGCCGAGTTCGAGCGCGTGTTCTCGGCGCGCAAGCTGCCCCAGGACATCCCGGAGCTCGAGGTGGAGGCCGACTCGGACCGGTTGCTGCTGTCCAAGGCCCTGGTCGCGGCCGGCCTGGTCTCGTCCAACGCCGAAGCGCGCCGGCTCGTGGAGCAGGGGGGGGTCCGGGTCGAGGGGGAAACCCTGCGCGACCCCAGGAGCACCCTCGACACCGGCTCTCGAGGGCCCGTCCTGATCCAGGTCGGCAAGCGCAGGTTCGCGCGGATCGTCTTTCGCCGGAGCTGACAGGCCCTGACGACGCAACGAGCCCCCGCCGTGGGCGGGGGCTCGGCGACGCGCCGCGGGTCCGGACCCGGCTCAGAAGAAGGTGGTCTCCTGCTCGACCTTCTGGCCCTCTTCGGACAGGCCCTGGATCTGGATCGAAATGAAGGACGGCCGGAACTTGTGGTCCTGGCAGATCCGCCGCAGCCGCTCGTCGAGGTCCGAGTCCCAGAACTCGATGATCCTGCCGGTGGCGGTGCAGACCATGTGGTGGTGGCCGCCGCCCGGCTCCATCTTCTCGTAGTAGTAGTGCTCGCGGCCGAGACGGCTCTTGCGGACCAGACCGCACTGCACGAGCAGGTCGAGGGTGCGGTAGACCGTTGCCCGGGACACCTTGCGCTGCTTGACCTTCATCCTGGCGAGCAGCTCGTCGGCGTCGAGGTGCTCGTTGGTGGAGAAGATCTCGTCGAGCAGGGCGAGCCGCTCCTGGGTGACCTTGAGGTTGTTCTCCCTCAGGTACTGGATGAAGAGCTTCTGGGCACGTTGGGACAGCTTTGAGGTCATAGTTTCAATCCAGACTCATTATCACGATCTCAACCTACGGTAGTGCAGCTGCGACGGGGTGTCAAGTGGTCGGGGAGAAAGACGCCCCGACGGACCGCAGCCCGTCGGGTGGCCGGCCGCGGCGACTCCATGGGGTTATGAAAGCATGGTTGATCAAGCATTCACTCTTTAGATTCAGGATGTTGCCGCCCTCGTTCGCCGATGGTAGGGTGATTCTCGATAGCGAAACCCGGGATGGAGGGGGCATGGACTATCCCATTTGGAGCTCTGGCCTGAGCGGAGGGGTGCTCATGGCGTGGGTCGCGATCACCCACGTCATCGTGGCCCACTTCGCCATCGGCGGCGGCCTGGTCGTGGTCGCCACCGAGACCTTGTCGGTGAAACGGGCCGACCGCGAGCTGCGCGAGCTCGCCCGGCGCTCGTCGCTGGTCCTGATCCTGGTGTCGACGGTCTTCGGCGCCATCTCGGGGGTCGGGATCTGGGTGGTGGCTGGCCTGATCTCGCCGGGCGCGATCTCGTCGCTCATCCACACCTACGTCTGGGGATGGGCCATCGAGTGGGTGTTCTTCATCGTGGAGATCGTGGCCGCCCTGGTCTACTACACGACCTGGGACAAGATCTCCAAGGGCGCCCACCTGATGGTGGGCTGGCTCTACGTCGTCAGCGCCTACCTGTCCCTGGTCATCATCAACGGCATCATCACCTTCATGCTCACCCCCGGCGACTGGCTCGCGAGCCGCGCCTTCTGGGACGGCTTCTTCAACCCCACCTACTGGCCGTCCCTGGTCCTGCGCACCGGCATCGCCGCCCTGATGGCGGTGGCCTTCATGGTCTTCGTCGCCCTCACGTCGTCTCCGGAGCGCCGCCCCGACATCATGCGCTACCTGGGCTGGTGGTGGCTGGCCGGCGCCCTCGTCAGCTACGCCGGGTACCGCTGGTGGGAGGCGGCCCTGCCGGACACGGTGACGGCGATGTTCCGGGGCGCCGAGCCGTGGCTGCCGACCCTCGACGCGACCCGCGCCTTCACCCTGTGGGCCCTCGCCGCCGGCCTCGCCGTCGGGGTGCTGATTCTGCTCGTCGCACCGCGCCTCGCGAGGGCCGTCACCGGGGTCGTTCTCATGGTCGCCGCCTTCGCCTTCTTCGGCGGCTACGAGCGGCTCCGCGAGGGCGTCCGCAAGCCCTTCCTGATCCACAGCCACATGTTCTCCAACGGCCTGCTGGTGAGCCAGATCGAGGCCATCAACGCGGCCGGGTTGGCCGCCCACTCGGGGTGGGTGGCCCAGGGGGATCCGAGCCCCGAGGCCCTCGGCGAGCGCCTCTACCTCGCCCAATGCTCGAGCTGCCACAGCCTCGACGGCTACCAGAGCATCCGCCGCGCCCTGCCCACCCTCGCCGACATGGAGCTGGTCGCGGCCGACGACCCGCCGGGCTCGGGGGCCCTCCACTACCGTAGGGAGTGCGCGGCCTGCCACCGCGACGTCAGCTACGAGGAGATGGCGGCCATGCTGCCCTCCGTCGAGGAGATCCGGGACGACAGCGAGATGATCCACGAGCTCAACCGGGGAATGATCACCATGGTGATCCTCGAGCTGCGCGAGATGGGGGCCGACTTCGCCGCCTTCGACCCCGCCGAGACCTTCGACCTGCGGGGGCTGCACCGACCCGTCATGCCGCCCTTCGTCGGCACCGACGAGGAGGCCGAGGCTTTGGCGGCCTACCTGGCCACCCTGGAACGGCCGAACAGCGGTGCTGCCGCCGTGGGAGGTGAGTGATGCACGTCGACCTGATCCCGGCCCTCGACGCCGCCGGCCTTCCCGGGCCGCCGTGGCTGTTCCATGTCCTGCTGGTCTTCACCTTCTTTCTGCACCTGATCTTCATGAACCTGACCCTGGGCGGGACCATCATGGCCTTCGTGTCGCACCTGAGAGCCCGGGGCCGCGCGGACGACGCCAACGGGGTGCTCGCGGCCCGGCTGACCGCGGTCAACACCTACGCCATCTCGCTGGCCATCACCACCGGGGTGGCGCCGCTGCTCTTCGTCCAGGTGCTGTACCAGCAATACTTCTACAGCGGCACCATCCTCCTCGGCTGGAGCTGGTTCGCCCTGCTGGTGCTGCTCCTCATCGGCTACTACGCCGCCTACCTCCACAAGTCCTTCCGCGGGCCATGGCTCGGGGTGTCGTCGGTGATGTTCTTCGCGGTCGCCATGGTCCACGTGGCGGTCCACCTGGTCCACGTCCAGCCCGAGAAGTGGTCGGCCTTTTCGGTCGGCTCGTGGCGGGTCCTGGGCGACCCCACCTACTGGCCGCGCCTGGCCCACTTCGTGCTCGCCGCGGTGACCTTCGCCGCCCTGGTGGCCGCCTGGTGGGCGGTGCGGCGGGCCCGGGCGGGCGACGCCGTCGACACCAACTCGCGGATCGCCGCCACCGCCTGGCAGTGGGCTCTGTGGGCGACGGTGCTGCTCGTCGTCGACGGCTTCATCCTGCTCGCCCTGCTGCCCAAGCCGGTGCTGCTGGGCCTGATGCGCGGCGGCCTCGCCACCCTCGGCCCGCTGACGCTCGCCATCGTGCTCGCCGTCGGCCTGCTGGTGATGCTGGCCCGATCCGGCCGGCCGGTGGAGCACCCCGGGCTGGTCTCGGGCACCCTGGCGGCGCTCACCCTCACCGTGGCGATCATGGCCGTCACCCGGCACCAGACCCGGGTGCTCTACCTGGAGCCCTCGACCTCGCGGTTCCAGGCCGACATCGTGTCCCAGTGGGGCACCTTCGGGCTGTTCGTGGTCGTGCTCCTCATCGGCCTGGCGACGGTCTTCGTGATGGTGCGACGGGTGCTCACCAGCCCCGCCGAGGGCGAGGAAGCAGCGTAGGACGTCACCGCCAAGGCGCGAAGAGCGCAAAGGCGAGCGATGGAAA
Source organism: Candidatus Methylomirabilota bacterium (assembly GCA_035464095.1). Classification (GTDB taxonomy): domain Bacteria; phylum Acidobacteriota; class Thermoanaerobaculia; order Thermoanaerobaculales; family Sulfomarinibacteraceae; genus JAHECW01. Next base: position 12,595 of record DATHSO010000200.1, on the reverse strand, counting down.
CGATGTCGCCGTCCGTCGCACCGGCGACCGCCATCCCCATGTTTGCGATGCTTGGCGTTCTTCGCGTCTTCGCGGTGAATCTCAGCCGCCGAGCTGCCGCCACTGCTCCGGGGTCAGGGTGCGCATCTCGAGGGCATGGATGTCAGCGGCCATGAGCGGCGCCAGGGCCTCGTAGACCAGGCGCTGGGCGGCCACCCGGGACAGGCCGCGGAAGCGCTCGGACACCACCAGCACCCGGAAGTGGCCGGCGCCCCCCTCGGCCCCGAGATGGCCGATGTGGCGGGCGCTGTCGTCGACCACCTCGACGTGCTCGGCTTCAAGCTCCCGCTCCAGGTTGCTTCGGATGATCTCGGCTCGACTTTCGATCCCGGACATCTCACCTCCGCGCGGGCTCGCCAAGGGTCGGAAAACCACCCGCGCGGGGTCGCTCGTTCCCCTGAGCCCTACTTGGGCTCGACCTTGTCGGCGTTCCCTTCGCGCTCCTCGCTGTCGGCGTTGCCCGATCGGATCGAGTCCTTGAAGTTGCGGATGCCTTCCCCGAGGCCCTTGCCGAGGCGGGGCAGCTTGTTGACGCCGAAGATGAGCACGACGATGGCCAGGATGATCAACAACTCGGGCAAACCGAGTGTTCCGAACATTTCGTCCTCCGTTCGGGGCGCTGGGCGCCCACCGATCTAGTCTAGCAGAAGAGCCGTCAAGCGGGGGTCGGCGCCGGCCGCCCCGACCGGCCCCGCCAGGCGCGCGGCGAGGTCGTCCAGCCACGGTCGGTAGGCCCGGCGTCCGGCCACCGTGAAGCGGGCGAAGGTGCCGAGCACCTTCAGGCCGCGCTGCAGGGCCACCGCCGCTGCCCGGTCGCGCCAGCCGGGCAGCGCGCCCGTGCGCCGCGCCCAGGCCGCGAGGACGGCCTGCCGGTCGGCCTCGCTCACCAGCCGAACCGCGGCCCGCTCGGAGGTCAGGGACACTGCGTCGTAGGTGTCGGGCCCGACCAGGATGTCCTGGACGTCGACGACCGCGACCCCGTCCCCGGGCTGGAGCAGCAGGTTGTTGAGGTGGAAGTCGCGGTGGCAGACCCTGAGCGGGTGGGCCGCGACCCCGGCGGCGAGACGGTCGAGCCAGCGGCCGACCTCGGGCCACGGCCCGACCGAGCGCAGGTGGCGCAGGTACCACAGCTCGAAGCCGGCCAGCTCCCAGCGCAGCCGGTGCCGGTCGAGCGGCGGGTTCCAGGGCGGCAGCTCGCCGGGCGGGCAGGCGGCGAGCACCTCGAGCGGCTCGAGCCAGGACTCGAGCAGGGCGCGCCGCGCCCCGGTCGGGGTCGCCGCGAGCGCCGCCTCGCCGTCGACATCGCCCAGGTCCTCGACCAGCGCCCATCCCTGCTCGAGGTCGTGGCCGAGGACCGCCGGGACCCGCAGCCCCCGACGCCGGCACCACGCGCTGACCTCGAGGTCGCGCCGCAGCTGGCATCGGATCGGCCGCGGGTACTCGACCAGGACGGCGCTGGTCCCGGCCGTGTCCCACAGCCTGGTGTAGCGCCGCACCGAGGCGTCGCCGGCGAGCGGGGCGCGCCGGCACCACGCCGCGAGCGTCTGTCCGGCACGGCTCGGAAGATCCGCCATCGAGCCGACGCTACACCAGGCCGCGGGGGCGGTCCAGCCCGCCGCGGGCCGACCCGGGGGTGGTGTAGCATGTTGGACTCGAGGGAGGTTCGGTGGACCAGGGACGACGCGAGCGACTGGAGCGGCTCCTCAAACGGCTCGGCCGGGCGGTCCGGGACTCGGTCCGGGACTCGGACGAGGTCCACGGGCTCCTCGCCGAGCTCCAGGCCGATGGCTGGGACGCGGTCATGCTCCTGGAGGCCTCCCTGGTGTGCCGGGACGACGCCGAGGCCGACGCCGACGCCGACGCCGACCAGCTCCAGGTCCATCCGACCGCCGCCGCGCCGGCCGCGGAGTACCGGATCGACGCCGCCGACGCCCGGTGGCTCGCCGCCCTCGGCATCTCGCCGACCCGCCACCGCAGCCAGCCGCGCCGGCCCCTGCCCCCGTACCAGGGGACGTCGCTGCCGCCGCTCGCCGACGGCTGAGAGTGCCCGCCGTGGCCTCCGCCGACCTCGAGCCCGCGGTCAACCTGGTCGGTCGCCCGGCCGACGAGGTGGTCGCCCTCGTCGCGGACTGGGTGCCGCGGCCCTTTCACGCCCGCCAGGTGGCGCGCTGGCTCACCGAGCGCCACGCCACCTCCTTCGAGGAGATGACCGACCTGCCGGCGGCGCTCCGGGCCGAGCTCGGGAGCCGCTTCCGGATCACCGACCCCGAGATCCTGGAGGCCGCGGTCAGCCGCGACGGCTCGGTGAAGTGGCTCTTCGGCCTTGCCGACGGCCTGTCCGTCGAGGGCGTCGCGATGCCCGAGGGAGGCAAGCTCACCTTGTGCCTGTCCTCCCAGGCGGGCTGCGCGGTGGGCTGTCGATTCTGCGTCACGGGCGCCCTCGGCGCCGGTCGCAACCTCCGGCCGGACGAGATCGTCGGCCAGTACCGGGTGATGCTGCGCGAGCTCGCCGCCCCCGCCGAGCGGGTCAACATCGTGTTCATGGGCATGGGTGAGCCGCTGCTCAACACCGGCCACCTCGGGGTCGCGCTGGAGGCGCTGTCGCACCGGGTGAGCCCGAAGCGGATCACGGTCTCGACGGCGGGGATCGTGCCCGGCATCCGCTGGCTCGCGGGCCGTCCCCGACGTCCCAAGCTCGCCGTCTCGCTCAACGCCCCCGACCAGGAGCGGCGCCGGCTGCTGATGCCGATCGCCGCCCGCTACCCCCTGACCGACCTCATGGCGGAGCTCCGGCGCTTCCCCCTCGAGCGCGGCCGGCGCATCACCTTCGAGTACGTCCTCATCCGCGACCTCAACGACCGCCCCGGCGACCCCGAGGCCCTGGCGCGGCTGATTCGCGGCATCCCCGCCAAGGTCAACGTCATCCCCCTCAACGAGGACCCGGAGCACTTCCCCGACCTCCACCGGCCGGACGACGAGGCCGTCAACCGCTTCGCGGTCGTCCTGCGCGATGCCGGCATCACCGTCACCGTGCGCTGGTCCAAGGGCCTCGACGTCGCCGCCGCCTGCGGCCAGCTCAAGGGCCGCCACCAGCAGTCAGCAGTCTGAACCGCAAAGACGCAAAGAGCGCGAAGGACAGAGTCCATGCGATGCTTGGCGCTGTTAGCGTCTTCGCGGTGAAACCCGCTCAGCCGGTGAGGGATACCAGCGACCACTGGCGACCGGCGCGGGCGCCGTCGCGGCGGTAGGAGGCCAGCTCGGGGTCTTCCAGGGTGCACCCGCCGACGGTCTCGATCCGCTCCGGTGGCACGCCCAGGGCCTCGAAGCGGGCGCGCAGGAAGGCCCGGAGGTCCACCCGATCGCCGCGCCGCCAGCGAGCCTCGTCGGTCTCGATCCGCCCCAGGGCGGCGGGGACCTCGGACCCGACCTGGTAGCAGGCGCCGCAGACCGCCGGCCCCAGCGCGACGCGCAGCCGGGACGCGGCGACCCCCCACCGGTCGCCGAGAGCCGCCACCACGGCGCCGACCACGTCCGCTGCGCAGCCCCGCCAGCCGGCATGGACCGCCGCCGCCGCCCCGCCGCCCGCCATCAACACCGGCACGCAGTCGGCGGTGACGACCAGCAGCCCGACTCCCGGGCTCGCGGTCGCCAGGGCGTCGCCGTCGCCGACCTCGGCGACGGCCGGGCCGTCGCCGTCGACCGGGTGCAGCCGGCGCCCGTGGACCTGCCGGCAGCGGCGCACGGCGGCCAGGCCGAGACCGGGCTCGGCGAGCAGCGCCGAGAGGCGCTGATCAAGGCTCGTGCCGGAGACCGGCGGACCCAGCCCGAAGACCATCGTGACCCCGTCCCCGACCCGCGCCAGGGCCCGGTCGAGACCCACGGCACGACGCTGCCAGCCCGGCGGTGTGACGGTGTTCACGGCGCTGTCGGCTCCCGGGCCAATGGTACAATGCGATCCCCGGAGGCAGCGTCGTGCAAGCATCGGAGGAGGGCCAGCCAATCCGTCGGACGCCCCTCGGCCGGCCCCCCGGTGCCGGTCTCCCGGCGCCTCCCGACCCCACCGTCGACCGGGACGGGCGCGGCCGGCCGTGATCCGCCTGCGGGGGCTCACCAAGGACTACGACCGCCGCCAGATCCTCCGCGGCATCGACCTGAGCGTGGATGCCGGCGAGATGGTCTTCCTCACCGGCGCCTCGGGCGCCGGCAAGACCACCCTGCTGCGCCTGCTCTACGCCGCCGAGAAGCCGACCTCGGGGGAGGTCTGGGTCGCCGGCAGCCGCGTCGACACCCTCGCCCGGGCGCAGCTGCCGGCGCTGCGGCGCCGAATCGGGGTCATCTTCCAGGACTTCAAGCTCCTGCGGCGCAAGACCGTGCTCGAGAACGTCACCTTCGTGCTCAGCTTCCACGGGGTGGCGCCCCGGGAGGGCCAGCGGCGCGCCTACCAGGTGCTCAAGCGGCTCGGTCTCCACCACCGCCAGTCGGCCCTTCCGGAAACCCTCTCCGGCGGCGAACAGCAGCGGGTCGCCATCGCCCGGGCCCTGGTCTACCAGCCCCGGCTGATCCTCGCCGACGAGCCCACCGGCAACCTCGACGCCGATCTCGCCGCCGAGCTTCTGAGCCTGCTGTGCGACATCAACTACCAGGGCGCGACGGTGCTGGTGGCGACCCACGACCTCGGTCTGCTGGAGTCCCTGCCCGCCCGGACCCTGGTCCTGCAGCGGGGCCGCATCGACTACGACGGGATGTGGCCGCCGTGATCCGCCATGCCGTGGCCGAGGGCTGGCTCGTGGTGCGCAGCCGCCCGGTGGTGAGCCTGGTGCTCGCCGTGGTGGTGGCGGTACCGGTGAGCCTGGCCGGGGTGACCATCAGCGTCCGCCAGTGGCTGGCGCCGGTGGTCGACCTCGGCGACCGGGAGAGCGTGGTGGTGGTGCTTCTCCACCCCCGACTCGACGACGGCGAGCGCGCCGCCTGGCTCGAGACCCAGGCCCGCTCCCACCCCGAGTGGCGCCTCCGGGCGGTGGCGCCGGACGAGCTCGCCCGGCGCCTCGGCGAGTGGTTTCCCTACCTGGCCGGGATCCTCGACCGGGAGGGCCCCGACATGCTGCCGGCCATGGTCGAGGTCGCCACCGTCGACCCCGAGGGGGTGGCCCGGCTCGCCGGGGAGCGGGCGGTGCTGGCGGTGGGCCCGACCTCGTCGGTGAACCGGGTCGTGAGCCGGGCGGCACGGCGCCTCTCGGTCGTGCTGCTGGCGATGGCGGCGGCGGTCGTGACCGGGGCGGTGCTTCTGGCGGCGGTCTGGGTCCACCTCGAGCTCCACCGCCACGCCGAGGAGATCGCCATCATGCGGCTCATGGGCGCCACCGAGTCGACGGTTCGCGGGCCCTTTCTGGTCGCGGTCGCGGTACCGTCCCTGATCGCCGCGGTCCTGTCGGTCCTCGCCACCGCCGGTGCGGTGGCGTGGCTCGCGCGGCTCGCCGCCCCCTTCGGGCTGGCGGCGGGCGCGCCCCCGGCGGCCCTGCTGGCGGCCCAGGCGGTGGGGGCCCTGGGCCTGCCGCTGGCGGCGGCCGTGCTGACCCTCGAGCGCCACGCCGCCGATCGGGAGGAGTGAGCGCCGTCACCGCGGGGACCACGCCGCGGAACACGAAAACGACGCGGCCCGGAGGCCGCGTCGTCGCTCGCGGTGGTGATGACGGGGGTCAGCTGCAGGTGTCGTTGTACTGGCGCTGCAGCACCGACAGCTGGTCGCGCATCTGCTTGGCGCTCTCGACGTCGCCGAGCTTCTCGAACTCCTCGGCCTGCATCGCGAGGGCGTCGATCTTGAGCTTGAACTCGCGGCACGCCGCCTCGTGCTCCTTGTTGGCGTCGGCGGCTGCGGCCTTCTCGTCCATCTGCCGGGCCATGGAGGCGTTGCCGGCCTCGGTGTAGGCCTGCTTGGCCTTCGCGAAGTCCCGCTTCTTGTCGTAGACGTAGCCCATCTGGTTGTAGATCTTCGTGCGCAGGTCGGTGTTGCTGCCCAGGTTGAGGGACTCCTGAAGCGACGCCAGCGCGCTGTCGAGGCGGTTGAGCGAGGTCTGGCTCTGGGCGATGTAGTAGTGGACCAGGGCGTTGCGCGGCTGCTGGGTCTTGGCCTTGTCGAACCAGCTGAGGGCCTTGGCGTAGTCACCGGCGCCGAGCCAGGCCTCGCCGGCGAGCAGGGAGTGGTCGAAGCTGGGGCTCGCCGACGCCAGGCGCTCGACGATCTGGGCCGCCTCGGTGTAGTAGCGCGTCTTCTCGGCGTCCGACGAGCTCCGCCGGGCGACGGCGATGCCGGCGCGGGCGGCGTTGCGGCCGCTGGCCTGGTCGCCGGGGTCGAGCTCGTAGGCCCTCTTGAAGGCCGCGTAGGCCGCCTTGTCGTCCCCGAGGGCGTTCTCGGCGGAGCCGAGGGCCTGGTAGAGGGCGGCGTTGGAGGAGTCCGCCCGCACCTGGGCCTTGAGGATGGTGACCGCCTCCCCGGACCGGTTGGTCTTGTTGGCCGCCTGGGCGAACAGGAGCGCATAGCTGCCCCGGTAGCTTGCCGGCAGGGCGCTGAAGTCCAGGGGCTTGAGAGCCTGGTAGGCGTCGTTGTACTGCTTGGCCTGGTTGAGGGCCTGGGCGAGCGCAATGCGGTAGCGCGGATCCGGCGACTCGCTGGCGGTGTCGAGCTCCACCGCCTTGCGGAGGCTGCCGAGCGCCGCCGACAGGTTGCCGGCCGCCCGCTGGCTCAGGCCGAGCATGTAGTAGCCGCCCACGTAGTCCGGGTTGGTCTTGGTGACCTCCTCGAACTCCTTGGCGGCGGTGGCGTAGTCGTTCTTGTTGTAGGCTTCCAGGCCCTTGTTCCACTCGGCGAACACGGGGGCCACCGAGACTGTCGCGCACACGAGCGCGAGCCCGATCAGCCATCGCCCTGCGGTCGTTTTCATCTGACGTTGCCTCCCTGGTGTACTCGTCAGCCCGTGGTGGCGCCGGAAGCGTCCCCGAGGAGCGGACGGACCTGCTCGTCGAACATGGCAGCCGTCTCGGCGCCCTTGAGCAGGGCTATAGCATGACTATGCTGCTCGACCATGTTTCGTATCGCGTCGAAGCCGGCGCCCTGCTCGATGAGGGTGCGGGCGCCCGTGTACTGCTTGTCGATGGTCTGCCCGCCGCCGTCGCCGACCACTCCCAGGGCGACGCTGCGGATCCGGTTGGCGAGGCCGAGCAGGGTCACCGGACTCGGGCCCCGGCCCGGGGAGCGGAGGGCGTCCACGGTCTCCCCGGCGGTGCGCAGGGCGACCAGCCCGGAGGTGATCATCCCGAACAGCAGCTTGGACACGTCGAAGCCCGACCACTGGAGCTCCTCGGCGATCTGTTCGATGGTGCGCTCGCCGTCGATCCGGGTCACCAGGATCCACTCGTGGGGGCTCAGGGTCACCTGGTCGCTCTGGTTGCGGGCCGTGAAGTAGGGGATCAGGTCGAGGGACGGGATCTTGCGCGACAGCACCCGCCACTCGTCGAGACGGCGCGCTGCCTCCATCATCAGGTTGGCGTTGGACAGCTGGATGGTGACCCGGTCGGTCTCCTGACCGGGCTCGAAGACGAAGTCGCCCTCCGCCCAGATCGCCATCTCGTAGACCGCGGTGTCGCCGCGCAGGGCGCCGACGGAGGCATCCACGATCTGTCCGTCCCGCAAGTAGATCTTCCCCCGCTCCTGGTCGCGCCGGACCGAGAACACACCGGTCTTGCCCGAGACGCTGACCATCTGGATCACGTCTGGTAGAGAGAGCTCGGAAAGAGACCCTTGCAATGCCATGGACCGTCCGTCGGGTCCGCCTACTGCAGGTTGAAGCGCACCGTCAGAATGTACAGGACCTCGACCGGCTTGCCGTTGAGGGTCGACGGCTTGAACTTCCACTTCTGGACGGCCTCCACCGCGGCCTCGGTCAGGCCCAGGGGCAGGGGGCGGAGGACCTTCACGTCCCTGACGGTGCCGTCCTTGCCGATCACGCACTCCAGCACCACGACACCCTGGATCCGGGCGCGCCGGGCGGCCTCGGGGTAGACGGGGTTGGGGCCGCTGAGCTTCTCCGGCTCGGTGATGTTGCCGCCGACCACGAACCGCACCGGGCCCTCGGGCTCCGGGGGCGGCGGCGCCTCGGGGATCCCGAGCACCAGGTTGTCGTCCGGCACGAAGTCGATCTCCTCCTCGGGCTCCTCGTCCCGGATCGGCTCGGGCTCGTCCGGGGTCGGGTCGGGGATCGGCACCTTCTGGGTCTTGGGCTTCGGGATCTGCTGCATCTCCTGCGGCGGCGGCTGCTTGAACTTGACCTGCTTGACCACGTAGATCTTGGTCTTCTTCTCGGCGGCTTCCTTGAGGCCGCCGGCGAAGGTCGGCCAGTGGAACCAGAAGATGAAGAGGTGCAGGATGACGGCGGCGACGATGGCGGCGCGGGTGAAGCGCTTGTCCTGCTGCTCCTCCTGCGCGATGATCTCGATGACCGTCGGACGCAGCTCGCCCTCGGGCGGCGCCGGGCTCTTCTTCGCAGTGTCGGCCATCATGCCTCCTCACCCCACGCCCAGGAGCTGCCAGATGTTCTCGATCTCCCGCTGGGTCGGGATCGAGATGGTCTTGATCTCGGTCAGGGGTTTCCCGTTGACGTCCTTGTACAGGGGGTTGCCCTGGTCGTCGGTCCACTCCTCGGGGGCCCGACGCAGGCGGTCGAAGACGCTGATCATGTCGCCGTAGTTCGCCTCGGGATCGGTGCGCAGGATGACCGGTTTGTCCGGGTTCTCCTGCAGCTTCTCGAGGATGTAGGGCAGCACGCCTTCGACCGGCATCGACTTTTTGTCGACCTCGATGCCGCCGCCGGGCAGCACGTGCACCTCGATGGAGTCCTCCTGCTTGATCTCCGGGGTGTCGGTCTCCTCGGGCAGCGCGAAGTCGAGGCCGCGGGTCGCCGAGAAAGCCGAGGTGATCATGAAGTAGATGATCAGCAGGAACGAGATGTCGGCCATGGAGCCGGTGAAGATCTCGGAGGCGATCTCCTTCTTCTTGATGTTCATCGTCGTCCTCCGGGTTACTTCTGGTCGGCGGTCAGCTGCTCGGACAGCAGGAAGATGAACTTCGCCTTGGACTGCTTGAGGGCGTCGAGGACCTCGTCCACCCGGGCGTACTGCACGTTCTCATCGGCCTTGAGGATGAACTCGCGGTCCGGGTTCTTGGCGACCTCGGTGGAGGCGAAGGTGATCACCTCCTCGATGGTGCTCACCGGCAGCGCCATCTCCTCACCCGTGGAGACGCGGATCGTCGAGCCCTGCGCGGGCGGCGAGATGGAAATCACCGCCGCCTTCTCGGGAACCTTCTTGCGGATCCAGGTCTCCGGCAGGTTCATCTGCGTCTTGTCGACCTCGACCTTGTAGGTGAGGACGAAGAACACGATGAGCAGGAAGACGATGTCCGCCATGGAGGCGGTGAAGATCTGCGCTCCGGTTCCGCGGTCTCTCCCGCGAATCAGTGCCATCGCGGACTCCCTTCCTCAGGCCTTGCCCTCGCCGCTCCCCTCGCTGTAGCGCTGACCGTCCATCTCCGAGAAGGTCTCCAGGAGCATGTTGGTGGCGGTCTCGATGTCGCGCACGAAGCGGGTGATCTTGGTGGTGTACCAGTTGTAGGCGAGCTGGGCGGGAATCGCGATGATCAGGCCGGTGGCGGTGGTGATGAGCGCCTCGGAGATGCCGACGGCGACCGCGGCCGGGTTGGTCAGGCCCTGCTCGGCGAGGGTCGAGAAGGACTTGATCATGCCCGCCACGGTTCCGAGGAAGCCGAGCATGGGGGCGACGTTGGCGGTGGTGGCGAGCACGCCCATGCGCTTCTCGAGCCGGTCGAGCTCGAACAGCGCGGCGTTCTCGATGGTCTTCTCCACGTCCTCCCGGCTGTGGCCGTAGCGCAGCAGCCCGGCCTTCATCACCGACGCCACCGGGCCGCGGGCGGACTCGCAGACCTTGATGGCTTCCTTGACGTTCCGGTTGACCAGCAGGGCCTTCCGGATCTTGGTCAGGAACTCGTTGACGTTGATCCGCGCCTTGGTCAGCACGATGAACCGCTCGATGATGACGGTGAGCGCCAGCAACGAGAAGAAGAGCAGCGGCCACATGAAGATTCCACCCTGCTGGAATAGATCTGTTACCTGTCCCACGTTCTGCCTCCTCCTGGTTAGAGTTCGCGGTTCGGGAGAAGTTCCAGCCCGACCGACGGTCCATTGTGAACGAGCGGTCTGATCCACACAAGTGGCGTCACCACCTGCCACCATCCATCATCCTCGAAATCCGATCCCAAATGATGAAGGCAGTGCATCCTAGCACGAGGATTTCGCGACCGTCAACGCGGGCACCCGGGACCCCGGACCCCGGTCCCGCCTCACCTCCTGCGGTTCAGGATCCGGGTCGCGGCGCAGCCGTGGATGTGGGTGAGGGCGACTCCGGCAGCGTCGGCGGCGTCGCTCGGCGGCGGTCCGTCGAGGCCGAGCAGGCGGACCACCATGAACGCCACCTGCTGCTTGTCGGCGGTCCCGTAGCCGACCACTGCCGACTTGACCTGGGCCGGGCTGTAGGGGTGGACCGGGACCCCGGCCCGTCCGAGCGCCGCCAGCAGCACGCCGCGACTTTCGGCCAGGGTGAGGCCGGAGCGCGGGTTGCGGCCGGAAAACGACGACTCGACGGCCGCGCAGTCCGGTGCCAGCTCGCCGACGAGGGCCGCGAAGCTCCGCTGAAGGTCGGCGAGGCGCAGGGCATGGTCGGAGCCCTTCGGGCGCACGACCCCGGCCCGCTCGAGCCGGGTGCGGTTGCCCTCGGCCACCACCAGCGCCCAGCCGGTCGCCCGGGTGCCCGGATCGACGCCGAGGACCCTCATCAACCGCCGCCGGGGTCGCCGGCTGCGGTCGGGCGGCAGGGGCCGGGATCAGACGTTGTCCAGGTCCTCGTCGCCGACGTCGAAGTTGGCCCACACGTTCTGGACGTCGTCGTGGTCCTCGAATGCCTCCATCAGGCGCAGCATCTGCCGGGCCTGCTTGCCCTCGACGAGCTGGGTGGTGGACGGCTCCATGTCGAACTCGGCGGTGTCGACGGCGATGCCGCCGGCCTCGAGGCGCTCCTTGACCGCGTGCAGGTCCTCGGGGGCGGTGGTGACCCGGAAGAACTCTTCGTCGTCGGTGTCCAGGTCCTCGGCGCCGGCTTCCAGGGCGAGCTCCATCAAGGTGTCCTCGTCGAGCCCGTCGGCCCGGGCCACCAGGATCTGGCCCTTGCGGGTGAACAGCCAGGAGACGCAGCCGTTCTCGCCCAGGTTGCCGTTGTGCTTGGCGAACAGGTGCCGGATCTCCGGGGTGGTGCGGTTGCGGTTGTCGGTCATGGTCTGCAGCAGCACCGCCACGCCTCCCGGACCGTAGCCCTCGTACTGGACCTCCTCGTAGCTGACCCCGGGGATCTCGCCGGTGCCGCGCTGGATGGCTCGCTTGATGTTGTCGGCCGGCATGTTGGCGGCCTTGGCGTCGGCCACGGCGGCGCGCAGGCGGGGGTTGCTGTCGGGCTCGCCGCCGCCCTCCCGGGCGGAGACCGTGATCTCCCTGATGATCTTGGTGAAGATCTTGCCGCGCTTGGCGTCGGCGCGGCCCTTCTTGTGCTTGATGGTACTCCACTTGTTGTGACCGGACATGGCCCCTCCCCTGAGCCTCCGAGGAGGCCCAAGCGCGGCTAGTATACCCGCCTCGCGACCTGCCGAGAACGCCCGCTTCGGTTGACTTTGGGGTGCGGTCGCAGATAATGAGGGCGGGCTTTTCCGCCAAGGGGTGTCCGGGGACGAGTCAATGAGTGCCAATCTCCTCCTGATCGAGTCAGACCCGACCGCCGTCGACCGGGTGCGCGGTGCGCTCGCCGGCCGCGGCCACCGTCTCGAGGTCGCCGCCACCCTGGACGCGGCGGTCAACGCCTGCGCTCACTTCGAGCCCCGGCTGGTGGTCCTGACCTCGGAGCTGCCCCGGGTTTCGGTCGCCGACGCCATCACCCAGCTGCGGGGCCGGGCCGGGCTGCGCTCGACCCCTTTTTTGATCCTCATGTCCGATTACCGGGGCACCGACTCCCGGGAGGACGCCCGGCGGCTCGGCGCCCAGGACATCCTGCCCCGTTCCTTCCAGGCCGCCGACCTGGTGGGCCGGGTCGACGCCCTGCTCCGGGCTGCCTCCGAGATCCTCACCACCCAGGCGGTGCCCCAGGAGACCCTGGACGCCCTGCGCCGCAGCGCCGGCGGCGGCCGCGAGTCCTACAGCTCGGCCGACCTCTTCGCCGACATCCTGTCCGACGTCGAGAAGGAGAGCGCCGCTCCCCGGCGTGAGGAGCGGACCCCGCGCCGGGACGTCGACGTCGACCGGGCGCTGGCCGACGTTCTGGGTGGGGTGGCCAAGGACAAGCCGGCTCCCCGCCCGAGCGCGGGCTCCGACGTCGACGCCCTGCTGTCCCAGACCCTGTCCGGCCTCGAGATCAAGCGCGCCGCCTCCGGCAAGACGGCCGCCGCCAG
>DATHSO010000199.1:0-14940 GCA_035464095.1 Candidatus Methylomirabilota bacterium | reverse complement strand
GCAGGCACCGACGAGGCGCTGCGGATCACCTGGTCGGCGAGGCTCTTCAGGGGAGCCGGGACTTTCCTGACAAGAGCGATGGCAGCTGCGGCCGCCTCGAGGGCGGTGCGGTAGACGGTGAGGTCGCCTGGGTGGCGCGTGTCGTGCACGGTCACCTCCGAGTCGTTCATGGCCGTACCTCCAAGTCGGCGGGACGGCCCATGTCAAGGGAGGTCGGGCGGCTGGGCGCCCTTGACCTGGGACGGCCCGTCGACTATCCGCACCGCTTGAACGACTCGGGGGTGGCCATGCCGACGGGCCGTGGCGGGGTCGGCGGCGGCTACCAGGGGCAGTTACCAGCGACCCGGGGCAGCGACCATCGATCAGCGACCAGCGGTCGGCAACCAGCGACCAGCTATCAGCAACCAGGGACAGTTACCAGCGACCAGGGGCAGCAAACAGCGGCAGCGTCAGTGGTCAGCCTCCGGACCCGGACCCGCACCCGGACCCGGGCCCGGACCCGAATCCTGATCCGGTCGCTGTCGCTGACGCCGATCGCTGCCGCTGATCGCTGATCGCTGGTCACTGGTTGCTGATCGCTGTTTGCTGTTTGCTGATCGCTGGTCGCTGACGTCGGTCCGGGTGCGGGTCCTGATCCGGTCCGGCTCACCGCCGCCGGCGGGCGGCGAAGCGCCGCAGCAGCCCGGCGGTGCTCGAGTCGTGGCCGCCGAGGTCGACGGAGTCGCCGGCGAGCAGGGCCCGCTCCTCGCCGAGAACGGTCGCGGCCAGGACCTTGCCGAGCTCGACCCCCCACTGGTCGAAGCTATTGATCCGCCAGATCACGCCCTGGACGAAGATCTTGTGCTCGTAGGCCGCGACCAGCATGCCGAGAGTTCGCGGGGTCAGCCGGTCGAGGAGGATGGTGGTGGTGGGCCGGTTGCCGGGGAAGGCCCGGTGCGGCGCGAGCAGGTCGACCTCGGCGGCCGCGAGGCCCTTGGCCTCGAGCTCGGCCCGGACCTCGGTCTCGGTCTTGCCCCGCATCAGGGCCTCGGTCTGGGCGAAGAGGTTGGCAAGGAGTTTGAGGTGGTGGTCGCCGACCTCGTGGGCCGGGTTGACGGCGCCGATGAAGTCGCAGGGGACCAACCGGGTCCCCTGGTGGATGAGCTGGAAGAAGGCGTGCTGGCCGTTGGTGCCGGGCTCGCCCCAGACCACCGGCCCGGTGTCGTAGCCGACCCGTCGGCCGTCCCGGTCCACCGACTTGCCGTTGGACTCCATGTCGCCCTGCTGGAGGTAGGCGGGGAAGCGGTGCAGGTACTGGTCATAGGGCAGGACGGCGTGGCTGGCGGCGCCGAAGAAGTCGGCGTACCAGACCCCGAGCAGGGCCATGAGCACCGGGACGTTCCGCTCGTGCGGCGTCTCGGCGAAGTGGCGGTCCATCTCGTGGGCGCCCTCGAGGAGCTCGACGAAACGGTCGAAACCCACCGCCACCGCAATGGTCAGCCCGATGGCCGACCACAGGGAGTAGCGGCCCCCGACCCAGTCCCAGAAGGAGAAGATGTTCGCCTCGTCGATCCCGAACGCCACCACCGCCTCCCGGTTGGTGGACAGGGCGACGAAGTGGCGCGCCACCGCCGCCTCCCCGAGGGCCTCCACCAGCCAGGCGCGGGCGGTTCGGGCATTGGTCATGGTCTCCTGGGTGGTGAAGGTCTTGGAGGCCACCACGAACAGGGTTTCGGCAGGGTCGAGGTCGCGGATCGTCTCGACGATGTCGGTGGCGTCGACGTTGGACACGAAGCGCACCCGGGGTCCGTCGTGGTAGGCGCCGAGAGCCTCGGTGACCATCACCGGGCCGAGGTCCGAGCCGCCGATCCCCAGGTTGACCACGGTCCTGATGGGCATTCCCGTGGCCCCCCGCCAGCGCCTGTCGCGCACCGCCTCCGTGAACTGCCGCATCTTCGCCAGCACCGCCTCGACCTGCGGCATCACGTCCTCGCCGTCCACCGTGACGGGGGTGCCCGCCCGGTTGCGCAGGGCCACGTGGAGCACCGCCCGGTCCTCGGTCCAGTTGATCTTCCGCCCCGAGAACATGGCCTCGACCGCGTCGGCAACCCCGGCGGCCGTGGCGAGATCGAGGAGCAGCTTGACGGTCTCGGCGGTGATGCGGTGCTTGGAGTAGTCGAAGAGGATCGGCCCCAGGTCCACCGAGAAGCGCTCGAAGCGACCCGGATCGGCATCGAAGAGGTCGCGCATCTCGAGGTCGCGGACCTGACGGTGGTGCTCTGCCAGGGCCCGCCAGGCCGCGGTCTCGGTCAGGGGGGTGCCGGCGCGGACGGCGCGGTCGTTGTCCGAGTCGAAGAGCATGGTCGGGTTCTCCCTTCTTCGCGCCTCGGACCGGGCCGGGCTCAGGTCGCGGACGCTGCCCAGGCCAGGGCGCGTGCCGGATCCTCCCCGAGCAGCTCGGCGAGCCGGTCGCCGGGCACCCGGCCGTTGGCGGTGTACGACTCGAGGAAGGTCTCGGTCGCCTCCAGGGTAGCGCGGCCGACGAACCCGGGCGGCAGGCGCCGGGCGCCGGCGAGACCAATGGTCCACAGGCGGCAGGCCAGGTCCCGGAGCTCGGGGTCGTGCACGCCGTCGGTGGCGGCTCGGCGCCACAGCTCGGCCAGGTCCCGACGATGGTCAGCCAGCAGGTCGAGGGCCTGGCCGCGGGCGCGGTCGTCGTACAGCAGCGCCGAGGTCAGCACCACCTGGGCCGGTCGCAGCTCGTCGGGCACGGCCTCGCCCGCGCGGAGCTCCAGGAAGCCCCGGGGCCGGACCTCGAAGAACAGGGTCGTCAGGTGGTACTCCAGGTCATCGGTGGTCGGCCAGCCGAATCGGGGGTGGCCGTCGGTGATCCAATCCAGGAATCGGCAGCCCGGGGCGCCGGGCGTGAACAGGTCGTCGTCGCCCCTGAACAGCATGACATCGGCCTCGAGGGCGGCCTGCCCCCACTCGGCCCGGGGGTCGTCGCCGTCGCCCACGACAAACAGCCGCGGGAAGCCGCTCCGGGTCGGGTCGAGCTCCTGCCAGGCGCAGGCCCGGGTGGATACCGCCCTCTCCCCCGGGCTGCAGGCGAAGGTGGCCGTGATCAGAGGGCTGATCAGGTTGGCCGCCAGCCAGCGCTCCCGCCAGACCGCCTCCGATCCCAGGTCGAGGTTGATCTGGAGGCTCGCGGTGTGGCGCATCATGACCCCGCCCCAGTGGCCGCGCTGCCGGTAGTAGGCGGCCTGGGCCGTGTACCGGCCCGCGCGCAGCTGCTGCGGGACCTCCTCGACATCGTGCCAGACGTCCATGCCCACCGCCGCCAGCCGCGCGCTGTGCCGGGCAAACGCCTCCCGCAGCAGGCCGATCACCCGGGAGACGTCGTCCAGCGCGGCGTCGGCGCCCCGGTGCACGGCGGTGGAGTGCTCGACCTGGGCGCCCGGCTCGAAGGTCAGCCGGCCGCCTCCCTCCAGGGGGTAGAAGAAGGCGTGGGGCGGGCACCCCACCCTCGGCAGGACGTGGCGGGTCGGGCCGGCGACCTCGTCGACCACCTGGACCACCCCGACGCCGTCGGAGCGGGTCAGCAGCAGCCGTCCCCGAGGCTCGCCTCCCGGACCGACGACGATCGGGAAGAGCTCGGGCTCGAGCCCGACGCCCAGGTCCTCGCGGCGGCCGGCACGGTGGGGGAAGGCGATCTCGCCGGCGCGCTGCCTCGCCTGGTCGGCGGTCACGGCGAATCGGCGGTCGTGGGTCGGCATGGCGGCCGCCTCAGCCGAGGTCGGCGAGGATCATCCGCTGCAGGGCGATGTTGTCGCGGTGCCCGGTGAGCCGGGCCGTCACCTTGCCGCGCACCGGGTAGCCGAGCAGGTAGAGGTCGCCGATGATGTCCAGGATCTTGTGGCGCACGAACTCGTCGGGAAAGCGCAGCTCGGTGTTGATGACCTCGTCCTCGCCCACCAGGATGAAGTTGTGGAGCCGGCCGCCGGTCCCCAAGCCGAGCTCGTTGAGCATCTTGACGTCGCGCACGAAGCCGAAGGTCCTGGCCGGGGCGATCTGCTCGCGGTAGGCGTCGCAGCCGGTCAGGGTGAACTCGTAGAACTGCTCGCCGATGGGCCGCGGGTAGCGCAGCAGGTACGACACCGAGAAGTGGTCGGCGGGCTCGATGGTGAGGCTCTTGTCGCCGTCGCCCACCCGCCACGTCCGGTCGACGACCAGCTCCTTGACCGGCCGGTCCTGCTCCTCGACGCCGATCTCCTCGATGCGCTCCAGAAAGCCGAGCGCCGACCCGTCGAGCACCGGGATCTCGCCGTGGACCTTGACCAGGAGGTTGGTGATGCCGCAGGCGTGCAGCGCCGACAGAATGTGCTCGACGGTGCGGATGTGCTCGCCGTGGCTGGTGATCGAGGTCGCGTAGTCGGTCTCGGCCACCGAGCTGATGTGGGCGGGGATCACGTTGCCCGCCGGCAGGGTGACGAAGTGGACCCCGGTGTCCGGCGGCAGCGGCTGGAGCACCATGCCGGTGCGCCCCCCCGAGTGCAGCCCGAGGCCGTAGATCACGCTCGCCGCCTTGACCGTGCGCTGGGCCCGGTCGGTGGTCTGCAGCAGGGGCAGCTCGGGCGGCGGCACGAGCCGGCCCACCTGCTGGTAGCGGCTGGCCTCGAGCACCCCGCCGCGCTCGCCGCCGCTGAGCCGGGCGGCCCGGGCCGCCAGGGCGTCGCGCACCGCAGCCACGGTCTGGTCGTAGGAGAGGGGCTTCTCGAGGTAGTCGTTGGCGCCCATCTTGATGGACTTGACGGCGGTGGACGAGGTCCCGTGGCCCGAGATCATGACCACCGCCGCGCTCGCGTCCATTTCGAGGATCGCCTGCAGCACCTCGAGCCCGTCCTTGTCGGGCAGCCAGATGTCGAGGAAGACCAGGTCCGGCCGGCGCTCGCGGTACAGCTCGAGGGCCTCGGCGCCGCTGGCCGTGGTCAGGGTCCGGTAGCCCTCGTCCCCGAGCACCTGGGACATGGTGGTGAGAATCCCCTCCTCGTCGTCGACGATCAGGATGAGCTCGTTCATGCCCGGAAGTCTCGCCGCTTTCGCGGGTCCGGTCAAGCCGCAGCGGCGCCGGGAGGCGCCGGGCCGTGAGTCATGAGTCGTCCGGACCCGGACCCGGACCCGGAACCCGACCTCGGGATCGGTGGTGGCCGTTGCCAAGGGGGTCGGAGGCCCGGGTATTGCGATTCACGCCCTCACGACGTCTCCGGCGGGCCGGAGAGGGGGTTGGCTGGCTTACGGCCACCCGATCGTGAGCGTCGGGTCGCGGTGCGCGCAGCGCACCAGCACCCGGACCCGGGTCTGGTCGCTGTCGCCGGTTGCTGCCGCTGATCCCTGGTTGCTGGTCGCTGATCGCTGTCCCTGATCGCTGATGGCTGATCGCTGTTGACCGACATCGGACCCCGGTGCCGGTCGGGATCGGAAGCGGGATCGAGTCAGCTGCGCTCCCGGGTTGGTCGGCGCGTCCGACGCGGCGCCGGGACCGCCGCCGGCGGTCCCGGCGCCGCTGCTGTAGAATGGCGGCTTCGTGCGGAGGGGCGGGTGATGTCCGTGAACCACACAATCAGCGGCCGGCTCGGCATCCTGACCTCGGGCGGCGACGCCCCCGGGATGAACCCCGCCCTGCGCGCGGTGGTCCGGACCGCCCTCGACCTCGGGGTCGAGGTCATCGCCATCACCGAGGGCTTCCGCGGCCTGGTGGCCGGGGGCCGCCACTTCCGGCCCCTGGACTGGGAGTCGGTGGGCGGCATCCTCCACCAAGGCGGCACCATCATCGGCAGCGCCCGCAGCCCCGAGTTCCGGCAGCGCGAAGGCCGCCTGGCGGCGGTCGCCAACCTCATCGAGCACGACATCAACCGCCTCGTGGTGATCGGCGGCGACGGCAGCCTGACCGCCGCCGACCTCCTTCTCCGGGAGTGGCCGGAGCTGGTGGCGGAGCTGGTCGCCACGGGCCGCATCGGCCGCGACGAGGCCGAGCGCCACCCGGGGGTGGTGCTGGCCGGCCTCGCCGGCTCCATCGACAACGACTTCTTCGGCACCGACATGACCATCGGCGCCGACACCGCCCTGCACCGCATCACCGAGGCCATCGACACCCTCACCAGCACCGCCGCCAGCCACCAGCGGACCTTCGTGGTCGAGGTCATGGGCCGCAACTGCGGCTACCTCGCCCTGATGAGCGCGCTTGCCACCGGCGCCGACGAGGTCTTCGTGCCGGAGCGCCCGCCGAGCGACGACGACTGGGCGCGGCGACTGTGCCAGCGCCTGCGCGCCGGCCGCGAGGCGGGTCGCCGGGACAGCATCGTGATCGTCGCGGAGGGCGCCCACGACCGCTACGGCAAGCCCATCACCTCGAGCGACGTCCGCGAGATCCTGGAGCGCGGCATGGCGGAGGAGGTGCGGTTGACCATCCTCGGCCACGTCCAGCGCGGCGGCGCGCCGAGCGCCTTCGACCGCTCCATGAGCACCCTGCTCGGCCACGCCGCCGTCCGCGACGTCCTCGCAGCCGAGCCCGGCGCCGAGCCGCAGCTCATCGGCGTCCGCAACAACCGGATCCAGCGCGAACCCCTCGCCGAGTGCGTCCGGCGCACCCAGGCCGCCTCCGAGGCGATCGCCCGCGGCGAGCACGACCGGGCGCTCGAGCTGCGCGGCGGCAGCTTCTCGGACAACCTCGACACCCTGGCCACCCTGCTGCGCTCCCTGCCGAGCCCGCCCCGTCCGGACCAGCGCCGGCTCACCATCGCCGTGGTCCACTCGGGCGCCCCCGCGCCCGGCATGAACACGGCGGTCCGGGCGGCGGTCCGCCTCGGCCTCGACGCCGGCCACGTCATGCTCGGGGTCCGCAACGGCTTCGCGGGCTTCATCGACGGCCGCATCGAGGAGCTGGGCTGGATGAGCGTGCGCGGCTGGACCTCCACCGGCGGCTGCGAGCTCGGCATCAACCGCAAGGTGCCGTCGGGGCGCGACTACTACGACATCGCCCGGACCATCGAGGACCGCGGCATCGACGCGATTCTGGTCATCGGCGGCTGGTCGGGCTACCGCACCGCCTACCGCATGCTCGGCAAGCGCGACGCCTTTCCCGCCTTCGACATCCCCATCATGTGCCTGCCCGCCACCATCAACAACAACCTGCCCGGCTCCGAGCTCAGCGTCGGCGCCGACACCGCGTTGAACTCCATCATCGAGGCGGTGGACAAGATCAAGCAGTCAGCGGTCGCCTCCAACCGCTGCTTCGTGGTCGAGGTCATGGGTCGCTACTGCGGCTACCTCGCCCTCATGGCCGGGATCTCCACCGGCGCCGAGCGCGTCTACCTGCACGAGGAGGGGGTGTCCCTGGCCGACCTCAAGGACGACCTCGACCACCTGCTGCAGGGCTTCCGCCAGGGCAAGCGGCTCGGCCTGCTGATCCGCAACGAGATGGTCAACTCGACCTACACCACCCCCTTCATGGCGGCGCTCTTCGAGGAGGAGGGCGGCGAGCTGTTCGAGGTCCGGCAGGCGATCCTCGGCCACCTCCAGCAGGGCGGCAACCCGACCCCCTTCGACCGGATCCTCGCCACCCGCCTGGCCAAGCGCTGCATCGGCCACCTCATCGACGCCGTCGAGCACGGCCGCAACGACGTCTGCGCCATCGGCCTGATGGGCGGCACCGTCCAGACCCTCAACCTCCAGGACCTGCCGCGGCTCGTGGACGCCGAGCACCAGCGCCCGGCCCACCAATGGTGGCTCGACCTGCGGCCCATCGCCCGGATCCTCGCCCAGCCCGGCCCCAAGCCGAAGATGAGCACCGAGCTCTGACCAGGGTCGGCGCGGCGGGCAGCCTCAGGCCGGCCTGCTGTCGCCTCGAGATCAGCGGCGGCGAGTCGGCACGACCACCAAGACGGCAGTGACCGCGACCGCGAGCCACAGCCAGGGGCTGCCGATGAGCAGCTGCCGCTTCATCAAGCTGCCGCCGTCGGCGAGCTCGGGGGGCAGGCTGGTGAGCCGGATCGCGGCCTTGGCGGCGAGCAGCCAGCCGGCGTGGAGGCCGATGACCAGGGCCAGGGACCGCTGCCGCTGGAGGGCGAGGCACAGCACCAGCCCGATCAGGAAGAGCCCGAGGACCGCGGGCAGGGTGTTCGGGTCGGCCAACCGGCCGACCACCGCGCCCAGGTAGCGCAGCCCCTCCAGGGGCGAGGCGCCGCTGATCTCGAAGCCCTTCCGGGGGGTCAGGAAGTGGACCACCGAGTACAGCGCCGACGAGGCCACGGCCGCGACCGGCCATCGCCAGGTTGCGGCGAGGCCGCGAAAAACCACCACCCGGAAAAAGCTCTCCTCGACCAGGCCGATCACGAGAGCGGCCGGGATGGCGACCGCCATTCTCTCGGCCGCCTGCAGCGCGGTCTTACCGGCCCACAGGAGCTGCGACGAGTCGATGGCCAGGCCGAGAACGAGCAGCGCCGGAACCAGGCTGGCGGCGAGCCCGGCCGCGGCCCGGCGGCCGCGCTCGGGCCAGCTCTCCTCGCGCCAGCACTCGACGATCCGGCCCAGGCCGAGCCGGCGCCGCAGGACGATCAGCGCGACCAGCAGGACGGCGATGGCGACCCGATCGTAGACCCGCGAGAAGGGCGGCGACACGTCGGGCAGCAGCACGCCCAGCAGGGTGGCGGCGGCGGGGGCGAGCAGGGCGCCTCCAACCAGGGTGCCGACCACCAAGACCCCGATCAACAGGGCGAAGCGGAGGCTCGACGGGCGCTCGGTCTCGGCGCTCACGGGCGAGAAGCCTAGCACGCGCCACGGTGCGGCGGGGTATGATGCCGCCCCGCCCGACGACGAGGAGGGGCATCGATGAAGCACGAGATCGGACGCCGCTGCATCAAGCGCATGCGCATCAAGATCGCCGACGAGCCCGGAGCTCTCGGCGCGTTCACGACCCGGCTCGGCGAGCTCGGGATCCGCTTCGGCGAGATCACCACCGCCTCGGTCGGCCGGTCGTCCCGGGTCCGCGACGTCGACGTCATCGCCCCCGACGAGGCGACCTTCGACCGGGTCTGCGACGAGGTTCGGGCGATGGACCAGGTCGACCTCCTGGAGGTCACCGACGTGGTCCGGGAGCGCCACCTCGGCGGCAAGATCGCGACCCGGTCGCGGGTCGAGCTGCGCAACCTCGACGACCTCGGCATCGTCTACACCCCGGGCGTCGCCTCCATGTGCCTGCAGATCGCCGACGACCCCGAGCTGGCGAGCCGCTACACCGCCATCGCCAACACCGTCGCCATCGTCACCAACGGCACCGCGATCCTGGGCCTGGGCGACATCGGCCCGGTGGCCGGCATGCCGGTGATGGAGGGCAAGGCGGCCCTCTTCGACCTCCTGGCCGGGGTCAGCGGGGTGCCGATCCTCATCGACTCCAAGGACCCGGACGTCATCGTCGACGCGATCACCGCCATCGCCCCCACCTTCGGCGCGATCAAGCTCGAGGACATCCGCGCCCCCGAGTGCTTCGAGATCGAGGAGCGGCTCGGCGCCGCCCTCGACATCCCGGTGCTCCACGACGACCAGCACGGCACAGCGGTGGTGGTGCTCGCGGCGCTGCTCAACATCGCACAGGCCCGCCACCTCAACCTGAAGCGGGCCCGGGTCGGCATCGTCGGCCTCGGCGCGGCCGGCTCGGGCATCCAGCGCCTGCTCGCCGCCTACGGGGTCCAGACCATCCTCGGGGTCGACATCAGCCCCCGGATGGTCGAGCGCTTCGAGGCCCTCGGCGGCCGCCCCACCGACCTCGCCGGGGTCATGGCCGAGGCCGACATGGTGATCGCCACCACCGGCGTGCCGGGCCTGATCAAGCCGGAGACGGTGCGCCCCAAGCAGGTGATCCTGGCCCTGTCCAACCCCGACCCGGAGATCGACCCCGACGCGGCCCTGGCCGCGGGTGCGGCCTTCGCCGCCGACGGCAAGGCGGTCAACAACGCCCTCGCCTTCCCCGGCCTGTTCCGGGGGGCCCTGGACGCCCGCGCCACCCGCATCAACGACGGCATGAAGATCGCCGCCGCGCGGGAGATCGCCGCCCGCGCTCCGGAGGGCGAGCTGACCCCGCCGATCCTCGACCGCGAGCTGCACCGGGCGGTGGCCGCCGCGGTCCGGGAGGCCGCGCTCACCTCGGGCGACGTGCGCTACAGCCGGCGCCTCGAGGTCTGACGGCGGAACCGGCTCCCCGTCGCCGGCGACGAGGGGCCGGCGCCGCCCGCACAGCGGCGGGCGGTCCCATCACGAGCCGTGGCAGTCCTTGCACGTGGTGGGGCCGGCGTCCTCGTCCTTGTGGCAGCCCATGCAGCTGATGTGGTAGGGGTTCTTCTTCGGGCTCATCTCGCGGCTCGACGGCGTCGCCGGGTCCTCGGGGTCCAGGTGGCAGGCGCTGCAGGGTTGGACCTCCGCGTCGCTGTCGGCGGTCAGACCCTCGTCGGTGTGGTGGCAGGTGTCGCAAGCCTCCACGACCTCGAGGTGGGCCGCGTGCGGGAACTCCACCGGGCCCTTTTTATCGGATGCCTTGTCGAGCACGACCGAGTCCGGACCGTGGTGGGCGAAGGCGATCGCGGCCACCGCCACCAGGAGCCCGACCCAGATCAATGATCTCGCGGGGGTCGACGTCTTCCTCGAACAGCTCATGGGATCCTCCTCCTTTTCAACTTCGTTCGTACCAGCCCTCGTCGGTCTTCGCCGGCTTGAAGACCTTGCCGACGAACATCGCCTCGGTGGAATCCACCGCGAAGAGCAGGCCGGCCGCGGCGAGGGCCGCGATCGCAGCCGGTGACCCCCAGCAGGGTTCGTCGGGGCGTCATCGGAGGCTCCTTTCGTCGTGGAGCCCACCGTGCCCCAGTGGGCGTCCGGGCGCCATCGGGGCCACTCAGGAGCCCACCTTGGGGGAGCCCCCGGAGGCGCAAGCAGCGGCGGCAATTCGTCGGACGAATTGCGGCGGCGCGTCGGACGCGCCGACCGGCCCGGGCGGGACGCTGGGTCGCTCCCGCTCCCGATCGGGTCCGGGTGCGGGTCCGGATTGTGGCGCCGGCGGCTCGCCGGCGTTGCCCGGGCGTCCCGGGCTGATGCGGTCGTCCCCGGGTCCTGAGCCCGGCGGCCCCGGCCATCCGGGCCTCGCGGCTCGGCCCGGCGTCGCCCGTCGGCGGCCGGCTACAGCGCTGCGGCCGGGTTCGGGTCCAGGTCCGGCACGGGCGCCGGGGCGCCCGAGCCGGGGGGAGGGTGTAAAACCCTCCCCTACGAGGGGCAGCCGGTTTCGGGTTGCAGCGCCGGGTGCGGGTGCGGGTGCGGGTCCGGAATCTGATCGCTGCCACTGGCAGTGAACAGTCCCCCGCATCGCGGGGGCTGTCAACTCGCACCCGCTCCCGACCGGATCCCGGATTCGGGTTCGGGTCCGGCTACGGCGCGACCCGCCCCCCGCCCGAGCGAGGGGGCGTCCGGCAGGCGTCGACGACACCGTCGCCGTCGCTGTCGAGGCCCGGGCTCTCGAGGATCTCGCAGGTGTCGGGCACCGTGTTGGCGTTGCAGTCGCGCACCCGACCGAGCCACACGTCGTAGGCGTCGCTGGCGCCGTTGCCGTCGCAGTCCGCCCACAGCCGCAGGTAGTAGACGTCCTGCTCGCCATTGAAGGTCGCGGCGTAGGCCAGGTCGACGCCGGTGTCGTCCGAGGTCATGTCGTAGTAGTCGCCCAGCTTGTTCTGGTTCGGCCAGCCGCGGTAGCTGTCGAAGACCGGGCTCGCCGCCACCGGGGTCGACCAGCTGGCGCCGCCGTCGGCCGAGAAGCCGTACATGAGCTGGCCGATGTTGGGCTCGGCCTCGGTCAGCGACTCGACCCAGACGACGTCGATTCTCCCGTTCGGAGCCACCGCCATGGTGGCGAACCACTGCCAGGCGTTGCGGTCGTCGATGTTGACCCGGACCGGCAGGCTCCAGCTCTCGCCCAGGTCGCTCGACCGGACGAAGTGGACGTCCTGCGGGTCGTCGCCCGACGGGTCGACCGACGCGACGATGTACAGATCGCCCCGACTCGGGCCGTCGGAGCGGTCGGCGTCGATCCACAGCTGTCCGGAGAGGCCGACCGGGTTCGGACCGGCGCCCTCGAAGGCCCCCTGACGGCCGCCGAGGTTGACCGTGAACGAGTCGAAGGTCGGATCGACGCCGGCGTCCCAGGCGTCGAGCGACCGGTAGACCACGAAGATGCCGCGGTTGAAGGACGCGTTGCCGGCGAGGTAGAGCCCGCCGTCGGCGTCCACCGTCAGGGTGCCCCAGATCGGCGCCGGCCTCAGGACGACGGGCTCGGAGAAGCTCTGGCCGCCGTCGGTGGAGCGGATGAAGACCCGCTCGCCCCACGGGTTGCTGGCCAGGCTCCAGCTGGCGTAGATGTTGCCCCGGCCCGGACCGAAGCTGCGGTCGATGGCGAACCACTGCTTGTCGCCGCCGAAGGCCGGCCTCGGGCCGGTCCAGGTCTCGCCGCGGTCGTCAGAGAAGAAGAAGTCGCACAGCAGGCTCTCCTTGAGGCTGTAGTAGTAGAACCGGCCGTCGCCGTCGGCCGCGAGCACCGGGTCGGAGCGGAAGACGCCACCGGTCAGCGAGCCGGGGAAGGTCCAGCTGCGGCCGCGGTCGCCGCTCCACGCCCAACCCGCCTGCCGGAAGTTCGAGCTCATCGAGTCGAACTGCCGCCAGCCGATGGCCATCCGGCGCGGGTCGAGCGGGTCGACGGCGATGGAGGGCTCGTTGGCCGCGTCGCCTGGGATGTTCAGGCCGGCAGCGTCGACGTTGACCTGGACGCTGACGAAGCCCTGGTGCTCGACGACGGTGGGCTCGAGTGCCTTGACGCCGTCGTCCGGGACGCGCTCAGCGGGCGGGTCCCCGGGCTGCTCCAGCGCCGGCGGGATCGTCACCGCCCCGGCGTCGCGCCCGGTGGCCAGGCCTGGGGATCGATCGGCCGCGACCACCGGCGGCAACGCTGCCGCCACGATGACCGCCAACACGACGGCTGCGAAATTCGAGGTGCTCATATCCGGAGAATACCGTAGTGGATCGGCGAAGGTTGCAATATCCTAGAATCGACGAGATGGACAGCGACAGGACACGGACCGCGCATCCGGGGAGCGGCGAATGACCTTGAGCGTCGGCCTGCTGATCCTCGGCGGTGTGCTCGGGCTGATCGGCTACGTGTGGCTGGTCGTCGAGGCCTTCCGGGTCAGCCTCGGCTGGGGCCTCGCGGTGCTCCTGCTGGGCTGGACCTGGGTGCCGCTGATCCTGTTCGCCGTCGGCCACTGGCCCGCCGCCCGCCGGCCGCTGCTGGTCTGGGGGGTCGGCTTCGTGGCCTCGGGCATGGCCTATGCGGTTGCCTTCCTCGGCGTCGGCGCACAGGTCCTGTCATCGGCGAGCAGTCCCGAGGCACGGATGGACGAGACCGGGCGCCCCGCCGGACCGGCGCCCGGCGTCCTGCCCCCTCCCCGCCCCACCGCCCTGCCCACCCATCCCTCCTGGGAGGCCGTGGTCAGCGAGCTCGGCAAGGATCAGGCGCCGACGCAGGTGGTGAGCTCGTGGGAGGAGCTGGTCCCCGAGCGGCGGGAGCCCCCTGCGCCGGCCTCCATCCCGTGGCAGGAGCTGCCCCGCTACGCCGGCCGTCGGGTCGAGATCGAGCTTGCCAACGGCACCGAGGT
The DNA here is from genome assembly GCA_035464095.1 of Candidatus Methylomirabilota bacterium. Lineage (GTDB taxonomy): Bacteria > Acidobacteriota > Thermoanaerobaculia > Thermoanaerobaculales > Sulfomarinibacteraceae > JAHECW01. Next base: position 1,219 of record DATHSO010000199.1, on the reverse strand, counting down.
CACGGCCCAGCTCGTCGGCGCGGAACCGGAGCGGATCCGCGTCCGGCATGTCGTGGGCGGCGGCGTCGTCGCGTACTGGATCGCCCGCGACCAGGTGGTCGCCATCCGGCCCGCCCGCTGACGGCCCCGCTCAGTCGAGCTCGATGACGAAGCCCTCGGGCTCGAAGGTGCCCTGGTCGGCGATCTCCTCGCCCCTGAAGACCGCCCAGGACGGGATCTCCCGGTGGTAGGTCTCGGTCATGTGATACAGCTCCATGGCCGAGTTGGCGGCGATCACGTACAGCACCCGGTCGGGGTTGTAGGGGTTGGGCAGCACCGCGAACAGCCCGTCCTCGGGGTCGGCGTAGGTCCGCCCCCGGAAGGAGAAGTGGCCGCGGCCGACCGCGATCCCGTGGTCCTCGAGGTGGTGGAAGAAGTAGTTGTCGTCGAGGGTGCCGATCGCCATCAGGTCGTGGCTCAGCGCCTGCTCGGCGTCGATCTCGGCGTCCTTGACCAGGGGCGGCAGGATCTCCACGTAGGTGTCGGCGACCAGCTCCTGCCAGCGCCGCGCCATGGTGTGGTTGGCCTCGATCCGGCTGGCGGTGCCGTAGACGATCAGGGTCGAGTGGAAGTCGTCGATGAAGTTCCGCCAGGCGTAGAAGCGCTCGCGGGCCACCGGGACGTCGTCGAGGGCGTTGACGACCAGCCGGGTCGGCCGCTCGTCGAAGGTGAGAACGGCCTCGGTGTCGCCGTCGAGCTCGACCCGCTCGAGCTGGCGCTTCCCGCCGGCCGTCACCTCGACGTGCGTTACCAGCCGGTAGGCAGGCTCGCCCTGCTCGACCCGCAGGCGCAGCTCCCAGCCGCCGCGGCGGAGCTCGCGGACCTCCGCCGACGGGGACAGCCGGGGCACTCCGGTGCGCTCGAGCCACTGCCGGAGGAAGGCGTCGAGCTGCTCGCCCGACACCTCCTCGGCGACGGCGATGAAGTCGCTGGTGGTCATCTCCCTTTCGGCGAAGCGGTCGTGGACCGCCCGCATGACCTCGAGGAAGCGCTCGGTGCCGAGCAGCAGCCGCAGCTGGTGAAGCGCGAAGGTGCCCTTGATCCGCGGCACCAGGTACGGGGCGTAGCGGTCGTAGGCGCGGTGGGCGTCGAGGGCCGCCAGGTCGGCCTCGCGCGACACCGTGTACTGGTAGCGGAGCGACAGCTCGGCGAGGGCGTCGCCCAGGGCCTCGGCGGCTGC
>DATHSO010000198.1:0-78890 GCA_035464095.1 Candidatus Methylomirabilota bacterium | reverse complement strand
AGGGCTGCGACCGCGCCGTCTCATCGAGCGGCGGCCTGCCTCGAAGCCGGAAGACCCTCTCCGAGGCGCGCTTCCCGGGGATTGCCAGGTTGGGCATTGTGCGGGGCGCGCTCTGATCGGGAGGGGGCTGCCGGCACAATGCCGAACCTGGCACGTCCCGGTGGAGGCGCCCTGCCCGCGTGTCCCGGAGGCGCTGGTCGCTGCCGCTGCCCCTGCCCCTGCCGCTGTCGCTGCCGCTGACCCTGCCGCTGCCGCTGGGCGCGAGGCCGTGCGTCCCGGGGCCCCGGCCTTCTGGGCCGCCTTTGGCGTCCCAGCGTCGATGAGCCGGCGCGGTCGCGCGGGGGTGATGGGGAGGGCTGCGACCGCGCCGTCTCATCGAGCGGCGGCCTGCTTGCGGGGGACGAGGTGGCATTGTGGGGCCGGCGGCCCGCCGGCCGGGTGTCGCTTGTGCCCGGGCTGCCGGGAAGGCGATGGGAGCGGTGCCAGGCACCCTTTCGTTGGACGAAAGGAGAGCCAGGCACCGAGCCCGCGCGGCCTCGAGGCCAAAGGGTGCCGGCACAATGCCGAACCTGGCACGTCCCGGTGGAGGCGCCCTGCCCGCGCGTCCCGGGGGGCGCTGCCGCTGCCGCTGCCGGGGGCGCTGATCGCTGCCGCTGACCCTGCCGCTGCCGCTGGTATCGGGCACGGAAACGGAAACAGGCACGGGTACGGGTACGGGCACGGAATACGGAGACGGGAACGGGAGAGCTTGTCGGAAGGCCCGGGGCTCGGGTAATGTCGGGGTGATCACATGGCGCGATCCCCGCTTGGTTCCGAGGACGACGGCGCGGCGCCGGTGGGCCGCGACGGTCGGCGGTGATGGCGAGGCCGACGGTGCTCGTGGTGGACGACGACCCGGTCTTCGTGGCGTCCATGGTGGCGGTGCTCGAGACCCGCTACTGGGTCCGGACCGCCGCCAACGGCAGCCAGGCCCTGGCCGCCATCGAGGAGGAGCCCCCCGACCTCGTGATCCTGGACGTCATGATGGACCACATGTCCGAGGGCTTCGACGTGGCCCGGGCTCTGCGGGCGGACGACGCCACCACCCTGATTCCGATCATCATCCTGACCGGGATCGGACGGGTCTACGACCTCCGGATGGAGGTGGACGAGTCGTGGGTGCCGTCCGACCGGTACTTCGAGAAGCCGGTGGCCCCCGAGAAGCTGCTGCGCGCCGTGGAGGTCCTGATCGGGCCCGGCGAGCCCGCACCGTGACCGACCATGACGGCTGAGCAGCAGGTGGCCCGCGGCCGGCGCGACGAGGCCGGGACCGTCGCCGACGAGGCGGCCCGGGGCCAGGACCGGTTCAGCTTCGTGTTCTCGTGGGAGCTCCACGAGCGGCTGCTCTGGTTTTCCAACCTCCGCTGGGTGGCGGTGGCGGGGCTCGGCCTGGCTTCGGTGCTGGGCCCGTCCGTCGGCACCCCCTCGACCTGGCCGAGCCTGGTCCTGGTCGCTGCCTTGGTGGCGGCCTACAACTCGGTCTTCGTCTTCGTCCTGCGCTCCCGGCTCGGTCCCGACCGCGACTACGCGGCGCTGCGGCAGGTGGCGATCCTGCAGATGGTCACCGACCTGGTGGCGCTGCTGGTCACGGTCCACTTCACGGGCGGCTGCGCCAGCCTGGTGCTGCCCTTCGTGGTATTCCACATGGCCATCGGCACGATCATGATCTCGACCAGGATCATGTACCTGCTGGCGGTGGGCACCTGCGGGGCGGCGGCCGCCTTGTTCACCTTCGAGCAGGTGGGGCTCCTGGTCCAGTACCCGACGGTGACCGGCCGGCAGCCGACCGTCGACGGCTGCGTCCTGAGCATGGCCATGCTGGTCGGGCTGGTGTTCGGGATCGTCTACCTGACGGACTCGGTGACCAGCCGGTTCAAGGCGCGCAACATCGAGCTCGACCGCACCACCACCGAGCTCAAGCGGGCCCTCGACGAGCAGGAGCGGCTCGAGCGGCGGAAGTCCCACTACATGCGGATCTCGGCCCACCAGCTGCGCTCGCCCCTGGGCACCATCAAGACGTCGATCCAGGTCCTGCTCGACGGCTACCTCGACCCGGGCTCGTCGGAGGGCCGGCAGCTGCTGCAGGGGACCGCGAACCGCGTCGACTCCCTGCTCGACATCGTCAACGATCTCCTGGAGCTGGCGAAGATGCGCGAGGGAAGAGCGCGGGCGCCGTGGACCCAGCGCGTCAGCGTCAATCAGATCCTCGCCGACATCTTCGACGCCGTCGACCCTCTGGCCCGGGAGGCCAACGTCGAGCTCGTGCCCCACTTCATCCACGAGGGTGCGGCGGTCCTCGACTGGGCGGTGCCGCCCGACCTCGTCTACGCCTTCGAGAACCTCATCCACAACGCCATCAAGTACTCCAAGCCCGACAGCGGGACCGTGACCGTGGCCCTGGCCGTGGACGCCATCCAGGCCACGGTGGTGGTCGCCGACGACGGCATCGGGATCCCGGAGGCGCTCCTCGACGACGTCTTTCTGGAGTTCGTGCGGGCGCCCAACGCCAAGCACATGGTCGCCGAGGGGACCGGGCTCGGGCTGTCGATCGTCCGGGAGGCGGTTCAGATGCACGGAGGCCAGGTGGCCATCGACAGCACCGAGGGGGTCGGGACCACGGTCACGGTGGTGCTGCCCCTGCACCACGTGCCGCCCGAGATCGAGACCCTTTGAGCCGAGGGAGTTGCGTTCCGGGCGCTGGAGACCGCGCCGTGACCGGGATCGGGCGAGGCACGATCTCAGGACCGACGTCGGGTCCCCACGGTTGCGTCACTGATCAGTAACGCACGTTCTCCAACCGGCGTGCCTCGGGCCCGCCGGGCGAAGCGCACCGAGAGCTCGGTGGGCGCGAGGAGCACGCCGAGCTTGTTGACCTCCGGGGACTTGATCGGGCCCCGTGGCCCATGGGGTCGAGGACGCATCCGACAACGCCGAGCGATTCGGTCGGGCATGGCAATTGCTAATCCGCCGAAGGATGGATGCCGACCTTCGACGAGCTACCCGCGGGCCGAGACGGCGGTCGATCGGCGCGGAGGGTCGGGTGGTTGTATGATCGACCGTCGTGTCGGTCCGCGAGGTGGCCCTCATCGATGGTCGTTTCGTCGTGGTTGCCGTCGCATGACGTATGAGAACTCCGTGCTATGGTTATGAGGTGATAATGATGACTACTCTCGCTTATATCGTCGCCTACGTCGGCATCGTCTTCTTCCTGGTGGCGTGCGTGGCCCGCTTTTTCATGTGGTCGAAGATGCCCATGCACGTGAGATGGGAGCTCTATCCCGTGGCGCATGAGGGCGGCGGCAAGGCCGCATACGGGGGATCGTACCTCGAGGAGAGCGACTGGTGGACCAAGAAGCGCGAGGTCTCGCTGGTCGGCGAGCTCAAGGTCATGGTGCCCGAGATCCTGTTCCTGGTCGCTCTGCGTGAGCACAACCGGAAGCTGTGGACGCGCTCCTTCCCGTTTCACTTCGGGCTCTACCTGGTGGGCGGGGCGACCGCGCTGCTGCTGCTCGGCGGCCTCGTCGTCGGCTACCTGCCGGCTTCTGTCGCCGAGCCGGGGGGCAAGGTCATCGGCGCCGTGATCCCGTTCATCGCGGGCGCCGGCCTGGTGCTCGGCATCGTCGGCGCCATCGGCCTGTTCCTGCGCCGCCGGAGCCGCTCGCTGAGGGACTACACCGCGCCCGCCGACCTCTTCAACCTGCTCTTCTTCATCGTCGCCTTCGGCGTGGCCACTGTGATGTTCCTGGGCTACGACCGGGACTTCTCCCTGGTCGCCGCCTTCGTCACCAACCTGGTGACCTTCAACCTGGCGCCGGTCGGCGCCGGCACCGCCGGTCTCCTGCTGAGCCTGTCGGTGGTGCTGCTGGCGCTGCTGGTCGCCTACATCCCCACCACCCACATGTCGCACTTCATCGGCAAGTACTTCGCCTACCATGCCATCCGCTGGTCGGACGAACCGAACCTGCCCGGCGGCAAGCAGGAGGCGACCATCCAGGAGCTTCTTTCGAGGCCGGTCTCGTGGTCGGCGCCGCACATCAATGCCGACGGCAAGAAGAGCTGGCTCGACGTGACCTTGGAGGACCAGAAGAAATGAAACAGCCTGACAGCGTCAAAGACCTCGGGAAGCACCGGGGCGAGCCCCTCGCCCAGATCAACCAGTTCGAGCAGATCCCGCTGCCGCCGCCCTTCGACAAGCTCGACGAGGAGCCCGAGTTCGGCCAGCTCTCCGCGGAAGCGCGCGAGAAGTACGTGGTGCTCGACGACACCATCGCGGTCAATATCGAGAAGCCCAAGACCAGGGAGGACGAGGAGCGCCTCGTCAACGGCTTCCTGAGCGGCCTCGAGAAGCTGTTCAGCGTCGACGACAACTGGACCTTCCTCCAGCCCTTCGAGATGTCCATGGAGCACTGCGCCCGCTGCCAGACCTGCTCCGACGCCTGCCCGATCTTCCAAGAGAGCGGCGAGAACGAGCTCTACCGCCCGATCTACCGCTCCGAGATCCTGCGCCGCATCTACTTCAAGTACGTCAAGAAGGCGTCGCCGGCGGTCCACGGTGACATCGACCTCAACTGGGAGACGGTGGCCCGGCTCATCGAGCTCAGCTACCGCTGCAACCTGTGCCGCCGCTGCGCCCAGACCTGTCCGATCGGCGCCGACAACGCGCTGCTGTCGCGGGAGATCCGGAAGATCGCCAGTATGGAGATGGGCATCGTGCCGCGCGAGATCCACAAGGACGGCTCGGTCCTCCAGCTCGCGGTCGGCTCGTCCACCGGCATGACGCCGATGATCGTCAAGGACAACATCGAGTTCATCGACGAGGACACCGCCGAGCGCACCGGCATCCCCATCGAGACCCCGTTCGACGTCGAGGGGGCGGACATCCTGCTCATCCACAACGCCGGCGAGATCATGGCCTGGCCCGAGAACCCCGGCGCCTTCGCGACGGTCTTCGAGGCGGCGGGGCTCAGCTGGACGCTGTCGTCCGACGCCATCGGCTACGACGGGATCAACTACGGGGTCTGGTACGACGACGTCCAGTTCGCGCGGGTCGCGGTCCGTCACGCCATGATCGCCAAGAAGCTCGGGGTCAAGAAGATCGTCCTCGGCGAGTGCGGCCACGCCCACAAGGCCCTCACCGTCATCGCCGACAAGGTCCTCACCGGCGACCTCAACATCCCGCGCGAGAGCTCCATGGTCACCCTGCGCGACATCGTCCGCTCGGGCAAGCTCAAGCTCGACCCGAGTCGCAACGACTTTCCGGTGACCCTCCACGACCCCTGCAACCTGGTGCGGCTGATGGGCGTCGTGACCCCCCAGCGCGAGATCCTCGAGGCCGTCCTGCCCCCCGGCCGCTTCCGCGAGATGGCGCCCCACGGCGTCGAGAACTACTGCTGCGGCGGCGGCTCCGGCTTCGCCATCATGTCGGGCCACAACTTCCAGGACTGGCGCCACCGCATGACCGGCCGCCGGAAGTTCCGGCAGATCCTCGAGGCCTTCCAGGACGAACCCATGGACAAGGAGCACCCCAAGTACGTCTGTGCCCCATGCTCCAACTGCAAAGGGCAGATCCGGGACATCATCAACTACTACGATGCCTGGGAGAAGGCCGGCATCTACTACGGCGGTCTCGTCGAGCTCATCGTCAACGCCATGGTCGACGCCCAGCCCGGCTTCATCGACTGGGAGTGGCACTAGGAGCTGCGGGCGCCAGCGCCCGGCCGCAAAACCCCAGTATTGCAGATCGCGAGTGTACGCATCGGCGGCCCCCGATCGGGGGCCGCCCTTTGATTTCCGCGATTCTCGCCGTGTTCGAGGCCGCTGCGATCTGCGTCCGCCGATCGGAGCGTCGCGCTCGCCGCGCAGTCGTGCACGCACTCGTCCGGAGAGTGTCGATCGACCATAGCAGAATGCGAGCACCCGCACGGGCCTAGAGTTGCATTTTGCTGTGGTCTGGAGCGCCCCCCGCTTCGGCCTCGGCGGCCTATCATACATGAAACACACGCCTTAGCAAGAACCTGGCGGCTCGCGCCGACCGTGGCATGACCGTTGCTCTGAAGGCTGCCAGCGCACGACGTCCCGCAACGGGGCTCGCGGCGGGCAACGAAGGGAGCCGTTCCATGGTCGACATCGAGACGTGGGATTGGAGCACCGGCAGACGATCGGTCTGCGATCTCCGATCGTTTCGCGACCGTTTCGAGGAGGTCCACGAGTGGTCGGTGAGCCCCGACGGCGAGCGCCTCGCCGCACCGGTGCTCACCGAGCCGGACACCTTCTCGGTGGCGGTCAACGGCGAGCGCTGGGAGGGCGAGTTCGAAAAGGCGTGGCACCTGGCCTTCACCCCGGACGGCCGACTGACGGCCCTGGTGCGGATCGACGACGAGTGGACGGTGGCGGTGGAGGGCGAGCCCTGGGAGAACCGGTGGGAGTTCGCCTGGAACCCTCGGTTCAGCCGCGACGGCAGGGTCATCGCGGTCCAGATCAAGGACAACATGGAGTACACCGTCGCCGTCGACGGCGAGGCCTGGGAGCGGCGCTTCCACTCGTCGCGCGGATTGGCGGTGAGCCCCGACGGCCGCGACGTGGCCGCGGTGGTGCAGGTGGTGCCCCTGGCCGAGGCCGACATCTCCGGCTTCATGAACGGGACCTGGAGCGTGGCCGTCAACGGCGAACCCTGGGACCGGACCTTCGTCAACGCCTATGCCCCGACCATCAGCGAGGACGGTGGCCGGGTCGCCGCCGAGGTCCGTCTCGACATCTGCGAGTACACCCTGGCCGAGAACGGGGTGCCCTGGGAGCAGCGCTTCGGCTGCGTGTGGGAGCCCGCCTACCGTAACGGCAGCAGCCGCCTGCTGGCGCCGGTTCGGCTGGCCGGGTCGTGGACCATCGCCGAAAACGGCGACCCGATCTGGACGAGCCGTTTCATGCAGCTGTGGAATCAGCGTCTGAGCGACGACGGCTCGCGGATCGCCGCCGTGGCGGCCCGTGACTTCGGGCGCTGGACGGTGGTCGTCGACGACCGGCCGTGGCGGTCCTCGTTCGACGATATGGTGCGGGAGCCGGTCTTCGGCCCCGGCGGTGACCGGGTGGCGGTCGCGGTGCGGGACCATGACCGGTGGGGCATCGCCGTCGACGACCGGCCGTGGCCGGAGGACTACGACATGGTCTGGGATCCGGTCTTCTCGCCCGACGGCGGGCGGCTGGCGGCCAAGGTCGAGCGGGACGGGCGCTTCGCCATCGCCGTCGACGGCCGCCCGTGGAGCCCTTGGTTCGACAGGCTGTGGGATCCCATCTTCAGCCCCGACGGCTCGCGGATGTTGGTCCGCGCCGTCGAGGACGACACCTTCATCCGCCAGGTGGTCGACACGGCCCGCGGGTTCTCGAAGTGACCGGGGGAGGAAACATGGTGGAGTTCGTCAGCGGCCCGCTGGTCTGGATCGCCTTCGTCGGCTTCTTCGGCGGTCTGCTCTACCGATTCGTGACCATGGCGAAGCTCGCCAAGCGGGAGCGGGTTGTGATCCCGACCCTGAGCGCCAAGTACGGCCTACGGTCGCTGGCGCACTGGGTGCTCCCCTTCGGCGGGGCGAGCACCCGGAAGCGTCCGCTCTTCACCCTGGTGTCCTTCGCCTTCCACGTCTGCCTGATCGTCACCCCGCTGTTCGTGATGGGTCACACGGTCCTGTTCCAGCAGGCCTGGGGCGTCCGGTGGTGGAGCCTGCCCGACGGGGTCGCCGACGTCATGACCCTGATCGTCATCTTCGGGGCCGTGTTCTTCATGGTGCGGCGGCTCGTCAAACCCGAGGTCCGGAACGTCAGCTACCCGTCCGACTTCGTGATCGCGCTGCTCGTGGCCGCTCCCTTCGCGACCGGCTTCATCGCCGCCCAGCAGTGGCTGCCCTACCGCACCATGATCATCATCCACGCCTTCACCGGCGCCCTCTGGCTGCTCGCCATCCCGTGGACCCGTCTCGTCCACATGCTCTGGTTTCCCTTCACGCGGGCCTACATGGGCAGCGAGTTCGGCGCAGTCCGCCACTCCAGGGACTGGTGATGCAACGACTCAGTGAGCTGCACGCGACGGGGGACACACACCATGGCTGATCTCGAGGACATGAAGGTCATCGACCCCGGGGTCGACGACAACATCGCCAAGCTGACGCCGGAGCGGATCGAGCGGACCATCAACCGCGTGCTGACCGAGGAGGCGGCGGCCCGGCTCCAGGTGTACCTCGACACCTGCGTCCACTGCGGCCTGTGCGCCGAGTCCTGTCAGAGCTACATCTCGCGCGACAAGGACCCCGATTTCGCGCCGGTGGCCAAGGTCAAGGACACCCTGTGGGAGATGGTGAGGCGAGAGGGCAAGGTGGACGGCGAGTTCCTCCACAACGCGGCCCGGATCGCCTTCCTCGAGTGCGGGGCGTGCCGCCGGTGCAGCATGTACTGCCCCTTCGGCATCGACATCTCGTACATGATCATGACGGTGCGCAGGATTCTCAACCTGCTCGGGGTGGTGCCCCAGTACCTCCAGGACACCACCAACAGCCACGCCGCCACCATGAACCAGATGTGGGTCCAGCAGGACGACTGGATCGACACCCTCATGTGGCAGGAGGAGGACGCCCGGGCCGAGCTCGCCGGGACCCGGATTCCCCTCGACAGGGAGGGGGCCGACATCATGTACTCGGTGATCGGGCCGGAGCCCAAGATCCTCGCCCAGCTGATCGCCAACATGGCGATCATCTTCAAGGTCGTGGGCGCCGACTGGACCATGCCGTCCACCGACGGCTGGGACAACTCCAACATGGCCATGTACTCGGGCGACTTCGAGACCATGGGCCGGGTCGAGCGCCTGCACTGGGAGCGGGCGGCCGAGCTGCGAGTCAAGCGGGTGGTCATGGGCGAGTGCGGCCACGCCTACCGGGGCGCGGTCTACGACGGGCCGCGCTGGCTCGGCTGGACGAAACCGCCGATCCCGATGGTCCACGCAGTGGAGTACTACTACGAGATCATCAAGAGCGGCCGGCTCAAGATCGCCCGCAAGATCGAGGAGCCGGTCACGGTGCAGGACCCGTGCAACATCGTCCGCGGCCGCGGCCTCCACGACAAGCTCCGCTACGTGGTCAACGCGATCTGCTCCGACTTCCGCGACATGGAGCCCCACGACGAGCACAACTACTGCTGCCAGGCGGGCGGCGGGCTGATCAACTGCGGGCCGCCGTGGAAGCGCTCGCGCATGAAGAGCAACCGCATCAAGGCCGAGCAGATCCACGACACCGGCGCCCACCTGGTGATCACCCCGTGCCACAACTGCCACTCCGGGATCGAGGACATCATCGGCTTCTACAAGCTTGGCTGCCACGTGTCGTTCATCAGCGAGCTGCTGGTCAAGACCATCGAGATGCCCGAAGCATGAGGGGTTGGACAACCATGACGCGACACACGATCCTGGTTTCGAGTCTGGTCCTGGCGGTCATCGTCGTCGCGGCCGTGCCGTCCGGCGCTGCCGACAGGTCGGCGCTGAGAGTGACCGGGCCGTCGGTTGTGGAGATCGGCCGGCTCCCGTTCGGCGGGGAGCTGCAGCGGCCGGTGGTGGAGTTCGACCACGCGCGCCACACGGAAGCGCTCGTGGTCGAGGGCTGTGAAGTCTGCCACCGGGTGGATGACGAGGGCTTCCATCCCGGCCTCGCGGCGGTCGCCGCCGCCGACGGGCGCGACGCGTTGACGGACGCCTACCACGACGCGTGCATCGGCTGCCACCAGCGTCGCCTCGACGCGGGGCAGCAGGCTTCCGGACCCGTCACCTGTGGCGAGTGCCACGTGCGCCGGCCGCCCGGGGTCTCGGTCCGGCACCCTTTGGCCTTCGACCTGTCGCTCCACGCCCGCCACATGAACGCCTACCCGGACAAGTGCGAGACCTGCCACCACGTGTGGGACGAGGCGAGCCAGAAGCTGGTGTACCGCGAGGACACCGAGGAGGCCTGCCGGAACTGCCACGGCGAGATCGCCGTCGGCGACACGCCATCGCTGCGGGACGCCGTCCACCGGGACTGCGTGGCCTGCCACCTCGAGCGCGCCGGGCGCTCCGTCAAGGCCGGTCCGGTAGGCTGCGACGGCTGTCACGACCCGGATCAGGTCGCCGCCATCGAGAGGCTCGCCGAGGTGCCCAGGCTCAAACGCGGCCAACCCGACATCGCGTGGGTCAAGTCGCCGGGCGCGCGCTTGCCGGTGGTGCCCTTCAACCACGCACTCCACGAGGGCCAGGCCTCCTCGTGCTCGAGCTGCCACCACCAGCGCCTGAAGGCTTGTGCCGACTGCCACAACCCGCAGCCCGGCGCCGACGGGGGAGGCGTCAGTCTCATGGACGCCCACCACGATCGCAGGTCCTCCCTGAGCTGCGCCGGGTGTCACCGCCTTGCCGCGGAGCGTGGCGACTGCGCCGGGTGCCACCTCGACACCACCGTCGCGAGCCTGCAGGCCAGGGGTTGTGCGATCTGTCACAACGGGCCGGATCCCCGCCTCGAGGATCTGCCGCCCGCTACCGACGGTGCGCTGCCGCCTGTGACCTTCGAGCCGTTGCCCGGCGCATCGGACGATCTGCCCGAGGTGCTCACCATCGATGTCCTCGCGGACACCTACCAGGGATCGAGCTTTCCCCACCTCAAGATCATCCGCCGCTTCGACGAGGGCATCCGCACCAACCCGTTGGCAAAACGGTTCCACAGCTCGCCGGAGGCCATGTGCGCGGGCTGCCACCACCACAGTCCGGTGGGCGAGCGCCCGCCGCGCTGCGCGTCGTGCCACGGCGCGACGGCCGCGGCGACCAGCGATGCACCGTCCCTGATGGTCGCGTACCACCGGCAGTGCGTCAGCTGCCACCAACGGCTGGGTCTGAAAGCCGGCTGCACCGACTGCCATGCTGCGAAGGAGGAAATCTCATGACCTTGACGCGTCGAGGCTTCATCGGCGGCGCCCTCGGGTCCGCGGCCGCTGCTGCAACAGCGGAAGCCGGCACCGTCAGGCACTTCGAGGGTCACCCCGGACGGTACGGTCTGCTCCACGACACCACCCTGTGCGTCGGCTGCCGCTCGTGCGAGGCCGCCTGCAAGGAGGTCAACGGGCTGCCTCCGGTGGCCGAGCCCTTGGACGATCCTGCAGTCTTCGACTCGGTCCGCCGGACGACGGACACCTCGCTGACCGTGGTCAACCGGTACCTCGAGGCCGATGGTGACCGGGCCCCGGTGTACCGCAAGCTCCAGTGCATGCACTGCAACGAGCCCTGCTGCGCCACCGTGTGCCCCTGCCACGCCTTCGAGAAGACCCCGGAGGGTCCGGTCCTCTACCACCCCGAGCTGTGCATGGGGTGCCGCTACTGCGTCATGGCGTGCCCGTACTACGCTCTGGCATACGAGTACGAGGACCCGCTGACCCCGAAGGTCATGCGCTGCACCATGTGCTACGACCGGATCCTGGAGGGCAAGCAGCCCGGCTGCGCCGAGGCCTGCCCCATGGGCGCCATCACCTTCGGCCGGCGGGAGGACCTGATCCGCGTCGCCAGAGAGCGGATCCGCAAGTTCCCCGACCGTTACGTCGACCACATCTTCGGCGAGCACGAGTTCGGCGGCACCAGCTGGCTGGTGCTGTCGGGGGTTCCCTTCGGGCAGCTCGACCTCGAGGAGGGCCTCACCACGGAGCCGCTGCCGGCGATCGCCACCTCGTACCTCGGGGTCGTGCCGCTCGTGATCACCATCTACCCCGGACTGCTGCTCGGGATGTACGCCTTCAGCAAGCGCCGCGAGGCGGTGTCGGCCGCCGAGCGCGAGGAGTCGGTGGCCCGGGCGCTGGCGGCAGCCGAGGAGGTGACGCAGCAAAAGCTCGCCTCGGCCGCCGACCGCGCCGCCAAGGACAAGCAGAAGGCCATCGACATGGCGGTGAAGAAGGCCCTTGCCGAGGCGCAGAAAGGAGGCGAGTGATGACCGACGTCACCATGGATGCCGCCTCGCCGACCATCTGGGGCAGGAGTGGTCTCCTCACCCCGTTCAACGTGATCGCCGGCATCATCCTCGCCGGGGGAGCGGCGATCCTCGGGATTCGCTTCACCCAGGGCCTGGCGGCGACCACCAACCTCAGTCACACCTATCCCTGGGGGCTGTGGATCGGCTTCGATGTCATGAGCGGCGTCGCCCTGGCCGCCGGCGGCTTCGTCACCTCGAGCGCGGTCTACCTGTTCGGCATGAAGGAGTACAAGCCCATCGTCCGGGCAGCGCTGCTGACCGGGTTCCTGGGCTACTTCCTGGTCGTGCTCGGACTGCTCGCCGACCTCGGTCGGCCATGGCGGCTTCCGTACCCGTTCATCAAGTCGGCCGGTCCGACGTCGCCTCTGTTCGAGGTCGCGCTGTGCGTCGCCTTGTACCTGACCGTGCTGTTCATCGAATCGACCCCGGCGGTCTTCGAGTGGTTGGGCCTCAAGTGGTGGCGCAAGCTCGTCGGCAGCATGACCATCGCCCTCACCATCCTGGGCCTGATCCTGTCGACCATGCACCAGTCCACCCTCGGCGCGATGTACATGGTTGCGCCCACGAGGCTCCACCCGTTGTGGTACTCCTCGCACATTCCGGTGCACTTCTTCGTGTCGGCGGTGGCGGCCGGGCTGGCCATGGTGATCGTCGAGGGGATGATCTCCCACCGTGCCTTCCACCACCAGGTCCAGATCAGCCAGGACCGCTTCGCGTCCATCAACTTCGGTCTCGCCAAGGGAGCTGCGGTCACCCTCGGCGTCTACTTCGCCATCAAGATGGTGGGCCTGGCCACCGAGGACGAGTGGCAGCTGCTGGCCACCGGCTGGGGCGCCTGGTTCCTGGTCGAGCTTCTCGGCTTCGTGCTGCTGCCCTGCCTGCTGTTCACGGTCGCCTACCGGGAGCGCCGGCTGACCCTGGCTCGGGTGGCGGCGGTCATCACCGTCATCGGCATCATGCTCAACCGCTTCAACATCACCTTCGTCGCGTTCAACTGGAACCTGCCGGCCGGCCAGAGCTATGTCCCGAGCTGGATGGAGATCTGGGTGACGGTGGCGTTCATCACCTTCGCCGTCGTGGTCTTCCGCTGGATCGCGAACCGGATGCCCATCATGTACGAGCATCCCGACTGGAAAGGCGTCCACTGAGGGGGGATGATGTACACTCTTTTCGATTTCCTGACCCACACCAAGGCCGTCGGCTACATCGTCGCCGGGCTGCTGCTGGTGAGCTACATCCCGTTCTGGCGGTTCCTGACCGAGCGTGAACGCCGGAGCGCCTTCGGCAACGACCGCACGCCGCAAGATCGGAGGCCGTGATGAGTCACTTGGTCCTGGTTGTCGACGACGAGCCGGATGTCCGTGCCTTCCTCAGCAGGGTGCTCGAGAAGAACGGCTACAGGGTGGCGACCGCACGAGACGGCCGCCAGGCCTTCGACGCGGCCGAAAAGGAGCCGCCCGACCTCATCGTGCTCGACCTGCAGATGCCCGAGCAGACAGGAACCGACTTCTACCGCCGCCTGCTCAAGCAGGATGCCCTGCGGGGGATCCCGGTCATCGTGGTCAGCGGTCTCGCGGGCCGGCACCTGGCGGTCAGCAAACCGTTCGCGGTCTTCGACAAGCCCATCGATCCCGACGAGTTCGTGGCGACGGTGGAACGTGCGTTGGGAGAACCCGGTGACTGACCCACTGTCCAACCGGCAACACCCGGTCGCCCGGCTGCACTTCTGCGGCTTCGGACGACCCCGTCCGTGGCAACGCCCTTACTGAAAGGAGGGCTGCAATGACCATCATGGAGAAGCGAAAGAGCTCGAAGAGGTTCCTCGAGAAGAAGGACCACGAGCACTCCAACCCCAAGGTCCGGATGGCGGCGGTCGAGAAGCTCGACGACCCCGAGACGTTGGTGCAGATCGCGTGCACCGACGACTCTCCTCGGGTTCGATTGACCGCCGTCCTCAAGATCAACGACGACCCGAACCTGGAGCGCGTGGCGCGGGAGGCGGAGTCTCTCGACGCCCGGCTGGTGGCCGTGGAGCGGGTGTTCTCGCAGCGGGTGCTGGCGGATCTGCTCAGGTCCCCGGAGAACATCGAGCTCATCGGCATGTGCTTCTCGCGGATCACCGATCGGCGCATCATCGAGTCCATCGCCGAGGACCCGGCGTACAACCCGGCGGTCCGCCGGATGGCGGTGGAGTACTACGCCGACGAGTCCTTCCTCGAGGACGCGGCCAAGGAGGCCGAGGCCGAGCCGGAGCGCAAGAGCGAGGAGGCCGTCGCGGCTTTCGTGGACGCCTACGGTGGCGGTCTGCGGGGAGTGCGCGCCATCGGTCGCTTCAAGCGCAGCGAGAAGGCGCTCAAGGCCCTCGGGACCATCGCCCGCAAGGGCGGAGAGACCGGAGGCCTGGCGGTGGAGTATCTGTGCTCGGCCCTGGGAAGCAAGAACCCAGAGCTGGTCAAATGTGCCGGCGACGAGCTCGCGGCTCTGCGCGATCCCGACCTGGTGGACTGCATCGTCCGTTCCCTCGACAACGAGAACCTGCGCCATCCGATCCGAGAAGTGCTCGGCCGCATCGGCACTCCGGAGGCCAAGGCCGCCCTCGGCACTCATCCGTACGAGAATTAGGCGGCGAACCGGGAGGTCAGAGAGATGCCGAAGAAGATCCTCATTATCGACGACGAGAAGGACATGCGCGTGTACCTCGAAGCCCTGTTCCGCAAGGCGGGCTACGAGACCGACTCGGCCGCGGACGGCGACGAGGGGGTGTGGCTCGCCGAGGCCCATAAGCCCGACCTGATCACCCTCGACGTGCTGATGCCGAAGAAGTCCGGGGTCAAGGCGTATCGCGGTCTGCGGACCTCGGACAAGACCTCGGCCATCCCGATCATCGTGCTCACGGGGCTCGCGAGGTCGGACGACTTCTTCGGGTACCTCGGTGAGCTGCGGCCGCCCGAGGCGGTGGTCGAGAAGCCCATCGAGCGGGGGGCGTTCCTGGACAAGGTTCGGGAGCTGATCGGAGCCGCCTGAGCCTTCCGAAGCACCGGGGCGCGGGTCGCGAGCGTCGTCGGGTCGCCGTGCCGATGGAGCTGTGCCCGTGTCGGGACTGGAGGTCAGTTGTGGACGCCGAGCTTGCCAACGCCGTGATCGGCCGGTTTGGCGGTCGGCGTATGGGCCGGGATCGTGACCGTGAACACGGTGCCCTCTCCCGGCGTCGAGCGGAAGGTCACAGCGCCGCCGTGCTCCTCCGCCACCTTCTGGACCACCAGCAGGCCGATGCCCGTGCCCTCGGTGCCCTTGGACGAGAAGAACTCGTGGAAGACCTTCCGGGTCAGCTCCTCGGGGATGCCCTCGCCGTTGTCCTCGACCTCGAAGACGGTGGCGCCGTTGCCGTTCTGCCAGCAGCGGAGGACCACCCGGTGGCCGTCCTTGCCCTCCGAGGGGTCGAAGCGGCAGGCGTCGATGGCGTTGCCGACCAGGTTGCAGAGCAGGTTGTGGATCGCGTCGGGGTCGAAGGTGCCGCGGTGGAGCTCGGCCGGCACCTCGGCCAGGACCTCGATGTTCTCGCCCTCCATTCGCCGGGCATAGAGGTTGCGGACCTCGAGCACGATCTCCTCGGGGCAGACCTCGTCCTCGAAGGAGGGCCGGCGCTCCTTGGCGGTGAACAAGAGGTCCTTGACGATGGCGGTGATCCGGTGGACGTTGCGCTCCACCATCTCCCAGCCCTCGTCGATGGTGCCGCGGTCGTCGCGCTCGAGGCCGTCGTTGACGATGAAGATGCCACCCTCGAGCCCCATCAGGATGTTCTTGACGCGGTGCGCGGCCCCCGCCACCGCGCGGCCCGTGAGGGCGAGCTGGCGTTGCAGCTGCTTGACCTCGGTGACGTCGGTGAAGACCTCCATCACCGCGGTGATCTCGCCGCCCTCGTCCCTGATGGGACGGGTGTGGACCACCGCGTTGATGCGCCGTCCGTCGCGCGCCACCAGGATCTCCTCGGCGGCCCGGCTGACGCCGTCGGCGAAGGTGGCGTCGACGATGCAGTTCGGGCACTTGGAGGTGCGCTGCTTGCAGACCTCGAAGCACAGCGAGCGGTCGGTGACGCCGAACTCCCGCCGGTAGAGCTCGTTGGCCTCGACGATGTTGTGGTCGCGATCGAGCACGCAGATGAAGCAGGGCACCGAGGAGAACAGCCGCTGGTAGCGCCGGCGCGAGGCGTCGAGCTCGTCGCGCAGGACCTGCACGTGCCGGTGGTGGCCGTTGCCGTCGCGACCGGGCGGGGCGCTGACCCAGACCGCGGCGAGCGTCGCCGCCAGCACCAGCGCACCGAGCCCCAGGGGAGGCAGATGTGGCGCCGCGAGGGCGGCGACAGCGGCCACGGCCAGGGCGCTCAGGATCCGCACGCGCAGCGGCCCGGCTTCGGGAGCCTTGCCGGGGGTGGGTGTCGGTTCCGGTCGGGGGTCGGGGAGGGGCCTCGTCATCGTCGTGTCCGCGCCCAAGTATCGCACAACGAAGCTCGGGGAGCGCCGCGATGACATCGCAGGAACCGAAGCGGGAGCGGGGGCAGTGGAGCCTCGCCCTGCAGGCCAACGAGCCGGGAATCGGGCGCATCATCCTCGACAGCGTGGCCGAGGGGGTGTTCACCGTCGACCGGGACTGGCGGATCGCCTACTTCAACCGTGCCGCCGAACGGATCACCGGCATTCCCAGGCAGAAGGCCATCGGGCGTCGGTGCTGCGAGGTGTTCCAGGCGAGCATCTGCAACAGCGTCTGCCCGCTCCGCCACACCATGGAGACCGGCGAACCGGTGGTCGACCGGGCCGCCTTCGTCATCGACGCCCGCGGCCGCAAGCTGCCGATCAGGATCTCGACCACCGTCCTGCGCAACGAACACGGTCAGCTCGTGGGCGGAGTGGAGACCATCCGCGACCTGAGCCAGGTGGAGGAGCTGCGCAAGGCGCTCGAGGCGCGCTACTCCCTGGGCGACATCATCGGCCGCAGCGCGGCCATGCGAGACCTGTTCGGGGTCCTGCCGGCGGTGGCCGCCAGCGACAGCACGGTGGTCATCCACGGCGCCAGCGGCACCGGCAAGGAGCTCTTCGCGCGGGCCATCCACAACCTCTCGCCGCGCCGGGACAAGCGTTTCGTGGCCATCAACTGCGGCGCCATGCCCGACACCCTCCTCGAGTCCGAGCTGTTCGGCGTCAAAGCCGGTGCCTACACGGACGCTCGCCACGACCGTCCGGGGCGCTTCGCGCACGCCGAGGGCGGCACGATTCTCCTCGACGAGATCGGCGACATCTCGCCCGCCATGCAGGTGCGCCTGCTGCGGGTCCTCCAGGAGCAGGTCTACGAGCCGCTCGGCTCGGTGGAGCCGGTGTCGGCGAATGTCCGGGTCATCGCCGCCACCCACCGCGACCTGGCGGAGCTGGTCAAGGAGGGAACCTTCCGCGAGGACCTGTTCTACCGCATCAACGTCATGCGCCTGGATCTGCCCACGCTTCGCGAGCGGCGCGAGGACATCCCATTGCTCATCGACCACTTCATCGGGCGCTTCAACCGGCTGCAGGAGAAGGATGTGGTGGGGGTCTCGGACGAGGTCCTCGAGGTTCTCATGAACCACGACTACCCGGGCAACGCCCGCGAGCTCGAGAACATCGTCGAGCACGCCTTCGTGCTGTGCCGCGGCAGCGTCATCGAGCTCAACCACCTGCCGCCCGAGCTGACCCGGGACAGCGCAGCTGAACGCCGCGAAGGGGGCGCGCCCACCACGCTGCAGGCGATGGAGCGGCTCCACATCGCCAACGCCCTGCGCCGGACCGAGGGCAACCGGAAGGCCGCCGCCGAGCTCCTCGGCATCCACCCGAGCACCCTGTTCCGCAAGATCCGGGGCCTCGGAATCGAGGTCCCCGAGCAGGACGGTCGCAGTCACCCGGACGGGGGATCCCGAAACGGCGGCCGAGCCGCTCTCCCGACCCGTTACGATTAGGTAACCCGCGACCGGGAAACGGGCGCTTCCGAAGCGCGCAGGAAGCCGCTCAAACCTCGATTCGAGAGTCACTTGAACCGATCTCGTCCGCGCGGCCCTCTGGCACACGGGTTGCAAGACTGCCCTCCGGTGCGAGCGTCGTCCGCCGGCGCTCGTCGATGATGTGAAGGAGGAGTCGAGCTTGACCGGATGCAGATGCCGAAGCCCGTCGCCGTCCCTCGCGGTGGCTTCGCGTCACGAAGAGTTTCAGAGTCCGATGATGATTGGAAAGGAGTGGCCATGACAGTGAAGAAGCACGAAACGCCGCTGCTTGACGAGCTCGAGAAGGGACCGTGGCCGAGCTTCGTCAAGGAGATGAAGAAGGAGGCCGGGCACAACGCGATGTCCAACGACGCGCTCGGCATCCTCGAACGCTCCTACGAGGAGCACATCAGCCACTGGAAGCACGGCGGCATCGTCGGCGTGATGGGCTACGGCGGTGGCGTGATCGGCCGCTACAGCGACCTTCCGCAAGACTTCCCCAACGTCGAGATGTTCCACACCTGCCGCATCAACCAGCCGTCGGCGTGGTTCTACAACACGAAGGCGCTGCGCCACATCTGTGACGTGTGGGAGAAGCACGGCTCGGGTCTGACCAACATGCACGGGTCCACCGGCGACATCGTCTTCCTCGGCTGCAAGACCGAGGCCCTCGAGCCGCTCTTCGCGGAGCTCAGCTCGGAGAAGGACGACATGCCGAGCTTCGACCTCGGCGGCTCCGGCTCCAACATGCGCACGCCGTCCTGCTGCGTCGGCCCGGCGCGCTGTGAGTGGGCCTGCTACGACACCCTGGACGCCTGCTACAACATCACCCAGAACTTCCAGGACGAGCTGCACCGGCCGTTCTTCCCCTACAAGTACAAGTTCAAGTTCTCCGGCTGCCCGAACGACTGCGTGGCGTCCATCGCCCGCTCGGACTGCTCCGTCATCGGCGTCTGGAAGGACGACATCCAGGTCGACAACGCCAAGGTCGTCGAGTACTCGAAGAACGGCGTCGACGTCCAGGCCGAGGTCTGCGACCTGTGCCCGACCCGCTGCATCGAGTGGGACGGCTCGACCCTCGACATCGACGACGCGAACTGCGTCAAGTGCATGCACTGCATCAACCTGATGCCCAAGGCCCTCAAGCCCGGCAAGGAGCGCGGGGCCACCATTCTCATCGGCGGCAAGGCGCCGATCATCGGCGGCGCTCTCCTGTGCTCGGTCTTCGTGCCCTTCCTGGAGATGGATCCGGAGTCGGACTACGAGGATCTCAAGGAGCTCACCGAGGCGATCTGGGACCTGTGGGGTGAGCACGGCAAGAACCGCGAGCGGGTGGGCGAGTTCATCCAGCGGGTCGGCCTGTCCAACTTCCTCGGGGAGATCGGCCTCGACCCGGCCCCCGAGATGGTCATGCACCCCCGGACAAACCCGTACATCTTCTTCGACGACGAGATCTTCGAAGAGTAGGGAGGGAGGAACTCATGCCTGCATTCGAACGTCGAACCGACATTGGACCCCCACATTACGAGCAGTTCCTGCCCGAGGTCATCAAGAAGAACTACGGCAAGTGGGACTACCACGAGATCCTCAAGCCGGGCGTGATGGTGCACGTCGCCGAGTCCGGCGACAAGCTGTTCACGGTTCGCGCGGCGACGCCGCGCCTGCTCGCGATCACCTCGATCCGCAAGTTCTGCGACATCGCGGACAAGTACTGTGACGGCCATCTGCGCTGGACCAGCCGCAACAACGTCGAGTTCCTGCTCACCGACGAGTCGAAGATCGAGCCCCTGATCAAGGAGCTCGAGGACTACGGCTTCCCGATCGGCGGCCTCGGCGCCAAGCTCTCCAACATCGTCCACACCCAGGGCTGGGTCCACTGCCACTCGGCGGCCTCGGACGCCTCGGGCGTGGTCAAGTCCGTGATGGACGAGCTCTTCCCGTACTTCACCGGCGAAAAGGACCTGCCGGCGAAGACCCGGATCGCCTACGCCTGCTGCCTCAACATGTGCGGCGCCGTCCACTGCTCCGACATCGCGATCCTCGGCGTCCACACCCGGGCGCCGGTGATCGAGCACGAGAACCTGCCCAAGATGTGCGAGATCCCGAACCTGATCGCCTCCTGCCCGACCGGCGCGATCCGGCCGGCCACGGTCAACGGGGCCCAGTCCATCGAGATCATCGAAGAGCAGTGCATGTATTGCGGCAACTGCTACACGGTCTGCCCGGCGGTGAAGATCAACAACGCCCACACCGACGGCATCTCGATCTGGGTCGGCGGCAAGGTCTCCAACTCGCGCGTCACGCCCAAGTTCTCCAAGCTCGCCGTCCCCTTCCTGCCCAACCACCCGCCGCGCTGGCCCGAGGTCGTCGAGGCGGTCAAGAAGATCCTCGAGACCTACGCCGCCAACGCGCGCAAGCACGAACGGATGGGCGAGTGGATCGACCGCATCGGCTGGCCGAAGTTCTTCGAGCTCATCGGCCAGGAGTTCACCAAGTACCATATCGACGACTTCAAGCACGCCGGGGAGACCTACAACAGGACGGTGCAGCTGCGCCACTGAGGAGGACACCATGGCCGATGTGACGGTAGATCAGGTGGCCGACGCGATGTACGAGCTGGTCGCGTCCACGAAGGGCAAGAGGGATCTCAAGCCCATGGACGTCACCAAGCAAATGATCGAGCAGTTCGGTGATGAGGTCGACAAGCGGATGTGCAAGCAGGCCTTGCGCCAGCTCATCGACTCCGGCCGCCTGACCTACAAGTACGCCGGCGGCAGCTACGTCACGCTGCCCGAAGGCTAGGCGACTCTGCAAACCCGAGCGGTCCGGGAGGGGTGGAGGTCGACCTCCCCCCTCCTTCGACCGCCCCTCACCACTGGAGGAAGCTATGGCGCGCGACAAGAAGACCGGCCCGGAGCGGATCGCCGAGATGGTGGACGTCCTCCGGCAGTGGCAGGGCATCGAGCGCGATGCCATCGAGACCACCGCCCAGATCATGGAGAAGACCGACAACCTCCTGATCCGGCAGATCATGGAGATCATCCGCAACGACTCGGTGCAGCACCACCGGGTGCAGCAGTTCCTGATCGACAGCATGACCAAGGCCCCGCTCAAGGTTTCCCCCGAGGACCTGGCCGAGGTCTGGGGCCAGATCGAGGCCCACGATGAGCTCGAGCGGCAGACCATCGAGCTCGCAACGCGACTCAAGGAAGAATCGACCGATCCCATCGCCAACATCCTGCTCGACTACCTGCTCCGCGACGAGCAGAAGCACGACACGATCCTGGGCGAGCTGGAGAAGTTCAAGCTCCACATGTCGAAGATGGGCTGAGGGTCCGCTGCCTGAACTCGCCGCAGTGAGGAGACGTTTCAATGGGTCTGTTGAAGAAGAAAGACAAGAGTTCGTCGAGCAAGATGGCGTCACGCCTGGCCGGTGGCGGCGCCGGCAGCGGCTCCCAGATTTCCGAGCTGCGGCCCCGCTACGTCGAGAGCCTGCCGCCGTGCACCGGCAATTGCCCGAGCGGCAATGACATCCGCGGCTGGCTGTCGGTGATCCAGCTGCGCGAGAAGCTCGGTCTCAGCCTCGACGAGGCCTGCGAGCAGGCCTTCATGATCGAGATGGAGACCAACCCGTTCCCATCCGTCATGGGTCGGGTGTGCCCGCACCCCTGCGAGACCGGCTGCAACCGCGGCAAGAAGGACGGGCCGGTGGGCATCAACTCGGTCGAGCGCTTCATCGGCGACTACGCCCTGGAGCACGGCCTCAAGCCCGCGATGATCGAGGGCGAGGGTCCCAAGGACCAGAAGATCGCCGTCGTCGGGGCCGGTCCTTCCGGCCTGGCCTGCGCCTACCAGCTCGCCCGTTACGGCTACAAGGTGACCGTGTTCGAGAGCCTCCCCAAGCCGGGCGGGATGCTGCGCTACGGCATTCCCGTCTACCGGCTGCCTCGCGAGATCCTCGACGCCGAGATCCAGCGCATCGTCGACATGGGCGTGGAGCTCAAGTGCGACACCAAGATCGGCAAGGACGTCTCCTTCGACGACATCCGCAAGGAGTACGCAGCGATCTACGTCGCCATCGGCGCCCACCAGGGCAAGAACATGGGCATCCCCGGGGAGGATGGCCCCGGCCTGTGGACGGGGACTGAGTTCCTCAACCACGTGAACTCCGGCAAGAAGGTCGAGATCGGCTCCAACGTCGTGGTCATCGGTGGCGGCGACACCGCCATCGACGCGGCGCGGGTGTCCAAGCGGGTGATCACCGACTCGGCGGCGATGGCTTCCAAGCTCGGCGCCGAGGTGACGATTCTCTACCGCCGCACCCGGGCCGAGATGCCGGCCATCGAGCGCGAGATCGAGGAGGCCCTGGAAGAGGGCATCAACATCGAGTACCTGGCCGCCCCCATCGAGCTCATCCGGGACGACGAGGGCGCCCTCAAGGCGATGGTCGTCCAGCGCATGGAGCTCGGCGAGCCCGACAGCTCCGGCCGCCGGCGTCCCGTGCCGATCGAGGGCGACACCTACGAGCTGCCGGTGGAGACCATGATCACCGCCGTCAGCCAGAAGCCCGACCTGGCGTCCCTGCACTCGGCCGAGCTCGGCAACGGCTGGCTCAACGGCGACGAGTGGGGCTTCACCGGCGTCGACGGCATCTGGACCGGCGGCGACAACATCAATCTCGGCATCGCCACCACCTCCATCGGCCAGGCGCGGATAGCGGCGGACGCGATCCACGCCAAGCTCCAGGGCAAGGAGCTGGAAAAGCCCAAGAAGCGCGACATGATCCGCAGCGAGAAGCTCAAGCTCGACTGGTACAAGCCCATCGAGCGCACCCAGCGTCGGGTGAAGACGGCCGACGACCGCCTCGCCCACCCCTTCGACGAGGTCGACCTGGGTCTCACCGACGCGGACGCCCTCGTCGAGTGCGACCGCTGCTTCAGCTGTGGCCAGTGCTTCGGCTGCGAGAACTGCTGGATGTACTGCCAGGCCAACGTCTTCGCCAAGGCTACTGAGCCGGTCCACGGTCACTTCTTCGAGATCAAGAGGATGGAGAACTGTGACGGCTGCAAGAAGTGTTGGGAGGAATGTCCCTGCGGCTTCATCATCGGCGAGTAGCGGGGGAGCGCACGGACGACCGGATCATGCGACTGCGAACTCCCCGGCTGGTGGTCGCCGGGCTTGCCGGCGACGGCGGCAAGACCCTGGTCAGCCTCGGTCTGTGCCGGGCGCTCACCCGGACCGGTCGGGTGGTCCAGGCCTTCAAGAAGGGCCCGGACTACATCGACGCCGCCTGGTTGGCCGCCGCGACCGGTCGCCCGTGTCGCAACCTCGATCCCTACCTCATGACGGTGTCGTTCATCGGTCGGGCCGTCGCGGCCGGGTCGGACGCCGACCTCCTTCTCGTGGAGGGCAACCGTGGCCTGTTCGACGGCGTCGACGCCGCCGGCAGCCACTCCACGGCCACCCTGGCGAAGCTCCTGGCCTCGCCGGTGGTGCTCGTGGTCAATGTCACCAAGGTCACGCGCACCGCCGCGGCGGCGGTGCTCGGCTCGATCCACCTCGACCCGGAGCTCGACCTGGCCGGGGTGATCCTCAATCGGGTCGCCACCTCCCGGCAGGAGGCGGTGGTGCGCGAGGCCATCGAGAGTGCGACCGGCATTCCGGTGGTCGGCGCGGTCCCGAAGCTTCGCGGTGACGACCCACTGCCGGACCGTCACCTGGGTCTGGTCACGGCGGTGGAGCACCCCCGCCGCGACGAGGCCATCGAGCGCGCCGCCGACGCGGTGGCCGCGCACGTCGACCTGGCTCGCCTTCAGGCGCTGGCCGCCGGCGCGCCCGCGGTCGAGCTCGACGTGGCCGACCTCCGGCCGGGCCGGACCCGGGTCGCCATCGGCTACTTCTCGGACCGGGCCTTCAGCTTCTACTACCCCGAGAACCTGGAGGCGCTCGAGGCCGCCGGCGCCCGGCTGGTGGCGGTGTCGCCGAGCGACGACCGCCGCCTGCCCGAGGTCGACGGCCTCTACATCGGCGGCGGTTTCCCGGAGGTCCACGCCGCGCGTCTCGCTGATAACCGCTGCTTCGCCGAGTCGGTGCGTGAGCGGGCCGCCGGCGGCCTGCCGGTCTACGCCGAGTGCGGCGGCCTCATGTATTTGGCGCGGGAGCTTCGGGTCGGCGGCTCGAGCTACCCCATGGCGGGCGTCCTGGACCTGGTGGTCGAGCAGACCGCCAGACCGCAGGGCCACGGCTACGAGATCGTCACCGTCGATCGCGCCAACCCGTTCTTCGAAGTCGGCACCGAGCTGAGGGGCCACGAGTTCCACTACTCCCGAATCGTCGGGGGCGAGGACCGGAACGCTGCAGTCGCCGCCGTCGACCGCGGGACCGGGATCGGCGACGGTCGGGACGGGATCGTGAAGGGACGGGTGTGGGCCTCGTACCTGCACCTGCACGCGTCGGCGACCCCCGGTTGGGCCGACGGTTTCCTGGCATCGGCCACGACCCACTCGGCCGAGGTCACCCAACCGGCGGCGGCATGGGGCTGAAGGGACGAGTGATGGAGCTGCTCCGGGCCGGAGACGAACGGGCACTCGGCGCGCTGGCAAGCAGCCAGCCGAGGGCGATCCGTTTCCTGCTGGGGCGGCTGTGGGACCCGGACGAGGCCATGCGGCAACGTGCCGCCCGCGCCCTGGGCGTGGCCGCGGCCAGCCACCGCGAGGTCGGCCGTGATCTCCTGCGGCGGCTGATGTGGGCCCTGAACGACGAGTCGGCGACCAACGGCCTGTACGGTATTCCGGCCCTGGCCGAGATCGGATACCGCGATCCCGAGCTGATCCGACCCTTCGTGGCGCCCCTCGCTTCCCTGGCCTGGGACGATGGCCTCCGGCCGGAAATCCTGCGCGCCCTCGCCCGGATTGCCGAGGCAGCCCCCGAGCTGGTCGGCCCTCTGTGCGGCGAGGTCGCCGAGCACGTCGACCTCGAAAGCCAGGCCGAGCGCGACGCCCTGGACAGGCTGCTCGAGGTGTCTGGAGGACTCGATGAGTCGTGAAAGCCAACGGCAGCGCATCGAGCGCTGCCTGCAAGCGGTCGAGGACACCCCCGACTCGGCCGCCGCTCATTACAATCTGGGGCTCGCCTACACCGTTTCCGGACGGGTGAAGGCCGCGGAGGAGGCGTACCGCAAGGCCCTCGAGCTCGACCCGACGATGGTCGAGGCGTGGGTCAACCTGGGCGGTGTACTGCTCATGCGGTGGGAGTTCGCCGGGTGCCGGGACGCCAACCTGGAGGCCATCAAGCTGGATGAGAACTCGGTGGTGGCTCACTACAACCTGGGGCAGGCCTACCTCTACCTCAACGACCCCGGAAATCTGTTGAAGTGCAACGAGCGGGTCATCGAGCTCGACCGGGAGCACGCCGCGGCCCACTACCACGCGGCGGTGGCCCAGCTCGCGCTCGACAACCTCGGGGCCGCCGAGAGGCACCTCGGGCGCGCCATGGAGCTCGGCCACGCGCCGTCCCAGGACTTCGTCAAGGCCATGGAGAAGGCTCAAATGAAGAAGGCCCGCAAGGGCAGCGTCACACTCGTGGAAATCACCGGCGCTGAAGGCCCGGACAAACCAAGGGAGGATTGAGTAATGGCAACTTTCGAGCACGGCAACGTCTCCATTTCGGTCGACGAGGACGGCTTCATGCAGGAGCCCGACAAGTGGAACGAGGACGTCGCGGCAGCGCTGGCGACCACCGAGGGCGTGGACGAGCTGACCGAGAACCACTGGAAGGTCGTGAACTACCTGCGCGACTACTACCTGCAGTTCGGTGTCGCGCCCATGATCCGCAAGCTCTGCAAGCAGACCGGCTTCCAGCTCAAGGAGATCTACGAGCTGTTCCCGTCGGGTCCGGCCAAGGGCGCCTGCAAGGTCGCAGGCCTTCCCAAGCCGACCGGCTGCGTCTGACCGACCACGTCTCGTAACCGCGGTGCCCTTCCGTCTTGCCTCCCTCGGGAGGCGAGGCGGCGGGGCGTTTTTTCTCCGGATGCCCGCGTTCCCGGGAGGCTCGTTACGTGGCCGAAACGCCAGGTGACGGATCGCGGGCGCGAAAGGCTCCTGGAGGCGGGCCAGGTCGCGCAGGATGAGTGTTTTGCGGAACGGGGGGGCGTCCCGACCACTGGCACAACGGTTGCACGGGGGAGAACGATTCGGGAGGGCGTCGATGTCGCTGCACCTCAGTCAGACCGATCGGGACACGGTGGTCGAACGGTGGTTCGACCGGATCGTCGACCGCTACCCGGTCGAGACCGCGCGCTTTCTGCGCGACCAGCAAGACCCGTTCGCCAACCCCGTGGGCGCGGCGCTCCGCGAGGAGCTCGCGCCGATCCTCGACGGCGTGCTCGACGACCGGGACCCGGTCCAGCTGGCCCCGGGTCTCGACCGGATCGTCCGGATCCGGGCCCTGCAGGACATGTCACCGTCGCAGGCGGTCGGCTTCGTCCTCGACCTCAAGGAGATCTTCGACGACGTCGTGTCCGAAGCCTCGGACGCCGTGCGACGCGACTTCGACGACCGGGTCGACCACCTGCTGCTGGCCGCGTTCGACGTCTACAGCGGCTGCCGCGAGCAGGTCTCCGAGATCCGGGTGCGAGAGATCCGCAACCGTTCGCTGAAACAGATGGAACGCCTCAACGAGTGGCGCGAGCAGCGTGCCGGCGAGCCATCCTCGGGCTCGAGATAGGTGGCGACCCCGTGCTTCTCTCCGGGAGCCCGGCGGCTGCCACCGGCCACGCGCGAGAATCACGCTTCCGGCCGACTCCGGGTCGCCCGCGGCCGGATCCGATTGTTGTAGGAAGGAGGTCTCGAGTCGATGGGTGCCTTGGTTTCCCTCGTCGCGGTCGCCGCATTGGCACTGGTCGCCGTCACGGCGGTCGCCTCTGACGATCTGCGGTTGCTGTTCGGGGCGGTGATCCCGGGCGTCGCGTTCGCGGTCTTCCTGGTGGGCCTCATCGCCAGGGTGATCCGGTGGGCGCGAGCACCGGTCCCGTTCCGGATTCCCACCACCGCCGGTCAGCAGAGGTCGCTGCCCTGGATCAAGAGATCAGAGCTCGACAACCCCAGCGGGACGCTCGGGGTGATCGGGCGGATGTTCCTGGAGATCTTCTTCTTCAGGTCCCTGTTCCGCAACACCAAGGTCGAGCTCCTGCCCCACAAGCAGAAGGTCAACTACATCAGCACCAAGTACCTCTGGGCGGCCGCCATGGCCTTCCACTGGTCGATGCTGATCGTCGTGCTGCGGCACTTCCGGTTCTTCGTCGAGCCGGTCCCGCTGTGGGTGGGCTGGCTGCAGTGGGCCGACGGCTTCTTCCGGGTCGGTCTGCCGGTCTTCTACATCACCTCGATCCTCTTCATGGTGTCGCTCGCCTACCTGCTCGCCCGCCGGTTCTTCGACCCCAAGCTCAAGTACATCTCCCTGCCGAGCGACTACTTCGTCCTGTACCTGCTGCTCGGCATCGGGATCTCGGGCTTTCTGATGCGCCACGTCGAAAAGGTCGACATCGTCAACGTCAAGGCGGCGATCGCCGGCTGGGCCTCGTTCGAGCTGGTGGCCCCGTCGGGGGTCGGGCCGCTGTACTTCATCCACGTCTTCCTGGTCAGCGTGCTGTTCGTCTACTTCCCCTTCTCCAAGCTCCTGCACGCTCCCGGGGTGTTCCTGTCCCCGACCCGCAACCTGGCCAACACCAACCGTACCAAGCGCCACGTCAACCCGTGGAACCCGCCCATCATCGGCCACACCTACGCCGAGTGGGAGGAGGAGTTCCACGACAAGCTGGTGGCCTCCGGCTACGTTTTGGACAAGGAGTGAGCGATGTCGGAGAAGTCACCTCAGGAACTCATCCAGATCGACCTCGACCCGCCGCGCAGCGGCTGGATGGACCCGTCCGTGGACTTCGAGTCCCGGCGCGGGACCTGGTCCTACCCGGGGGTCGCCAAGAACCTCGTGTACATGGGCTTTCCCAATCCCCGTGACTGGTCGCCCACCGACGAGGACTGGAAGCTGCCGGAGAACTGGCAGCAGATCATCCACGACGGCTTCAAGGAGCGGCTCGCAAAGTACCGGTCGCTGCGGCTGTTCATGGAGACCTGCGTGCGCTGCGGCGCCTGCGCCGACAAGTGCCACTTCTTCATCGGCTCCGGTGACCCCAAGAACATGCCGGTCCTGCGCTCGGAGCTGCTGCGCTCCATCTACCGGGCCGACTTCACCACCGCCGGCAAGATTCTCGGGACCCTCGCCGGCGGCCGTAAGCTGACCCAGGACGTGCTCAAGGAGTGGTACTACTACTTCTTCCAGTGCACCGAGTGCCGCCGCTGCAGCGTCTACTGCCCCTACGGCATCGACACCGCCGAGATCACCATGATGGCCCGCGAGCTCATGATGCTGCTCGGCCTCAACATCAACTGGGTGGTCGAGCCCGTGGCCAACTGCCAGCGCACCGGCAACCACCTCGGCATCCAGCCCCACACCTTCAAGGACAACATCGAGTTCCTGTGCGAGGAGCTCGAGGACGACCTGGGCATCAAGGTCGACCCGGTGATCAACAAGAAGGGCGCCGAGGTCCTGTTCATCATCCCCTCGGCCGACTACTTCGCCGACCCCGGCACCTACACCTTCATCGGCTACCTGATGCTGTTCAAGCAGATCGGGCTCGACTACACGATGTCGGCCTACGCCTCGGAGGGGGGCAACTTCGGCCTCTTCACCTCCCACGAGACCATCAAGAAGCTCAACTACAAGATCTACCACGAGGCCAAGCGGCTCGGCGTCAAGTGGATCCTCGGCGGCGAGTGCGGCCACATGTGGCGGGTCATGCACCAGTACATGGACACCATGAACGGCCCTGCCGACTTCTTGGAGCAGCCGGTGTCGCCCCTGACGGGCACCGTCTTCCACAACGCGGCGTCCACCAAAATGGTCCACATCTGCGAGTTCACCTCCGACCTGATCCGCCACAACAAGATCAAGCTCGACCCGAGCCGTAACGACAAGTATCGGGTCACATTCCACGACTCCTGCAACCCGTCGCGCGCCCTCGGCCTGTTCGAGGAGCCTCGCTACATCCTCAAGAACGTCTGCAACAACTTCTTCGAGATGCCGGAGAACACCATCCGCGAGCACACCTTCTGCTGCGCCGGCGGGGCCGGCCTCGGCAACGACGAGAACATGGAGATGCGGCTTCGCGGCGGCCTGCCGCGGGGCAACGCGCTCAAGTACGTCCGCGACACCCACGGCGTCAACCTGATGAGCTGCATCTGCGCCATCGACCGCGCGACGCTGCCGCCCCTCGCCCAGTACTGGGCCCCCGGGGTTGAGATCAGCGGCGTCCACGAGCTGGTGGCCAACGCCCTGGTGATGGACGGCGAGCCGGAGCGCACCCTCAACTTGCGGGGCGAACCGCTGAAAGAAACGGAGGACACCACCGATGTATGACGCGGGCAAAATCATCGTCGGAATCGTGGTCTTCCTCGTCCTCGCCACCTCGCCGCTGTGGTTCAACGCGATGACCGCCGAGGGGCCCGACGTCCCCGAGCTCAAATCGCCGCCCAACGGCGCCACCGAGTGCGTCGAGGCCAGGGACACCATGCGAAAGAACCACATCGACCTGCTGGATCGGTGGCGGGACGACGTGGTGCGTCTCGGCCGGCGCGACTACGTCAGCGCGACCACGGGCAAGGTCTACGACATGAGCCTGTCGCGCACCTGCATGGACTGCCACTCCAACAAGACCGAGTTCTGCGACGCCTGCCACAACTTCATGGTGGTCGACCCCTACTGCTGGGACTGCCACGTGGAACCGAAGGAGGCCAACTGATGGACGGGAGCAGACGAAAGTTCCTGAAGCTGGCCGGGCTGACCGCCCTGGGCGCCGCCGGTGCGTCGTCGATCAAGGCGACCGCGAGCAGCGGCGCCGCCGCCGACCATGACGCCCCTTCGACGGACGGCGTCCGTCTGGCCATGGTCATCGACCTGCGCAAGTTCGCCAAGAACGACGCGCTCGTCGAGCGCTGCATCGAAGCCTGCCACCGGACCCACAACGTCCCCGACTTCGGCGACGACGAGAAGAACGCGATCAAGTGGATCTGGGCGGACGACTTCGAGACCGCCTTCCACTCCCAGGAGTTCCACTTCATCCGCGAGGACCTCAAGGGCAAGCCCACCCTGCTGCTGTGCAACCACTGCGACAACCCGCCGTGCACCCGGGTCTGCCCGACCCAGGCGACCTGGAGGCGGGAGTCCGACGGCATCGTCATGATGGACTGGCACCGCTGCATCGGCTGCCGCTACTGCGTGGTGGCCTGTCCCTACGGCTCGCGGTCCTTCAACTACATGGATCCCCGCAGGATCCTCGACGACCCCACCATCGACTACCCGACCCGGATGCGGGGCGTGGTCGAGAAGTGCACCTTCTGCGAGGAGCGGCTGGCCCGCGGCCTCCAGCCGGCCTGCGTCGAGGTCTGCACCAACGACGAGATCGTCTTCGGCGACATCAACGACCCGCACTCCAAGGTCCGGGAGATCCTGACCGAGCGGATGGCCATCAGGCGCAAGCCGGGACTCGGCACGCGGCCGGAGGTCTACTACATCATCGACGACCCGAGAACGCTCCAGGAAGTCGCCCCGGCGGCCGTGGTCGAGGTGACGGAGGAGGGCGGCCATGCTTGAGAAAGCGCTCACGGGCACTCGCACGTACTGGATCTGGATCTTCTTCCTCCTGGCCATCATGGGCGCCGGTGCGGCGGCCTGGTTCTGGCAGCTCAACGTCGGCCTGACCATCACGGGCTTGAGCCGGGACGTGGTCTGGGGCTTCTACATCGCCCAGTTCACCTTCCTGGTCGGCGTCGCCGCGTCGGCGGTCATGGTGGTGCTGCCGTACTACCTGCACAACTACAAGGCCTTCGGCAAGATGACCATCCTCGGCGAGTTCCTCGCCATCGCGGCGGTCATCATGTGCATGAGCTTCATCTTCGTCGACATGGGCCGTCCCGACCGGATCTTCAACGTCTTCCTCTACCCGACCCCCCACTCGATGATGTTCTGGGACACCGTGGCCCTCGGCGGCTACCTGGTGCTCAACATCCTCATCAGCCGGGTCACCCTGAGCTCCGAGCGCCGGGGCGAGCCGCCGCCAAGCTGGATCAAGCCCGTCATCCTGCTGTCGATCCCCTGGGCGGTCTCGATCCACACCGTGACGGCGTTCCTCTACTCGGGTCTCGCGGCCCGTCCGTTCTGGATGACCGCGATCCTGGCCCCCCGCTTCCTGGCGTCCGCCTTCGCCGCCGGCCCGGCGCTGCTCATTCTGCTCGCCTTCGTGGTGCGCCGACTGACCAAGTTCGACCCCGGCAAGGAGGCGATCAACAAGCTCGCCGAGATCGTCACCTACGCCATGATCATCAACGTCTTCTTCGTGCTCATGGAGGTCTTCACGGCCCTGTACAGCAACATTCCCGAGCACATCCACCACTTCGAGTTCCTGTTCACCGGCATCGAGGGCAACACCACCATGGCGCCCTGGATGTGGCTTTCGGTGATCCTCGCCATCGTCGCCCTGGTCATCCTGATCAACCCGACCACCCGACGCGCCGAGTCGACCCTGATCATCGGTTGCATCGCGGTCTTCGGCTCGCTGTGGATCGACAAGGGCCTGGGCATGGTGATCGCCGGCTTCGTGCCGTCGCCGCTGGGCAAGGTGGTCAGCTACACGCCGACCATCCCCGAGCTCACGATCAGCCTCGCGATCTACGCCATGGGCCTGCTCATCGTGACCGGCCTGTACAAGATCGCGCTCGAGGTTCGAGGCCAGATCAAGGCCTGAGGGGCCGGTCCTGGTGACCGATCAGCAATCCCGCTCCCGGCGCCCGCGGCCGGGAGCGTCGTTCTTCGGGGAGGTTTCATGACCGTCAACAGCCGGAAGATCGTCGTGGTCGGCGGCTCCGCCGCCGGCCTTCGGTGCGCCTGCCGGGTCCGGCGCCTCAGGCCCGACTGGCCGGTCACGGTGGTCGAGGCCGGCGACGTCTTCTCCTACGGCGCCTGCGGTATGCCGTACGTGCTGTCGGGCGACATCGAGGAGCTCGCCGCCCTGCGCCGGACCCCTTACGGCATCGAGCGAGACGCCGACTTCTTCCGGGGCGCCAAGGGCGTCGAGGTCCTGGCGCCGTGGCGCGCGGTGGCCGTCGATCCCGAGGCCCGGACCTTGACCATGGCGGGCCGCGAGGGGGAACGGACCCTCGAGTGGGACGAGCTGGTGCTCGCCACCGGCGCCGAGCCGCGCCGCCTGCCGGGTCAACCGGAGCACGAGCGGGTCCGGACCTTCCACGTCTGGGACGACGTCAAGCCCCTCAAGGTCGGGCTCATGCGCGGGGAGATCGGCGAGGTCGCCGTTGTCGGTGCCGGGCTGGTGGGCTGCGAGGTGGCCGAGGCCTTCGCCTCCCTGTGGGGCGCTGACGTGACCCTCATCGAGGCGGCGGCCTCCCCGCTGCCCGAGATCCTCGACCCCGAGCTCGGCGCGGTGGTGGCGCGGCACCTGGAGGCCAAGGGCGTCCGGCTCCTGACGCGGTCGCCGGTGGAGCGCTTCGAGCCCGACGACGAGGGCGTCACCCTCCACGCCGGCGGCCACGAGGTCCGGGCCGACGTGGCGGTGGTGGCGGTCGGGGTCCGCCCCCGCGTGGAGTTGGCGCGGGCCGCCGGGGTCGCCCTCGGACCGTCCCGCGCGATCCGGGTCGACGAGCGGCTCGCGACCTCGGTTCCCCACATCTGGGCCGCCGGCGACTGCGTCGAGGTCCGGCACGTGGTCACCGGCGGGCCGGCCTTCATGCCGCTCGGCTCCCTCGCCAACCGCCAGGGTCGGGCCCTCGGCACCGTGCTCGCCGGCGGCCAGGACGCCTTCGGGCCCGTGGCGGGGGCCGCCGCGGTCAAGGTCTTCGACCTCAACGTGGCGGCGGTGGGCTGCACGGCGGCGCGTTTGGGAGCCGACGGCTCGGGCGTTCGCTCGGTGTGGGTCAGCGCCGAGGATCGCGCCCACTACTGGCCGGAGGCGAGGCTCATCCTGCTCGGGATGGTCTACGACCCCGCCGACCGCAGGGTCCTCGGCGTCCAGGGCGTCGGCGAGGGGGGCGAGGTGGCGAAGCGCGTCGACGTCGCCGCCCAGCTGATCCTGCGCCGCGCCACGGTCGACGACTTCGTCAACGTGGAGCACGCCTACGCGCCGCCCTACGCACCGGCCCTCGACCCCCTGACCGTGCTCGCCTGTGCCGCCCAGAACCAGCTCGACGGGATCGAGTCGGTGGCGCCGCTCACCGACCTCTCGGGAGCAACGGTCCTCGACGTGAGGACCGAGGAGGAGCGCTCCGAGCGGCCCCTCGACGCGGGCCGGGTGGTCGCCGTCGAGATGAGCGAGCTGCGCGGCCGGGCGGACGAGCTACCCGACGGACCCCTGTTGGTCACCTGCGCCCACGGGACCCGCTCCGCGGAGATCGTGCGCTGGCTCGCCGGCCGCGGCGTCCAGGCGCGCTACCTGGGCGGCGGTGTCAGCTGGCGGGTCCGGGCGACCTGAGTCCGCGGGCCACGCGGGCGATCGGCTTCAGCTTTCGCGCTCGCCGGTCGACCGGTGCTCGGCGTCGCGCCTGAGCAGCGCCACCAGGGTGAGCATGACCAGCGCCTGGACCAGCAGCAGAATGACCGCGAAGGCCAGCAGCTCCGACCGGTGGAGGACCGTCAGGGCGACCGCGACTGCCAGAGACAGGTTGCGGCACGGGAACTCGATGAGGTAGGTCAGCCGGTCGGCCGCCGGTCGGCCGGTGACCCAGGCGAGACCCAGCCCGGCGGCCATGGCGAGGGCGGTGAACAGCACCGCGACCGCCACGAGCACCGGCAGATCGGCCACCAGGGCGCCCCACTGAACGGTCACCACGTACGCGACCAGCGCCACCAGCCCGGCCAGGCTGCATTGGCGAAGCAGGCGGTCCCGCACCACCACGCCGGCGGGGCGCCAGGCCCGCAGCACCATGCCGAGAATGATCGGCAGCGCTCCCAGCACCAGGAGCTGCAGGCTCAGGGCGGCCGGGGGGACCTCGATCCGAGGCACGTCGTCGAGCCAGAAGTAGAATCCGCCGGACACCAGGGCCGGAATCGTGACGAAGGCCAGCAGGCATGACGCGGCGGTGAGGGTCACCGACAGGGCCGTGTTGGCCCGCGCCAGGTGGGCGTAGAAGTTGGAGATGGTCCCCCCCGGGCAGGCGGCGACCAGGACCAGCCCGGCGGTGACCGAAGGCGGCGGTTCCACGAGCAGGGCGACCACGGTGGCGGCCAACGGCAGCAGCACCACCTGGCCGATCGTCGCCGACGCCACCGCCCGGAGGTCGACCACGGACCGGCGGAGCTCGCTCGGGGTCAGGCCGTGGCCCACCGCCGTCATCATCAGGAAGATCACCACGGGGACGGCGGCGTCGGCGACTGGGCTCATGCGGCCCCCATTCTGCCCGGGGCCGATGCCTGACGCAACGAGGGGCGTGCTGCGGCGGGGTGCTACACTGCGCGGCGTGCGTCCGGCGGCCGACCGGACGCGGGGAGGACCGCTCGGAATGTACCCCGTGATGCTGGACGTCAGGGACCGGCGCTGCCTGGTGGTGGGCGGTGGAGGGATCGCTCTGCGCAAGGCGCAGGGCCTGGTCGAGGAGGGCGCCCGCGTCACGGTCGTGGCTCCCCAGGCGGTGGAGCCGCTCGAGCGGATGGCCGACGACGGGCGAGTGACCCTGGAGCGCCGGCCGTACGTCGCCGGCGAGGCGGCGGGCTACGCCCTGGTGGTGGCCGCCACCGACGACCGCGAGGTCAACGCTCGGGTCTTCGCCGACGCCGACGGCGCCGGGGTCTGGGCCAACGTGGCCGACGACCCCGAGCTGTGCTCCTTCCACTTGCCGGGCCGGGTCCGTCGCGGCCCCCTGCAGCTCGCCATCGGTTCGGCCGGCGAGGCCCCGTTCGCGGTGCGGCGGCTGCGCCAGCTGCTGGAGCGCAGCTTCGGGCCCGAGTGGGCCATGTGGGTCGAGGCCGCGAGCCGCTTCCGCGACCGGGTTCGGGCCCTCGGCCTGCCCGTCGACGCTCAGGAGTCCCTGTTCGACCGGTTCTTCGCCGCGACCGTGGACTCGGTCCGCTGGCGGGCCAGGGTCCCGACCGCCGCCGAGGAGGCGGACTGGCTCGGGGTGCCGGTCGACCATCTCGAGGACGAGGCGGCTGGAGTTCCCGGTACCGCGGCCTGTCGTGATCGTGCCCGGCACCGCGGCTTCGTGTCGCTGGTGGGGGCCGGGCCCGGCTGCCCCGGCCTGCTCACGGTGCGCGGTCGTCAGCGGCTCGAGGAGGCCGATGCGGTGGTCTACGACCGGCTCGCGGAAGCGGCTCTGCCCTGCAATCTCGCCGCCGAGGTCGAGCTCCATTCGGTGGGCAAGTACGCCGGAGTTCACCCCATGCCTCAGGAGGAGATCAACGCCCTGCTGGTGCGCCTCGCCCGGCGGAACCTCCGCGTCGTCCGTCTCAAGGGCGGAGACCCGTATGTCTTCGGCCGCGGGGGCGAGGAGGCTGAGGTTCTCGAGGCGGCGGGGGTGCCCTTCGAGGTCGTGCCGGGCGTGACCTCCGGAGTCGCCGCTCTGGCCTGGGCCGGGATCCCAGTGACCCACCGTCGCGAGGCGGTCCGCCTGACCCTGCTCACCGCCCACGAGGCGATCAAGTCGGACGGACCGCAGGTGCGCTGGGATCTGCTCGCCCGCGATGAGCACGCCACCATCGTCGGCTACATGGGGGTGACCGCCCTGCCCGAGGTCGTGCGACGCCTGCTGGAGGCCGGGATGAGCCCCCAGACCCCCGCCGCCATGGTGCAGCAGGGCACCACCGCGGCCCAGCGGCACGTTGTGTCGACCGTCGCCGAGCTGCCCGCCGCGGTCGCCGAGGCGGGGCTCGAGCCTCCCGCCCTGTTCGCCATCGGTCCGACCGTCCGCCACGCCGCGGCTCTGAACTGGTTCGACCGCCTGCCCCTGGCCGGGCATCGGCTGGTGGTGCCCGACGCCGCCGTGGTCGTGGTCCGTCGGCTCGAGGCGGCGGGGGCGGACGTGGTGCCGGTGCCGTTCCCGGTGACCCCCGCGTGCCGGGTAGTGATGGCGGCCCTGCCGGTCACCGGATGCGTGGTGACCAGCCCGGCGGAGGTCGACTGGCTGGACGACGAGCGCAGCGGCGGCGGATGGTCCGAGGCGACCTGGAGCTTCTGCGTCGGCGAGGCGACCGCCTCCCGCGCCCGCGAACGCGGCTGGCGCCGGGTCCGGGCCTTCGACCGGGGCATGGAGTGCGGTGAGCTGGTGGCTGGGATCGCCTCGTCACGTGGCTGACCGGTCGACTGGATCGAGGCGGGGAGGCGCGACGGCCCCGCGGAGCTCCGCCGCGGCCGGGGGCCGGCCGTGATCCGGCTCGGCCTTCGGGCGAGGTTCTTCCTCTACTCGAACACGCTGATCGCGGCGACCATGACCGTCGTGACCCTGTTCGCCATGGTCCACGAGCGGGGCTCGCAGAACCAGGCCATCGACCAGCGCGGGCGCAGCATCGCCGACGCCATGGGGGTCCTCCTCACCAACGCCATGATGGGCGAGAACGGGGCTCCGGACCGGGAGGGGGTCGCCGAGGCCGTCGACCGGAGCATTGCCCAGATCATTGCCCGCAACCAGGACCTCATGCGCTACGTGGTGCTCTGCGACCCCCTCGGGCGGGTGCTCCACGCCACCGAGCCCGGGCTCGCGGGCGGGTTCTTCCCGCGCGCCCTCGGGCCCACGGCGGTGGTCCGGTCGCCGCTGACCGCCCTGCGGGAGGGGGACGACGGCGAACGGTTGCTCGAGGTCCGGACCACTCTCGGAACGGTGGCGGACTTCAAGGGCTCCCTGGCGATCGGCTTCTCCCTCGCGCCGGTCGAGCGGCGGGTGGCGGACCTGGCCCGACAGGCCATGATCGCCGCCGTCATCCTCATGCTGGTCAACTCGGTGCTGACGGCGGTGTACGTGGAGACCCTGATCCGGCCCATCCTCAACCTGAACCGCACCATGAAGCAGGCCGGCCTCGGCGACCTCGCGGTCCGGGCGTCGGCGAGAACCCGGGACGAGGTCGGCGAGCTCGCCGACGCCTTCAACCGCATGATGGACGAGCTCGAGATGGCCCGCGATCGGGAGAAGGTCCAGCGGGCCCAGCTCGCCCATACCGAGAAGATGGCGGCGGTCGGGACCCTCGCGGCGGGGGTGGCGCACGAGGTCAACAACCCCCTCGCCGGGGTGCTGGCCTGCGTCGAGAACATGCTCTCGGACCCCGACGACGCCGCCGCCCGGGAGCGCTACCTCGACCTGATCGTCGACGGCCTCAACCGCATCGAGCGCACCGTCAACACCCTCCTCAACTTCTCGCGCCAACGCGAGATGCGCCTCGAGGAAACCTCCCTGAACCACAATCTCCGCCACGTGGTGGAACTGGTAGGCTATCAGTTGCGCCAATCCGGGGTCGAGGTCCGGTTCGACCTCGACGAGACCGGGGCGGTCGTGATGGCGGACCACTTCCAGATGGAGCAGCTTTTCCTCAACCTCGTCCTCAATGCCGTGCAGGCGATGCCGCGCGGCGGCGAGCTCGTGCTGCGGACCCGGGTCGGGGACGACGCGGTGGTGGCCGAGGTGCGGGACACTGGCTCCGGAATCCCCGAGGAGGTCCTGGACCGGATCTTCGATCCCTTCTTCACCACCCGCGAGGTGGGCGAGGGAACCGGCCTCGGCCTCGCGGTGAGCGACAGTATCGTCGCCGCCCACGGCGGCACCATCGGGGTCACCTCCACCCTCGGCGTCGGCACCGTCTTCAGGGTCGAGCTGCCGAGGCCCGGCGAGGACGCCCCGCGCGGGGAGGTGTCGTGAAGATCGGCGGTCATCGCCTGCTCATCGTCGAGGACGAACCCCTGCTGCGGATCACCATGGCGGACGCTCTGCGCAAGGAGGGGTGGACGGTCGACGTGGCCGAGGACGGGGTCAAGGGCGCCGCCCTCTTCGAGCAGCACCTCCACGACACGGTGCTCACCGACCTCGTCATGCCCCGCCTCGGCGGGATGGAGCTGCTCAAGCGCATCAAGGCCCTGCAGCCCGAGACCACGGTGCTCATCATCACCGCCCACGGCACCGTGGACCGGGCGGTCGAGGCCATGCGCGAGGGCGCGTCGGACTTCATCACCAAGCCCTTCTCCATGGCGCAGCTGGTGGTGCGCATCGCGAACGTCTGCTCGGTGCGGATCCTGCGCGAGCAGAACGTCCGGCTCCAGGAGCAGCTCGAGCAGCGCCACTCCTTCTCGTCGATCATCGGCCGCTCCAAGCCCATGCAGGAGGTCTTCGACCTGATCCGGCTGGTGGCCGACTCCGACGCCTCGGTCCTGATCCACGGCGAGAGCGGCACCGGCAAGGAGATGGTGGCCTCGGCGATCCACTTCAACTCGCCCCGGCGGGCCAAGCCCTACATCCGGGTAAGCTGCGCGTCCCTGCCCGAGTCCCTCATCGAGTCCGAGCTCTTCGGCTACGAGAAGGGCGCCTTCACCGGCGCCAGCGAGCGTCGGATCGGCCGCTTCGAGGCGGCCAGCAGCGGCACCCTGTTCCTGGACGAGATCGGTGAGCTGCCCATGAGCTTCCAGGTCAAGCTGCTGCGGGTGCTCCAGGAGCGGCAGATCGAGCGCCTCGGTTCGAACCGCCCCGTCGACGTCGACGTCCGCTTCGTGTCGGCATCGCTGCGCCCTCTCGAGGAGGAGATCGAGGCCGGTCGCTTCCGCGAGGACCTCTACTTCAGGGTCAACACCGTGGCCATCCACCTGCCGCCGCTGCGCGAGCGCGCCGAGGACATCCCCCTGCTCGCCCACGCCTTCCTCGCCGAGTTCTCCCGCGAGCGCCAGCGCGATATCGAGGGCTTCTCGGACGAGGTCATCGAGCTCTTCGAGGCCCACCCCTGGCCCGGCAACGTCCGCGAGCTGCGCAACGTGGTGGAGCGGGCGGTCCTGTTCTGCCGCGGCCGCCAGGTCACCGTCGACGAGCTGCCGGTCGCGATCCGGGGTGAGGAGGGCAAGGGCCCGCAGCCCAGCCAGGCCAGGGTCGAACCTCTCCAGCACGCCGTGGAGCGGGCCGAGACCGAGGCCATCAAGGCCGCCCTGATCTCGACCAGCGGCCGCCGGGCCGACGCGGCCGAGCTCCTCGGTATCTCCCGCAAGACCCTCTGGGAGAAGATCAAGAACCTGGACATCTCGGTCGACTTCTAGGTTTCTCCGATCCGATTCGGCGCGAGTCCCGTTCCCGAGCTCGATCCCGCCACCGAGTCACCGGTCTCGTCGCGAACGGGATCGAGCTCGGTCACGGGAACGGCATCCACGGGGTCGGGACGGCGCGCACCAAGCCGCTCTCTTCGAGGCTTGTGAATTCCCGGACAAGCGCCATATACTCGGTGCCGAGGGGGAGCTATGCGGGTTTCTGCGGGCCGTGCGGTGGCCTTCCTGACTGTTCTTCTGATCGCCGTTCCTGTGGGGGCGGCTGACGACGGGGGAGCGGACGAGCCGGTCAACCCGATCCTCGCGAGCTACGACAAGGGCTTCCGATTCGCCAGCGCCGACGACGCGTTTTCCCTGCGCATCAACGGTCTGTTGCAGACCCGGTGGACCTATGTCGACTACGACCCCGCCATCAGGTACAACGAGGACGACTACTCGAACTTCTACATTCGCCGGGCCCGGCTCTACTTCACGGGTCACGCCGGGAGCCCGCGGCTCACCTACTACGTTCACATCCAGCTCGAGCCGAGCCAGCAGACCAACGCCCACGACCTCTGGGTCGAGTGGGAGTTTTCGGACCTGCTCCGCCTCGGCGTCGGCCGCAACAAGATCGCCTACGGCCTCGAGATGCTCAACTCCGGTGCGTCGCTGGGCATGGTCGAGCGCTCGGTCATGTACGGCGAGACCGACATCGACCTCGGCCGGGCCTCCGAGCCCGGCCCCCGCTACCCGGGCGGCGGCACCGAGCGCTTCGGCCTGAGCACGTTCGCGTCCACCGGCTTCGCCATCGGCGGCCTCAACCTCTACCGGTCCACGGGCCTCCAGCTGCAGGGCCGGCGGGGCTCGGCCGACTCCGCCACCTTCGAGTACCAGCTCGGCGTCTGGCAGGGCCGGGGCACCACCGGGCTGTCCAACTTCGGCAACCAGCACCTGACCTCCGTTCGGATCGGCTACCACCCCTGGGGCTGGATCGACTGGCGGGTGGTGGGCGACGTGCAGGGCAGCGACCGCTTGAAGCTCGGGGTGATCGGCTCGCTGTACCGGGACCGGGCCGACGAGAGCTCGGACTTCGCCCAGGAGGGCGCCAACCTCGCCGTGCTCGCCCGCTGGCAGGGCTGGTCGGCGGACCTGGAGTGGGGTACCGAGTCCTTCGACTACAAGGAGTTTGCGGGCACCTTCGATCGGCAGGGCTGGCGGGCCAGCCTGGGCTGGTTCTTCGTTCCGGGCACCTGGGAGTTGCGGGCGCGCTACGCCGAGATCGAGCGGCTGCAGGACCCCAGCTACCGGCGGGCGGTCGACTCCGGTCTCGGCATTGCCGAGGTCCAGTCCGGCGACGAGTGGATTCCGGCTCTGGAGGCGAGAATCTCCGAGCTCAGCGCTGCGGTCAGCGTCTACCTGCCCGGTTGGAACAACAGGGTCATCGTCGACGTGTCGCGCCTGGTGCGCGAGTTCGCCGCCGACCCCGACGCCGTCATCGACGGCGAGCCGACCCCCATCGCCGAGGCTCCCGACCAGGTCGACTACCGCATCCGCGCCATGGTCCAGCTCGCATTTTAATTCTCAATTCTGAATTCTAAATTTTGAATGGTCATCGCACGAGATTTCGCTTTCACCTTGAGGGATGAATGCGATGAAATTCATAATTCATAATTCATAATTCATAATTGAGAATTCTGGGATGAGAGCCCCAGCCTCTCGCCCGAGTAGCGGTCGCGGGTGACCTCGTCGCACCAGGCCCGATTGGCGAGGTACCACTCGACGGTTGCCCGCAATCCGTCGGCGAAGTCGTGGTCCGGCGACCAGCCGAGCTCGGCGCCGATGCGCGACGCGTCGATGGCGTAGCGGAGGTCGTGGCCCGGCCGGTCGGCGACGAAGGTGACCAGGTCGCGGCGGCTGCCGCCACCGGGCCTCGGCACGAGCTCGTCGAGGAGGTCGCACACGGTGTGGACCACCTCGAGGTTGCTGCGCTCCGCATGGCCGCCCACGTTGTAGGTGCGTCCCGGCTCGCCCCGGCGGACCACCAGGTCGACGGCCCGGCAGTGGTCCGCGACATACAGCCAGTCGCGGATGTTGGAGCCGTCGCCGTAGACCGGAAGCGGCCGGTCGGCGAGGGCATTGGCGATCATCAGCGGGATCAGCTTCTCGGGGAACTGGTAGGGGCCGTAGTTGTTGGAGCAGTTGGAGATGGTGACCGGCAGACCGTAGGTCCGGTGCCATGACCGCACCAGGTGATCGGACGCCGCCTTGGAGGCCGAGTACGGGCTCGACGGGTCGTAGGGCGTGTCCTCGGTGAACAGCCCGGCGGGCCCGAGGGAGCCGAAGACCTCGTCGGTGGAGACGTGGTGGAAGCGGACGTCGCGCCGGTCCCGCCAGTGGGCGCGGGCCGCCTCGAGGAGGTTGGCGGTGCCGCGGACGTTGGTGTCGATGAAGTCGAGAGGGCCGTCGATGGAGCGGTCGACGTGGCTCTCGGCGGCGAAGTGCACCACCGTGTCCACGTCGTGCTCGACCACGAGCCGGCGCACCAACTCGGCGTCGCGGACGTCGCCCCGGACGAAGAGGTAGCGGTCGGGGTGGGCGGCGGCCACGTCGCGCTGGCTCGCCTCGTGGCCGGCGTAGGTCAGCGCGTCCAGGTTGACCAGCCGGAGCTTCCGGTCGGCGGCCAGGGCGGTGCGGAGGAAGTTGCTGCCGATGAAGCCGGCGCCGCCGGTCACGAGCATGGAGAGGGGGTGGTGGGAGGTCGTCACTCCTGATACCTCGGTAGGTCGTCGTCGGCGGCCTCGGCCAGGGCCGGCCAGCCGCGGTCGCGCTCGGACAGGATCGGCTCGACGCCGCCGACGGGCCAGCCGATGGCGAGGGTTGGATCGTCCCAGCGGATCCCCCGCTCCTCGTCCGGAGCGTAGTAGTCGGAGCACTTGTACTGGAACTCGGCGAGCTCGGACAGGACCAGAAAGCCGTGGCCGAAGCCCTCGGGGGCGAACAGCATGAGCTGGTTGGCCTCGGACAGCTCGACGCCGAGCCAGCGGCCGAAGGTGGGGCTGCCGCGGCGCAGGTCGACCACCACGTCCCAGACCCGACCCCGCGTCGCCCGCACCAGCTTCGCCTGCGGCCGGCCGAGCTGGTAGTGGAGGCCGCGCAGCACCCCGAGTCGCGAGCGCGAGTGGTTGTCCTGGACGAAGCGGTGCTCGATGCCGAGCTCGGCGAGGCGCTGCTCGTGGTAGCTCTCCATGAAGAAGCCGCGGTGGTCGCCGTGGATCACCGGCTCGACGAGGACGACCCCGGGGATGTCGGTCTCGATCCGTCGCATTCAGCCTTCCACCCGGTTCAGCGCCTCGCGCAGGTAGTCGCCGTAGCTCGAGCTGCCGGCGGCCTCGACCTCGCGCCGGAAGGCCTCGGTGTCGATCCAGCCGTTGCGCCAGGCGATCTCCTGCAGGCAGCCGACCTTGAGGCCCTGGCGCTCCTCGATGGCCTGGATGAAGCTCGAGGCCTCGAGCAGGCTCTTGTGGGTGCCGGCGTCGAGCCAGGCGAAGCCCCGGCCCAGGAGCTCGACCTCGAGCTCGCCTCGA
The DNA here is from genome assembly GCA_035464095.1 of Candidatus Methylomirabilota bacterium. Classification (GTDB taxonomy): domain Bacteria; phylum Acidobacteriota; class Thermoanaerobaculia; order Thermoanaerobaculales; family Sulfomarinibacteraceae; genus JAHECW01. The sequence continues at coordinate 35,939 of DATHSO010000198.1, read as the reverse complement.
TCGAGGTAGATCCGGTTGAGGTCGGTGATCTCGAGCTCGCCGCGGGCACTCGGTCCCAGACCGGCCGCGAGCTCGCAGACGTCGGGGCCGTAGAAGTAGAGCCCCGGTACCGCGTAGTGGCTGCGCGGCTGGGCGGGCTTCTCCTCGAGCGAGATCGCCCGGCCGTCGCCGTCGAACTCCACGACCCCGTAGCTTCGCGGGTCGCGCACCCAGTAGCCGAAGATCCGGGCGCCGCTGGTCAGCTGGGCAGATCGCCGCAGCAGGCCCGACAGCCCGTGCCCGTAGAGGATGTTGTCGCCGAGCACCAGGCACGCCGGCCCGCCGGCGAGGAAGTCGCGTCCCAGGATGAAGGCCTGGGCAAGGCCTTCGGGCCGCGGCTGCTCGCAGTAGGCGAGCTCCATGCCGATCCGGCTGCCGTCGCCGAGCAGCTCGCGGTAGCTCGGCAGGTCCTGGGGCGTGGAGATGATCAGCACCTCGCGGATGCCGGCCAGCATGAGCAGGCTCAGGGGATAGTAGACCATGGGCTTGTCGTAGACCGGGAGCAGCTGCTTGCTCACCACCCGGGTGACGGGGTGGAGCCGGGTGCCGGCGCCGCCGGCGAGGACGAGTCCCTTCATGCTGTCACCTCTCCTGGCGTCCGCGAGAGCCTGGGACGGCCACGGAGTCTAACACACCAGGCGCCGGCCCCGCGGCCGCCGGTGGTGCGGTCAATCACGCCGAGCCGGGGGTGGAAGCTGCTAGGATTGGTGACGGGGGCAGAGGATGAGCGAAACCCGCGGTACCGTGCTCGCGGTCGATGACGATCCGGGAGCGCTCTCGGCCCTGGCCGACGCCCTGGGGACCCTGGGCTTCGAGGTCGTCCAGGCGGCGAGCGGGGCGACGGCCCTCGACCTGGCCCGCGACCGTCAGCCGGACGTGGTCCTCCTCGACGTTCAGATGCCGGGCATGGACGGCTTCGAGGTCTGCCGCCAGCTCAAGGCCGATCCCACGATGATGCTGGTACCCGTGGTCTTCCTCACCGGCCACGGCTCGCGACGGGCGCGGCTGGAGGGGCTGGAGGCCGGCGCCACCGATTTCCTCAACAAGCCCTGCGACCTGGTGGAGCTCGAGGTCCGGGTGCGCAACCTGGTCAACTTCCGCCGCCTGACCACCGAGCTCGACTCGGCCGAGCAGATGGTTTTTTCCATCGCCCGGGTGGTCGAGGCTCGCGACCAGGACACGGGCGACCACTGCGAGCGGCTCGCCGAGCTCGGCGTCCGGCTCGGGGAGCGGCTGGGCCTCGGCCCCGAGTGGCTGACCGCTCTGCGCCGGGGCGCCTACCTCCACGACCTCGGCAAGATCGGCATCCCCGACTCGGTCCTCCTCAAACCCGGCAAGCTGACCGCGCCGGAGTGGGAGGTCATGAAGCGACACGTGGAGATCGGGGTCGAGATCTGCTCGCCCCTGCGCAGCCTGCAGCCGGTGCTGCCCCTGATCCGCCACCACCACGAGCGCTTCGACGGCTCCGGCTACCCCGACGGGCTGGTGGGCGAGGACATCCCCCTCATTGCCCGGGTCTTCCAGGTGGTGGACGTGTTCGACGCCCTGACCGTCGACCGCTGCTACCGCTCGGCGATGCCGATGTCGGAGGCCGTCGAGGTGGTCCGGGACGAGACCGCGCGGGGATTCTGGGACACGGCCGTGGTCGGCGAGTTCCTGGCTCTGCTCGACGGCGACGGCGAAGGGGTCCACTGACCGGGAATCAGTGAGTAGTGAGTAGTGAGTGGTGAGTCGTGAGTGGTGCGTGGTGATCAGGGGTCGGTGATCAGGGATCGGGGCGCGGTCATGGCCTCCGGCGACAGCAGCCGGTCGAGCTCCTCGGCCGACAGGACGCCCCGCTCCATGAGGAGCTCCCGCACCGGCCGGCCGCTGGCCAGGGCCTCCTTGGCGACCTCCGAGGCGAGCTCGTAGCCCACGGCCGGGACCACCGCCGTCACCAGCCCGATGGAGCCCTCGACCATGTCGCGGCAGCGCTCGGCGTTGGCCGTGATGCCGCGGATGCAGCGCTCGGTGAGGGTCTTGACCCCCGCCGTCAGCATGTCCAGGGACTCGAAGGTGGCGAAGCTGATGATCGGCTCCATGACGTTGAGCTGGAGCTGACCGGCCTCGGCGGCGAGGGTGATGGTGAGGTCGTTGCCGATGACCTGGAAGGCGACCTGGTTGACCACCTCCGGGATCACCGGGTTGACCTTGCCGGGCATGATGGACGAGCCCGGCTGAACCGCCGGCAGGTTGATCTCGTTGAGGCCGCAGCGCGGGCCCGACGACAGCAGCCGGAGGTCGTTGCACAGCTTGGAGAGCTTGACCGCGACGCGCTTGAGCACCCCCGAGAACATCACGAAGGCGCCGGTGTCCGGGGTTGCCTCCACGAGGTTGGGCGCCAGCACCAGGTCGAGGCCGGTGATGGCGGCGAGCTCGGCCACCGCGAGCTCGGGGTACCTGGGGTCGGCGTTGATGCCGGTGCCGATGGCGGTGCCGCCGAGGTTGACCTCCAAAAAGAGCCGGGCCGTCTCCTCGAGCCGGGCGATGTCCTCGGCGGTGGTGACCGCGAAGGCCTCGAACTCCTGGCCCAGGGTCATGGGGACCGCGTCCTGGAGCTGGGTGCGACCCATCTTGAGGACCACGGTGAACTCGACGGCCTTGGCGCGGAGCGCCGCCTCGAGGCCCCGCAGGGCGGCGAGCAGGTCGGCCAGCTCGAGCACCACCGCCACCCGAACCGCAGTCGGGTAGGCGTCGTTGGTGGACTGGGACAGGTTGACGTGGTTGTTGGGGTGGCAGTGGCGGTAGTCGCCGCGTTCGTGGCCGAGGAGCTCGAGGGCTCGGTTGGCGATGACCTCGTTGGCGTTCATGTTGGTGGAGGTTCCAGCGCCGCCCTGGACCACGTCGACCACGAAGTGGCCGTGCCAGTGGCCGTCGACGATCTCCGAGCACGTCCGGTCGACGGCGTCGGCGATCTCCGGCTCGAGCAGGCCGAGCCGGCGGTTGGCGCGGGCGGCGGCCTGCTTGACCATGGCGAGGGCGCGGATCAGGTGCGGGAAGTGGCCGAGGCGGATGCCGGTGATCGGGAAGTTCTCCACCGCCCGCAGGGTCTGGACGCCATAGAGGGCATCGGCGGGAACCTCGCGCTCGCCCAGCAGGTCGTGCTCGGTGCGGGTGGCGCCCGGGCGGTAGACCAGCTCCCAGCCGGCGCGCCGCGAGCTCGAGTACTGGAGCCGCCGCACCATCACCCTCGCCACCGCGGCGAAGAGCTGCATGGCGGCGGCCGCGTCGTCCCCGAGGCGGCGGCGGATCGCGGCCACCGGCAGCTCGAGGGCCTCGACCGCGCTGGCGGCCCGGGCGGTGGCGGAGTGGATGCCCGGCTCGAGCAGGCCGGCCTCGCCCAGCGAGTCCCCCGGGCCGAGGATGACCACGGTGCCGGCGGCGTCCCCGCTTTCGACCCGGACCTCGACATGGCCGGACACCAGGAGCCAAAACAGCTCGCGCTGGTCGCCACTGGCGAAAAGGGCGTCGCCGAGGGCGAAGCGGCGCCGCTCGGCGATGCCGGCCAGCATCTCCAGCAGCGGGCGGTCGAGGCCGCCCAGAATCTCGCAGGTCTGCAGGAGCTCGATGGTCTCGTTCATCTCGCGCGCACCTCCGGCCGCCACGCTAGCACGACTCGTGAGGAAGGCATCTGAACCGCAAGGACGTAAACATCGCAGTTTGAAACACGAAGAGCACGAAGGACCACGAAGGTCCCACAAAGGTGTCTTTGAACCCATCGCAGAGTGTTCTGTTTTCCATTCCGAACTGACCGTTCCGGATGCTGTGGCCCGGGTCGATGATGCGATGCTTCGTGGGATCTTGCCGCTGCCGCGGTCGCGTCCCTGCTGCCCCTCGCCGCGCCTGAGCGAACCGCGGTCTACGAAGTTGCGTACTTCACCATGGAGGCGAGAGACGATGTGGACCTTCATCCTGTGGCTGATTCTCCTGGTGGTGTCCTGGCCCCTGGCCCTGCTCGCCCTGGTGCTGTACCCCCTAGTGTGGCTGCTGCTCCTGCCTTTCAGGCTCATCGGCATCACCGTCGACGCGGTGTTCAAGCTGCTGCACGCGCTCCTGACCCTGCCGGCGCGGCTGCTGCGGGGACCGGCGGCGGTCAAGGCGTAGCAGCGAGCGCCGCCGGGCCGCCTGCGGCGACCGGGCGGCGCCCGCTGCTCATGATGCGCTGCGCGCATCACGGGGCCGGGTCAGCGACAGTGGCAGCTGCAGTGACAGTGACAGTGACAGTGACAGCGGCAGTGGTCAGTGTCAGAACCCGGGAGCGGACGCTGATCGCCGACGCTGACCGCCGACGCTGTCTCTGGTCGCCGACGCTGACCGCCGGCCTCGCCTCAGCTGCTCAGGAGCCAGCCCACGAGGTCGCTCAGCACCTGCTCGTCGGTGTGCGGGTAGGCTGGCATGTCGATGACGTACTGCTCGGCCATGTAGGCCAGGCGGGGCGTCGCTGCCCGGACCGCGGCGGGGTCGCGCAGGTAGGCGATCAGCTCGTCCTCGGTCCAGCGCTCGCCGAGGCCGGTGAGTGCCGGCGCCGTCCGCTGGCCTTCGAGCTCCGCCCCGTGGCAGCTGGCGCATTTGAGGGCGACGTAGGCCTCCTGGGGCGAGGCGCCGGTCAGGTCGACCTGGTGTTGAGTGTAACGGTCCTCCCCCGGGCTGCAGCCGACTGCGAGGACGATGGCGATGCAGGCAACGACGACGGCGATGGACTTCATGTTCCCCCTCCTCGGATGGCTCAGTCGCCGACCAGGTGGTCGACGTTGGCGGCGCAGATGAAGTCGTTCTCGGACAGCCCCCCGACGGAGTGGGTCGAGTACGACACCTTGCAGCTGTTGTAGCCCACCACCAGCTCCGGGTGGTGGTCCTCGCGGTGGGAGACCCAGGCGACCGCGTTGGCGAAGGCCATGGTCTGGTAGTGGTCCTCGAACTGGAAGGTCTTGGTCAGCTGGCCGTCCACCACCTCCCAGCCGGCGGTGTGGCCGATCAGGTGCTCGAGCTCGTGGCCGGTGATCGGCGGGGTCCCCGCCGGGATCGGGCGACAGGTCTTCATCAGCATCTCGTTGTCACACACGGTGCCTCCTCGTCTCGGGGCATGATAGCCCAGAATCACGGCAGGAACGACCGATCGACACGCGCATGGGACTTGTCATCGGCAGTTTTTTAGCCTAGCCTAAAAACAATGTCACAGAGTGAGGCCCCCGAGCCGGAGCGAGCGCGCGGCCGACGCCCCCTGTCGTCGGCGCAGGAGGACTACCTCAAGCAGATCTTTCTCCTCGGGGAGGGTGTCCGGGCGGTGTCGACCCGGGACCTGTCGCGCCGCCTTGAGGTTCGTCCGGCGTCCGTGACGGGCATGGTCCAGCGCCTCGCTGAGCTCGGCCTGGTCAGCCACGAGCCCTACCGGGGTGTGAGGCTCACCGAGGACGGCAGACGGGTGGCGCTGGAGATGCTCCGCCACCACCGCCTGCTGGAGACCTTTCTGGAGCGGGTCCTGGGCTACGACTGGGACGAGGTGCACGACGAGGCCGAGCGTCTCGAGCACGTCATCTCGGAGCGCTTCGAGGCCCGCATGGCCGAGACCCTGGGCCACCCCACCCACGACCCCCACGGCGACCCGATCCCGGACGCCGAGCTTCGGCTGCCGCCGACCCCGGAGGAGACCACTCTGGCGCGGATGCGGGTCGGATCGCGGGGGACCCTGGCCCGGGTCGCCACCCAGGCCGGCGACCGCCTGGCCCGCCTCGCGAAGCTAGGCCTGGTGCCGGGGGTTGCGGTCGAGGTCGTGCGAAACTCCGCCCACGAGGTGCGGATCACCGTTGCCGGGGAGTCGAGGAGACTGCCCGTCGAACTGGCGAGCCGGCTCTGGATTCAGGAGGACACGCCGACATGAGATTTCTTTCGTTGCCCGCGGTGCTGTCGTTCGCCGTCCTGACCGCCTGCGGCGAGGTTCCACCGGCGCCGGGCGGGTCCGATGACCATCGGCTGCGGGTCGTGGCCACGACCACGATCGTCGGCGACCTGGTGCGGGCGGTGGCCGGCGACGACGTCGAGCTCACGACCCTGATGGGCGCCGGCGTCGACCCGCACCTCTACAAGCCGTCGGCGGGCGACGTCCGGGCGATCGCGGCCGCCCAGGTGGTCGTCTTCAACGGGCTCCACCTCGAGGGCAAGATGACGGAGGTCCTCGAGGAGATGGCGGGCCGCGGGGTCGCGACCGTGGCGGTGGCGGAGTGCGTGCCCGGCGACCGGCTGCTTCCCGTGGAGGGTTACGAGGCCCTCCACGACCCCCACGTCTGGTTCGACGTCGGGCTCTGGCAACGGGCGGCGGCCTGCCTGCGCGACGAGCTCGCCCGCCTCGACCCCGGGCACGCCGAGGGCTACCGGAGCCGGGGCGACGCCTACATCGCCGAGCTCGGGGCCCTCGACGAGTGGGTCGGTGAGCGGATCGCCGCCATCCCCGAGGGGCAGCGGGTCCTGGTCACGGCCCACGACGCTTTCTCCTACTTCGGCCGCGCCTACGGTCTCGAGGTGCGGGGTCTACTCGGGATCAGCACTGCCGCCGAGGCGGGCACCGCCGACGTCCAGGAGCTCGCCGCCTTCATCGCCGAGCGTGGTTTGCCGGCGGTCTTCGTCGAGTCGTCGGTGTCGCCCCGATTCATCGAGGCTCTGGTCGAGGCGGTCGCGGCCCGCGGCGGCGAGGTCAGCATCGGCGGCAGCCTCTACTCGGATGCCCTCGGCTCGCCCGGCGGACCGACGGCGACCTATGTCGGCACGGTCCGCGCCAACGTCGAGACCATCGTCGGCGCGCTCTCGGGGAGCTCCGAGTGAGCGCCGACCGCCAGCCCGCGCTCGAGGTCGAGGACCTGACCGTCGCCTACGCCGACCAGCCGGTGCTCTAAAACGTCGACCTGACGGTGCCGGCGGGGGACTCGATGGCCATCGTCGGCCCCAACGGCGCCGGCAAGAGCACCCTGCTCAACGCCGCGTAGGGGCTGGTGCCGGCGGTGGCCGGCGAGGTTCGGGTCTTCGGCCGTCCCTTCGAGCGGGGCCGGGGTGAGATCGCCTACGTTCCCCAGCGGGCGAGCCTGGAGTGGGACTTCCCGGCCGACGTGCTCGACGTGGTGACCATGGGCACCTACGGCGGTCTGGGCTGGTTCAAGCGCCCCGGCCGGACCGAGCGCGAGCGGGCCCTCGCGGCTCTCGACGAGGTCGCGATGGGCGCCTTCGAGCGTCGGCCCATCGCCCAGCTCTCCGGGGGTCAGCAGCAGCGCGTGCTGCTCGCCCGAGCGCTCGTCCAGGACGCGCCGATCCTGATGCTCGACGAGCCCTTCCAGGGGGTCGACGCTCCGACCGAGCGCGCCATCGTCGAGGTCCTGGATCGGCTGTCCGACCGGGGCCGGACGGTGATCGTTGTGCACCACGACCTGCAGACCGTGCCGGAGTACTTCGACTCCGTGCTCCTGCTCAACGTGCGGGTCATCGACGCCGGGCCGGTGGCCGAGGTCTTCACCGAGGACAACCTGCGCCTGACCTTCGGCGGGCGGGTGGGGATGCTCGCCCAGCTCAAGGCCGCAAAGAGCGACGCATGACGGCCCTCCTCACCGACTACACCCTTCGGGTCGTGGCTCTGGGGGCCGGCGTCCTCGGCGCCACCGCCGGCGCGCTCGGCTGCTTCGCCTACCTCCGTCGCCAGAGCCTGCTCGGCGACGCCCTGAGCCACGCCGCCCTGCCCGGCATCGCCCTGGCCTTCCTCGTCACCGGCAGCAAGGCGCCGCTGCCCATCATGGTCGGCGCGGGCGTGGCGGGGTGGCTGGGCACCCTGGCGATCGGGCTCGTGGTCCGCCGCAGCCGGGTCCCCGCCGACAGCGCCCTCGGCATGGTGCTGGCGGTCTTCTTCGGCGTCGGCCTGGTGCTGCTCACCGTCATCCAGCGCCGGCCCGACGCCGCCCAGGCGGGGCTCGAGTCCTTCCTCTTCGGCCAGGCGGCCTCGCTGCTGCGCGCCGACGTGATCGTCATGGCCATCCTCGGCGGCGGCTGCCTGCTGGCGCTGGCCCTGCTCTGGAAGGAGCTCCAGCTCCTCGCCTTCGACAGCGCCTTCGGGTCGAGCCTGGGCCGGCCCATGACCCTCCTCGACGGGATCTTCACCCTCCTGCTGGTGATCGCCATCGTCATCGGCCTGCGCACCGTCGGAGTGGTCCTGATGTCCGCCATGGTCGTCGCACCCGCCGCGGCGGCGCGCCAGCTCACCACCCGCCTCGGTTCCATGGTCTTGGTCGCCGCCGGGATCGGTGTCGTCGCCGGGGTCAGCGGTGCGGTCCTGAGCTCGGTGGTGCCGCGCCTGCCGACGGGTCCGACCATCGTGCTGGTGCTCAGCTCCGTCGTTCTGATGAGCCTGGTTCTGGCGCCCCGCCGCGGCCTGCTCTGGCGCCGGGTCCGGCTGCGCCGGCTGCAGCCCGCGGCCGCGCTCGACCCGGTGCTCATGCACCTGTACGCCCTGTCCCGCCAGCACCGCGACGACCCGGACCACGGCCACGCCCTGGCGGTCCTGCGCACCATGAGCCCGCCCGGCAGCAACCTCGAGCGGGCCCTCGCCGACCTCGAGGCCCGGGGCCTGGCCCACGTCGTGGGCGACGGTCTGTGGGCGCCCACCGCCATCGGCCGGCGCGAGGCCGAGCGGCTGCTGGCGCGTCACAGCGGGGACAGGCCGTGACCGCCGAGCTGGAGATCCTCGCGATTGCCGTGGTGACCGCGGTGGCTGCCGCCCTTCCCGGCACCTACCTGGTGCTCCGGCGCACGGCCATGGTGTCCGACGCCATCGCCCACGCCATCCTGCCCGGCATCGTGCTCGCCTTTCTCGTCACCCGCGACCTCAGCTCGCCATGGCTGTTGGTGGCGGCAGCGGCCACCGGGGTGGTCACGGTGGCCCTCATCGAGGCCGTCGTCCGCAGCCGCCTGGTTCCCGAGGACGCGTCCATCGGCATCGTGTTCCCGGCCCTGTTCAGCATCGGCGTGATCCTGGTCTCCCGCGCGGCGTCCGACGTCCACCTCGACACCGACGCGGTGCTCCTCGGCGAGCTCGCCTTCGCGCCCTTCAACCGCTACGCCCCGGGAGGGGTCGACCTGGGCCCGGCCGCACTGTGGAGCATGGGGGCGATCCTCGCCCTCGACGCGCTGTTCATCGGCCTCGCCTGGAAGGAGCTCAAGCTCGCCACGGTGGACGCGTCACTCGCGGCCCTCCTCGGCTTCCAGCCGGCGCTGGTCCACTACGGGCTCATGACCATGGTCTCGCTGACGGCGGTGGGCGCCTTCGACGCCGTCGGCTCGATCCTGGTGGTGGCGTTGATGATCGCCCCTCCGGCGACCGCCTACCTCCTGACCGAGCGGCTCGGCGCCATGGTCGGGATCGCGGTGGCTGCGGCGGCGGTCGGGGCCGCGGTCGGCTGGGCCGTGGCGCTGGCCCTCGACGTTTCGATCGCCGGCGCGATCGCGGGCGCCTGCGGGTTGCTGTTCGCCGTCGCGTTCCTGCTGGCGCCCGGGAGGGGGCTGGTAGCCCAGGCGAGACGGCGGTCGGGCCAGCGGCTCGACCTCTCGGTCAGCATGCTGCTGGTCCACCTGCTGCACCACGAGGGCACCCCCGTCGAGGCCGAGGAGTGCCGCGAGCGGGGCCTGCACCGCCATCTGGGCTGGCGGGAGTCGTGGACCCGCAGGGTCGTCGGGCGCGCCCGCGAGCGCGGGCTCGTGGCGCGGGACGGGGAGCTCGTCCTGCCCACCGACGCCGGCCGGCACCTCGCGGACCGGGCGGTCATCGGCTTCTCCCGCTGAGGGTCGGCCGGGGGCCGCCGGAAGGAAACCGAGGTCGGCGGCGGTTTCAGTGGCAGTGACAGTGACAGCGACAGTGGCAGTGGCAGCTACAGCGACAGCGATAGTGGCAGGGGCAGTGGCAGGGGCAGCTGCCGCCGGACCGCTCGCTCGGCGCGCTGAAGGGTGAAAGCAATGGCGGCTCTGACGAGAACCCTGGATCGATCCGCACTGCCCATGGTGCTGTGGGCGAAGGCCAAGAAGCTCGGCGTCTGGGACCCCGCCGACATCGACCTGGAGGGCGACCGCGAGCACTGGCTCGCCCTGACCGTCCGGGAGCGCGAGACCCTGCTCCACTTGACGTCCCTCTTCGTGGGCGGGGAGGAGGCGGTGGCCGTCGACCTGCTGCCCCTGATCTCGGTGATCGCCTCCGAAGGCCGGATCGAGGAGGAGATCTACCTGACGTCGTTCCTGTGGGAGGAGGCCAAGCACGTGGATGCCTTCCACCGCTTCCTCGAGGAGGTGGTGGTCGATCCGGGCGACCTCGGCCGCTTCCGATCGCCGAGCTACCGCCGGCTCTTCGAGGAGGAGCTGCCCGGGGCCCTCGACCGGCTCCGGCACGACCCGTCGCCGACCGCCCAGGCCCGCGCCTCGGTGACCTACAACCTGATCGTGGAGGGGGTGCTGGCCGAGACCGGGTACCGGGCCTACCACGCGATGCTCGAGCGCAACGGGATCATGCCCGGCATGCTCGAGGTCGTCGACCGGCTCAAGACCGACGAGTCGCGCCACATCGCCTACGGCGTCCACCTCCTGACCCGCCTGGTCAGCGAGCACGGCGAGCCGGTCTGGGACGACATCCAGGGTCGCATGGCCGAGCTCCTGCCCCTGGCCATCGGAGTCATCTCCGAGATCTTCGAGGCCTACGAAGAGATGGCCTTCGGCCTCGAGCTCGCCGAGTTCACCGACTTCGCCACCAGCCAGTTCGAGAGCCGGTTCAAGCGCATCGAGCGCGCCGTGGCCGGCTGAGGGTCGGACCCGGACCCGAACCCGGACCCGAACCCGGTCGGGAGCGGGAGGGTGAGCGGGAGCGCATCAGCGTCCCGCCCGGGCCGGTCGGCGCGTCCGACGCGCCGCCGCAATTCGTCCGACGAATTGCTCTCATGGCCACTCGCGCCCGAAGCGGCTACAATGTGGCTCTCTGGAGGTTCGCATGCGGGTCAAGGAAGGCAAGCTGGACGCCAAGGGCCTGCGCTTCGCGCTGGTCGTCAGCCGCTTCAACGAGGCCCTGACCTCGCGCCTGGAGTCGGGGGCCCTCGACTGTCTGCAGCGCCACGGCGCGGCAGAGGACGACATCACCGTCTACCGCGTTCCGGGGGCCTGGGAGATTCCGTTCGTGGCCCATCGGCTGGCCGCCGCGGGCGACCACGATGCGGTGGTCTGCCTCGGCGCCCTGGTCCGGGGCGGCACGGCCCACTTCGACCTCATCGCCGCCGAGGTGGCCAAGGGCATCGCCCAGGGCTCCATGAGCACCGGCGTCCCCATGACCTTCGGTGTGATCACCGCCGACACCCTCGAGCAGGCGGTGGAGCGTGCCGGCACCAAGATGGGCAACAAGGGGTGGGAGGCCGCATTGGCGGCCGTCGAGATGGCGCGCCTCGTCCGGGAGCTCTGACGGGGCGGCGCCATGGGGATGCGCCGACGCGCCCGCGAGCTCGCCCTCCAGCTGCTGTACCAGCACGAACACACCAGGGCCGACCTCGAGACCATGCAGACCGACTTCGACGAGTGGACCGGAGCCGGAGACGGTGTCCGGGCCTTCGCCGACCACCTGTTGCGGGGGACTCTCGAGCACCTGGACGAGCTCGACGAGCAGCTGACCCGGCAGACCACCCACTGGCGTCTCGAGCGGCTGGCGGCGGTCGACCGCAACATCCTCCGGCTCGCCATGTTCGAGCTTCTCTACGAGACCGATACCCCGCCGGCGGTTGTCATCGACGAGGCCATCGAGATCGCCAAGAAGTACGGCGCCGAGGACTCGGGTCGCTTCGTCAACGGCGTGCTCGACGGCTTCGTCAAGCGGAGGGCGGGGAGCCGGTGAGGATCTGGCTGGTCGGGCTCGCGCTCCTGTCGGCGGCGATCGCCGGCGCCGACCAGGCGGTCTACCTGGTGCGCGGGCCGGTGCTGCCCTCGGCCCACGCCGTCAACGGCTACGTCCTCGACGTGCGGGAGCGTTCGGACGGCGCCGTGACCGTTCACGTGGAGACGTCCATGACCCCCATCGGCGCCCGGGGCTCGTACGGCGATGTCGTCGGAGCCGGCGCACCGGCGGTGCCCCCGGGCTTCGAGCTGCCGGCCGACCTGCGCACGGGCCTGCGGCCGGAGATGAGCGCGTGGCAGGCGGCCACCGAGGTCCTCGCCTGGGTCTGGGACAACCTCGCCCTGCTCGCCGACGACCGGCGGCCCCAGGATGCGGCGTCGGTGATCGCCGCCCGTGGCGGCCGGTGCTCCGGGCTTGCCAACGCCACCGCGGCCCTGCTGCTGGCGGCCGGCTTCGAGGCCCGCACCGTGAGCGGTCTGCTCATCGACGGCCGCCGGGCGATCCCGCACCGATGGGTCGAGTGCCGTCTGCCCGGAGCCGGGTGGGTCCCCACCGACCCGACCCTGGGCTGGTGGACCATCACCCCGAGACACCTGGTCTTCGCGGACGCCGTGGAGCGCGTGCCCGAGGTCTCGACCGTCAGGTCGGAGGGCGGCGAGCTGCGGGACCTGCCGCGCGAGGGCACTGTGCTGGTCCGCCCCGACCTGGGCGCCGAGCTCGTCTGCCGTCTCGACAGGGTAGCCGGCGGTCCGAAGGTGGTGGCGCGGCTCGAGCGTGGCGGCGACCGTCGCCACGCCGTGCTGGCGCCGGAGGCCACCTTCGGGAGCCTGCTGCCGGGACGGTGGCTGCTCGAGGTCGAGCTCGAGGGACGGGTCGTGGAGCGCCGGCAGCTCGACCTCCGTGCGGGCGCCCTCCACAGCTATGTCGTGCGCCTCCCGGCGGCGGCGTCAGGGGAGGAGGTGGGCTCGTGAAGCGGATCCTGTCGGGCAGTCTCAAGCATCTGGCGCCGCCGGCCCTCATGCGCCTGCTGTCGGCCACCGCCACCAGCGGTGTTCTCGAGCTGGTGACCGACGAGGGATCGATCCGGATGGAGATCGACCACGGCTGGACGGCGGTGCCGCCGGCCGACGAGCTCGAGGCCGCGAGCCGGGTCCTCGCCTGCAACGACGGGGCCTTCCGCTTCGAGCCCGGCCGGGTCACACCCATCGAGGGACCGTCCCTGAGCCTCGGCGCCTTCGCGGACGCGGTGCGCTCGGGTCTTCGCGACCTCCAGGGCGGCCGGTTGACCGACATCGAGGTCGACCGGCTGGTGGCAGGCGAGATCATGGACCTCGCCCAGTCGGCGACCCTGCCCAACATCCACCTGCTGCCGGCCGAGCCGCCGGTGAACCCCCTGGGCGATCTGCTCGCCGACCTCGCCGACCATGCGCCCCAGGAGCTGCTCTTCGCCCAGGTCGGAGTGGTCGCTCCGGATCCCCGCCCGTGGCGCGGGGCCCTCGAGAACGAGTGGCGTCGCCGGGGATGGGAGGTCCGCTTCGTGACCGCCGACGATCCGGTGGCGCTCGAGGGCCTCGACGTCCTGGTCGTGCACCTGGCGCCCGGCGTTTCCCGCGGCGGTCGGGACCGCGACTGGATCGCGCTGGCCGGGAGGGCCCGCGGCATGGAGCCGCCGCTGCCGGTGGTCTGGACGGCGCCGCTCGGTGATCCGCTGAGGGTCCACGACCTGGTGGCGGCCGGGGTGTCCTTCCTGCTGCCGGTGCCGCCGGGCGAGGGCGGCGAGGTCCACGGCAGGTGGGCCGAGGACCTCGGCACCGTGGTCGATCGGCAGCTGCGGTCGCTGCGGGCCACGAGCCGCCCGGGCCTGCCCGCAGCGGTGAACGAGCTGGTCGACGCACTGCTCCACGAGACCGATCCGGAGCAGGCGGTGGGGGTGCTGTTGCAGCTCGCCTCCGGCCAGCTGTCCCGGGGTGCGCTGCTGATCGTGGAGGAGACCGCCATCCGTTGCCGGGCGGGATTCGGCTACCCCCTGGCCCAGGGCACGCGGGCGCTGCCCCGGGGCCTGAGCCTGATCGAGCGGGTTGTGCGCTCCGGCGAGCCGATCCTGGAGATCGAGCCCGCCAGCGAGGGCCCCCAGCGATTGGCCGCGATGCTCGGAGTCCCCGGCCTGCCGGCGGCGACGGCGCTCATCCCGCTGGGGGGTGGAACGACCGTCGAGGGTCTGCTCGTGGGGGACCGGGAGGGGACGCCACTGCCCGACCTGTCGGAGCTGGTGCTTCTCGCCGGTCGGCTCGGCGGCGCGGTTCTCAGCTCCTGAACCGGGAGGTGGGCTCGTCTCGACCGTCGGCGCGGCCCCGCGAAGGGCTCGGCGACCACTGCGCCTGTGCGATGAATTGACAACCTGTCCACTCTCGGATAAGTTTTTGATGGTGAGTGTTCTCGACAGCGCAAACCGAGTCCCCGTGACGACCGATCATGTCGCGTCCTGCGCGGAGTTGTGCAGTCGTCGTGCATCCCGAGGTGCCACATGATGACCCTCATCATCGAGGGGGCCACGGGCTCGCGCCTGACCTACCAGCTCGACAAGCCGGCGGTCTCGATCGGGGCGTCGAGCCGCAACGACGTCGTCCTGCGCGCGCCCGGGGTGGCGCCCCGTCACCTGGTGATCCAGCGCAACCGGGATGTCACCACCTTTCTCGGACAGCAGCGCCAGGTGGTCGTTCTCAACGGTGAGCGGCGCTCCCGGGGCGTGCTCAAGGTGGGCGATCGGGTCCGCATCGGCACCGTCACCATCATCTACCAGGGCGGCGGAGACCTGGAGACCGACGTCGAGGTGCTGGACCGGCCGGAGGACGGTGCGGGCGGAGTCGAGCGGCCCCGCAAGGCCGCCGCGGCCGACACCAGGAAACCGCGGTCCGAGGTTGTGCTGTTTCGCGAGTCGCACCGGCTCAGCGAGGCCCGGCAGCAGCTCGTGGAGATCTTCCGGGCCCGGATGCGCTCGGATCCGGTGCCGTCCCTGCGGACCTTCTTCTCGGTGGTCTTCGCCGAGCGCCAGACCCTGCTCGCGGTCCTCGACGAAGGCGGCGGTTTCCGGCCCGTGGTCTCCCAGTGGCAGGGCGATCTGCCGCGATTGCCCGCCCGCACCTTCGACGAGCTCGCCTCGATCGGCCGATACGCCGTGCTCAAGCTGGCGGGGCAGCAGTTTCTCCTGTACCCGGTGGAGCGGGGCCCTCAGGAGTCCGACGCCTACCTCGTCGCCGAGACCACCCCCGAGTCCGAGGTCGACGACCGCGAGCTCCTCGGCGAGCTGGCGCGCATGCTGTCGATCCACTGGTCGAGGATCGAGCGGTCACCGTCCCTGTACGGCGAGTGGCAGGCCGAGGTGCAGCGGACCCTTGAGGGCGCCCTTCCCGGAGGCTCCCAGGCGGTGCGGTTGCTCAGGGAAAACCTCGCCGATGCGGCGCGCTCGGCGGCGCCGGTCATGCTCTGCGGCCGTCCCGGCTCGGGGCGGGCCTTCGTCGCCGCTCTCATCGCCTCGTTGCGCCTGGGAGGTCCGGCGCCGATGCAGGTGTTCCAGGCTCGGGACGGCGACGATGCGGCCCTCCGCACGGAGCTCTTCGGTCCCGGCGGCGAGGGCGGGGGAGGCGGCCTGGTCGAGCGCTCGCGAGGCTCGGTGGTGGTGGTTCGGGACGTGCACCTGCTGTCCCACGGCCTGCAGCGCGAGCTCACCGCGGCCGTCAGCGGGGATGTGGAGTCGAGCTACGGGCCGTCGGTTCGCTGGATCGTCACCACCGGCGAGGACGCCATGGCCATGCTCAACGAAGGCCGCCTCGACGTGGCGTTGTACCGTCTGTTCGACGGCCACGTGATCCGGGTGCCCTCCCTCGACGAGCGGCGGGAGGACCTGCCGTTGATCATCGTGCGCCTCCTCGAGCGGGTCGGCGCCGAGCAGGGCAAGGAGATCCGCGGCATCGAGCTCGAGACCCTGAACTCCCTCCTCGAGCACGGCTTCGGCGGTGAGATGACCGAGCTGGTCGGCGAGCTCCGCCGGCTGGTTTCGGCCACCGCCGACGGCGAGATGGTGCGCGGGCTGGTGCCGAGGCGGCCCTCGTCCGCGGCCTCTGGCACCGCCGCCGCCGCGGACGACGCGGTTGCCGAGCTCCTCGCCCACGACGACCTCAAGGTCGTCCTCCCCGGCATCGAACGCCTCGTCATCGACCGGGTGCTGCGGCGGGAGAAGGGAAACCAGAGCCAGGCGGCGCGGGTGCTCAACCTGTCGCGGGGCGCCCTGATCTCGAAGATCAAGGAGTACGAGATCCCCGACTACCGAGCGTTGCGCCGCTCGAAGAAGTCCGACTGACGTCCGAGCCGCTTGCAAAAACCCGCAAGATCAGCATTCGGGATTGAGCCGACAAAGAGCGATCGCATGGTTTTTGCGAGCGGCTCGTCCGTCAGCCAGCGGCCGCGCGCCCGCGTGTCGGCCGCGAGTCGTCACCGGCGCCGGCGCCGAGCAGGCGAGCGACCAGGTCCCAGTTGAAGCCGAGCCAGATCAGGAACGGGAACGAGAAGCGGCCCGGCAGGTCGGTGAAGTAGCGCCAGAAGCCGTAGAAGTTGCGTGCGAAGTCCGAGTAGTTGAGGGCGCTCCACTCGCCCAGGGACAGGGCGTAGAGGCACTTGACGTGGAAGAACAGGTTCATGGTCTGGGTCAGGTAGAGCACGCACCAGCCCATGAACAGCCGCTCGAGCTGGCGCCGGGAGAAGGGACGCGGCATCGCCAGGAACAGCGCGAGCAGGACGATGGTGTTGAAGTGGTTCTCGGTCAGTGGGATCGCCGGGATGCCGGAGTCGGTCCGGAAGTCCGAGCGGCGGACCTCGGCCTTGTGGTCCTCGGCGACCAGGCGGGTGACCCGCGGGTACTCGAAGGACCGGATCAGGAGCTGGGCGAATCCGGTGACGGCGGTGTCGAGGACCGGGCGGATGAGCAGCCACAACCCCATGGCCACCAGCAGGGTCAGCGGCAGGCGTTTCAGGAAGCTGCGGTAGAGCTTGGCGGACTCGCTCATGGCGCCTCCTCGACGACCGGCCCCTCGCGGTGCGGCGACCGGTCCTTACTCGGCCTGCCTCCGCTCGGGCACGGCGAAGGTGTGGGCCCAGACGATCCACAGGGTGACCCCGGCGAGAATCACCAACGACTGCCAGATGAAGATGTGGGACTGATTGAAAAACTGCGGCAGGTAGATGCCGATGTAGAACAGGGACACGATCCGGACCTGGTTGATGATCTGGATCGCCATCAGGCCGCCGATCACCCCCACCACCTTGGCCGACCAGCGGGCCGGGAAGGCGAGCACGCCGGAGATGAAGATCAGGCTGGTGATGAGGCCGTTGCAGCCGTTGTAGATGGTGACCGCGAACCTGGGGGACCTGAGCAGGCAGCCGTCGATGGTGATGTCCTCGCCGAGCAGTCGGAGCACGTTCCCCGACAACTTGGCGATGAGGGTGGTGTAGGGCACCACGAAGCCGTCATTGACCGGCTTGAGCGCGACCACGGTGAAGCTGACGCCCAGAATGGTCAGAAAGAGGATGAGGAACCTCGTCTCCGGCCGTCGCCAGAGGGAACGCACGTCCATGAATCCGCACCTCCCGCCGGGCGCGCCGGGCGCGCCGGGTAGGGCTCATGATACCCGAGAACAATTCACTGCAGGGCCGTCAGGGCGTCGTGGAGCTCCCCGCCATCCCGGAACCTCGCCTCGGGTTGCTTCTCAAGGCAGCGCAGGATCAGGGCGGCGACGCGCCGGTCGAGATCGGGCTCCAGGTCGAGCGGATCCGGAGGCGGCTGGTTGAGGTGGGCCTCGACGATGTTGCCCTGGTTGAACGGTGGGCGACCGGTGGCGAGGTGGAAGGCGGTCGCCCCGAAGGAGTAGACGTCGGTGGCCGGCGTCGGCCGCTTGCCGCGGATCTGTTCCGGCGCCATGTAGTAGGGCGTGCCGTAGATCCTCAGGTCCCGGCCGGAGGTGAGATCGAGCCGGGCGGCGATGCCGAAGTCGAGGACCTTGACCTCGTAGCCGGGGGTGAGGAGGATGTTCGCCGGCTTGAGGTCGCGGTGGATGACCCGGTGCTGGTGGGCGTACGCGATCGCCGCCGCGAGCCGGGTCATGATGACGACGAGCTTGGCGGCGACCCGGTGGCGATCGCTCCGGACCACCTGGTCGAGGGCCTCTCCCGGGACGAACTCCATGGCGATGAAGTAGCCCCCGAACCCGGCCTCGAAGTCGAAGACCGTCACGATCCCGGGGTGGTTGAGGGTGGCGGCGGTCTTGGCCTCCTCCTCGAGCTTGGCGGCCACCTCGGGTGCGGTCTCCTTGAGCACCTTGATGGCCACGTGGCGGTCGAGGCGGGTGTCCCGGGCCTTGTAGACCACCCCCATGCCGCCGCGCCCGAGCTCGGTGAGGATCTCGTAGCGGTGCGGACCCGTGGCGGGGCTGAAGGGCTCGGGTTGCGCGGCCGTGTCGCCCCCCGCCCGGCCCCGCCCGGCGACCGCCTGGGTGGTGGCCAGCTCCTTGCGGAGGGCGCGGGCCGGCTCGCACGAGTAGTCGAACTCGAGGATGCGGTCGACGATGGCGGTGGCCTTGTCGACGCTCCCCGCCTCGGCGAACAGCCGGGCCAGCGCCACCGCCGGCTCGAGGCGGTTGGGCTGCAGGGCCACGCCCACCACGGCGCGCTGGAGGCAGAAGATGGCATCGTCCAGGGAGCCGTGGCCGCGAGCCCACTCGGCCATGTCGAGGACCACGTCGGGGATGTCGGGTACCGGGCCGGGGTGGCGGCGCAGGACGGCGCAGGCCTCCCCGAGCATGCCGGCACGGTGGAGCTCGATGAGGGAGTCCTGGAGGTGGCCGAGCCGGGCCATGAACAGGGCGGTCTTGTCGGCTCGCCCGAGGCCGCGGTAGAGCTCGAGGGCGCGGACGTCCTCGCCGGCCCGCTCGGCGCACCTGGCCGCGGCCTCCAGGTCGCCGGCGAACTCCCAGAGGTCGCTGGCCTCGCTCCATCGGTTGAGCTGCTCCAGCAGGGGTGCGGCCACGGTCCACTTCTGGGCGCTGCGCGCGAGGTCGACAGCGGCCGCGGCGCGGCCCGAGGCGACCAGCAGGTCGACGGCGTTCTCGACCCGGCCCGACGAGGTCAGGACGCGGAGCAGCTCGTCCTCCATGCGCAGGTCGGAGAGCACCGGCACCAGGGCGTCGGTCTCGGCCTGGAGGGTGGCGCTCAGGCGCTCGGCCTTCGGGTCGGCGACCAGCCCGGGATGGGTGGTCTTCTGGAGCTCGTCGTTGAGGCGCTCGACGTGGCGGACCCGGAGCCGCGCCGCCTCGTGAGGCCGTCCGGCGTCGGCCGCGGACCGGGACGCTTCCACCAGCAGGTCGGCCTTGAGAAAGGCGTTGAGGGCCCGGTCGTGCCGGCCGGCCGCCCGCCAGGCGTGGCCGGCCTCGCGCCACTTGCCGAGGAGCTCGTGAAGCCGGGCCAGAGTGTCGTGCTCGGCGAGCTGCTCGGCGACCCGCACCACCATCACGAAGCCGGTGTCCGATGGCTGGAGCTGGCCCTCGTTGAGGGCGAGCTTGGCGGTCTTGACCGCCTGCTTGGCGTCGCCGGCGCGGATCCAGGCCTCGATGGCCTCGTTGATGGCGCCGTCCTGGATGAGCCACTCGGCGAGGTCGCGCTCGCAGCGCTGGGCCGCCGCGGGGTCGTCGGCCTGGCGGAAGGAGCGGGCGGCGTCGGCGAGGTTCCGGCTGCCGGCGAGCCGGTAGAGCTCGCCGGCCTCGGCATGCCGCTTGAGCCGGCTCGCCACCTCGGCGCCCTTGAGCCAGGCCTTGCCCTTCTTGAAGTTGGCGAGAGCGGGCTGGAGCTTGCCGTGCTGCAGGTAGATCTCGGCCGCCCCCTCGTAATCGCCGCGGCTCTTGAGGGCCCGCACCAGACGATCGACGCGGCTGCCGCCGAACAGGATGCCGGCCGCGCCCCACAGGATCAGCGCCCCGGCGGCGACGTTGGCGAGGATGCTGACCGCCGGCAGCCGCAGCCAGCGGAGGATCTCGGCGGCGCCCGGGTCGTTGGCGTGGGGCGCCGAGGCGAGCAGGCCGAGGTTGAAGACGGCTGCGATCGCCAGGCCGAGAAGGAGGGTGAACAGGTGCCGGCGTTGGCTGAATGGGGTCACCGCGAGCAGCGCGATGACGGCTGTCAGTATCGGCGGGTCCAACGCCATGGCACCATTCTACCCTTCCACGCCCGGTGCGGGGGGCTTGAAATTTTATAAGAACTCGCTCATATTTGTACAGACGGGTCGGGTCGCGTCCCGACGCGAATCCGCTCCTCCGACCCGTGAGCTTGGAGGCGAGGTTGGCAACTGACTACTATCGGGTGCTCGGCGTGTCGCGCTCCGCCGACACGCCGGAGATCAAGAAGGCGTATCGGAAGCTGGCTCGGAAGTTCCATCCGGACGTCAACCCGGGCAACCAGGAAGCGGAGCAGAAGTTCAAGGAGATCCAGGAGGCCTACGCCGTCCTGTCGGACGCGGACAAGCGCAAGCAGTACGACACCTACGGCACCGTGGACGGCGACCCCGGCGCGGGCTTCGACCCCTTCCGCCGGGCCGGGCGGCAGGCGGCCTGGCAGGAGCCGGGCGGGTTCCACGTGGATTTCGGCGGTGGTACGGGCGGGTTCCAGGACCTCGGGGACATCTTCGGCCAGTTCTTCGGCGGCGCCCGCCCCGGAGGCCGCGCTCGGCCGGCCGCTCGACGCGGTGCGGACCAGGAGCTGGCGGTGGAGATCGGCTTCGCCGAGGCGGTCCACGGCACGACGATCACCCTGCCCGTCCAGCGGCAGCTCCAGTGCTCGGCCTGTAGCGGCGCCGGCATGACCCAGCGGGGCGCCTGCCCCACCTGCCACGGCGCGGGGGTCGTGATCGCCACCGAGCGCCTGCGGGTCAAGATCCCCGAAGGCATCGGCGACGGCAAGCGGGTGCGGGTCGCGGGCAAGGGCGCCGAGGGGCAGCTCGGCGGGCCCGCGGGCGATCTCTTCGTCCGGGTCCGGGTCCGCCCCCACAGCTTCTTCCGGCGCGAGGGCGACGACATCCACACGACCGTGCCGGTCACCTTCACCGAGGCCTACCTCGGGGGCGAGATCGAGGTCGGGACCATCCACGGGCCGGTCCGTGCGAAGGTGCCGCCCGGGACCAGCTCCGGCCGGACCTTCCGGCTCCGCGGCAAGGGAGCGCGCAACACCAAGACCCGGTCCCACGGCGACCACCTCTACACGGTCGAGGTGGCGGTGCCCAGGGTCGTGTCCCCGGCCGGGGAGGAAGCGGCGCGGCGGGTCGGTGAGCTCTACCAGGGCAACCCCCGCGACGGCCTGCCGCGCAACCTCTGAGGAATGATGAATTATGAATTATGAATTATGAATGACCATCGCAAGCAACAGTGAACGATGGTAGAAACCCTGCGATGAAATTCATAATTCATAATTCATAATTGAGAATTGAGAATTGAGAATTGAGAATTGCGACGTCACGCGGTCTGCGGCCACACCCCGGTCGTGCGCATCTTGTCCACCCGCCGCAGGAACATCTTCCTCTTGATACCGCGGAGGTGGTGGACGAGGAGCCTCCCGTCGAGGTGGTCGACCTCGTGGCAGACAGCCTGGGCGAGAAGGCCCGACGCCTCGATCTCCCGCCACTCGCCGTCGGCGTCCTGGGCCCGGACCACCAGCTCGCGAGGCCGGTTCAGGGTGGTGAAGAGGCCGGGGAAGGACAGGCACCCCTCCTCCAGGGAGACCGTCCCCTCCGAGCGGACGATCTCGGGGTTGGCCAGGACGAGCCGCTGGCTCGGGTCCTTGCCGATCGACAGGTCGACGGTGGCGAGGCGCAGGTTGACGCCCACCTGGGGAGCCGCGAGCCCCAGGCCCGGCGCCCGCCACCCGGTCTCGAAGAGGTCCTCGACCAGCGCCGCGAGCGCGTCGCCGAAGGCCTCCACCGGGCGGTTGGGCGCCTCGAGGCGGGGGTCGCCGTAGACCAGGATCGGCCGCACGCTCATGACCGGGCCATCCGGGTCCGGGTTCGCTGCCAGGCCTCGAGAACCCGCGATGCGAGGGCCTCCCGGTCCACGGTCTGGAGCTCGCCGTCGCGCACCACCACCCGGCCGTCCACCACCACGTGCCGGACGTCGCGGGCCGAGCCGCCGTGGACCAGCCGCGACGCGGGGTCGTCGCCGGGCATCGAGGACCAGGCGTCGAGGGCCACCACCGCCAGGTCGGCGGCCTTGCCCGGCGACAGCGTTCCGACCTCGTGGTCGAGGTGCAACGCCCTCGCGCCGTCGCGGGTGGCCATGGCCAGGGCGTCCCAGGCGTCCAGGGCGGTCGGGCCCGAGCGGAGGGAGTGGATGGTGGCCGCGAGGCTCATCTCGTGGAATGCCGACAGGCGGTTGTTGCACGGCGGCCCGTCGGCGCCCAGGCCGACCGAAACGCCCGCCGCCCGCAGGCCGGGGACGTCGGCGATTCCGGAGCCGAGCTTGAGGTTGGCGCCGGGGCAGTGGCAGATCCGGGTTCCGGTCTCGGCGAGCAGCGTGACCTCCGCGGGCTCGAGGTGGATGCCGTGGGCGAGGATCACGTCGGTCCCGGTGAGGCCGACGCGGTGCAGGTAGTCGACGTTGCCGAGGCCGGTGGCGGCGCGGACCGCGGCGACCTCGTCGACGTTCTCCGAGGCGTGGGAGTGGAGCAGCCAGCCGTGGCGGCGGGCGAGCTCGGCACACCCCTCCAGGAGCCGGCGCGAGCAGGAGAGAGCGAAGCGCGGCGCCACCGCGTAGCCCAAGCGGCCGGCGGCGGCGCCGTGCCAGCGTCGCCCCAGGGACTCCGCGTCGGCCAGGGAGCTCTCGGCGTCTTCGAGGAGCACGGCCGGAACGCCGCTTCCCGCGTCCATGTGGGTGCGGCCGGAGATCATCCGGATGCCCATCCGCTCGGCCGCGGCGAACACCCGGTCGTGGTCGTGGGTGGTGCCGAAGTCGAGGATGGTGGGGGTTCCTCCCTCGAGGAGCTCGGCGATGCCGAGCTCGGCCGCCGCCTCGACGGCGTCGGCGTCGAGGCACGCCTCGTAGGGGAGGGTCCGGCGCTCGAGCCAGTCCAGGAGGGTCAGCCCGTCGGCCTGGTGGCGCAGCAGGGACTGGACCACGTGCACGTGACACTGGACGAACCCGGGAAGGACCGCGGCGCCGCGGGCATCGAGGATCTCCGGCTCGACCGCTCCGGTGCTGCCCCCGGGGCCGACGTCGACGATCCGGCGGCCCCGGACGAGCACGTCGCCCGTGAACCAGTGACGGTCCCGCTCCATGGGGACCACGGTCCCGCCGCGAATCAGAAGCTCGGGTTCGAGGTCCATGTCCGGTCGATGCTCCCACCCGGTTTCAGAGCTGTCAAACCGCGGCGCCCCCGGCGTCGAACAGAGGAAGGGTCGGCTCGAAGCTGGGCAGCAGCAGCTCCTCGATCTGCTCGCCCCACCGGTCGCGCTGGTCGGGGTCGAGTCGCACCGGGCGTAACGCCCGGGCGGTGATCATGCCTTCCAGGAGCAGCTCGATCTGCTCCTGGAAGCCGCTGTCGATGGCGCGCACCCCGTCGTAGGTCGGGCGTACCCAGAGGGGGACGTGGATGAGCACGTCGTAGGTCCTGAGCCAGTGGTCGAGGACCCGCTCCCAGATCTTCCGGGTTCCGGCGGCGTGGACCATGTAGCAGTAGTTGTCGAGCACCGAGCGGTCGCAGAGCACGGCGTCGTGGCGCGCCGCCGCCTCGATCTCGAGGGCGATCTGGGTGTGGAGGATCCACTCCTGGGCCTCGATCGTGGTCTCCAGGTTGATGGGCAGGGGACAGCGCCGGGCCACCTCCCGCACCACCTCGACGTCGACGTTGCGCCGCTTGAGCCGGGCCGCGAGCTCGAAGCACAGGGTGGTCTTGCCGACCCCATGGCTGCCGATGAGGGCGATCTTCATTGGGGACCCATTGTAGTCGGTTCGATCGTAGGCATTAGGTATTACCTAATACCTAATACCTAATACCTGTTGCCTCAGCGCTTTAGCGCTGGGTCGGCTGGCCGGTGGGTCTGAGCGACGTCGGCAGGTTGCTCGCCGCGTCGAGCATGGCGGCGTGGATCTCCTCGGCGCTGCCGGCGTCGAGCAGGTGGGCGAGGCGCCCGGGGTTGCGGACGATCCAGGCCAACCGCGACAGCCAGCGCAGGTGGAGGGCGTCGTTGCGCAGGGCGAGCAGGAAGAAGACGTGGGTCTCGCCCATGTCGGGCGAGCCGAAGACCACGCCGTCCTTGGAGCGCGCCATGGCGATGAACTGCTTCGGGAACTTGTCGGCTGCCCGGCGGCGAGCGTGCAGGAAGGCGACGCCCTCCGGGACCGCGGTCGGCACCAGCCGCTCGCGCGCGGCCAGGGCGGCCTCCAGCCACGCCTGGTCCTGGACCAGCCCGAGCCGGGTGACGTGGGTCACCATGGCGTGGATCACCCCGTTGCGGTCCTTGGCGGCGAGGTTGGGGATGATCTGCTCGACCGTGAGAATCTCGTCGAGGGGGGCGTCGACCACGTGGTCGGGAGCGCCTCCCGACGAGTTCACCGACTCCGAGGCCAGGGTGTCCAGGTACTCGTCGAGAAGGGCGCGACGGAATCGCCACTGGCCGCCGATCTTGACCCCCGGGATCTTGCCCTCGTGGGCGAGGCGGACCAGGGTCCGCTCGGCGAGCTTGAGGTAATCGGCGGCTTCCTTGGCGGTCATGTACGCTTCCATTGTGCCTCCCCGTCGCAGGCCGAGTGCGACATTAACTGGCTGACTACTCCATTCGCTGGCCGATGTCAAGGTATTCAGTGCGCTTGCGTGGGGCGGCCCCGTGTGCTATCAGGTAGAATCTCGTGCGGTCCCCCGGAGTCGGGGGCCGGGAATCGACGGGTCCGAGACGCGGTTGCGGGGCTCCATGAAGGACCCGCGGCAGCCGCGGGTCGGCGCTTCCGGCCCGCGCCCCGGAACGGCGGGAACAACGACCGAGGTTCGAAACACACGGGAAGTGAGGAGGATCGGTGATGGATATTGCAGCCAAGGTCCAGGAGATCATCGTCCAGCAGCTCGGCGTCGACGCCGCGAAGGTGACCCCCGAGGCGTCGTTCGTGGACGACCTCGGAGCCGACTCCCTCGACGTGGTCGAGCTTGTGATGGCCTTCGAGGAGGAGTTCGACGTCGAGATCCCGGACGAGGCGGCCGAGAAGATCGCGACCGTCAAGGACGCGATCGAGTTCCTCATGAGCAACGCGAGCGGTTGATGCCCCGTCGGGTGGTCGTCACCGGCCTCGGCCTGATCTCCCCACTGGGAGTCGGGACGGAGGCGACGTGGCAGGCTCTCGTGGCCGGCCGCAGCGGGGCCGGTCCGATCACCAAGTTCGACGCCACCGACTTCCCGGTGCGGATCGCGGCCGAGGTCAAGGACTTCGACCCGAGCGCCTGGATGGAGCCAAAGGAGCTGCGCAAGGTGGACACCTTCGTCCACTATGCGGTGGCCGCGTCGGACATGGCCCTCGAGCAGTCCGGATTCGAGATCACCGACACCAACGCACACCGGGTCGGGGTCGTCATCGGGTCGGGAATCGGCGGCTTCCCGATGATCCAGGACACCCACAAGGTCCTCCTCGAGCGCGGCCCGCGGCGGGTGTCACCGTTCTTCATCCCGGGCAGCATCATCAACATGTGCTCGGGCATCGTCAGCATCCGCACCGGCGCCAAGGGTCCGAACATGGCGACCTGCACGGCCTGCTCGACCTCGGCCCACGCCATCAGCGACGCCCTGCTGTACATCCGGCACGGCTACGCCGACGCCATCATCGCCGGCGGCTCCGAGGCGGTGATCACGCCGCTGCCGTTGGCCGGCTTCGCGTCCATGCGGGCGCTGTCGACCCGCAACGACGAGCCCGAGCGGGCTTCCCGGCCCTGGGACCGCGACCGCGACGGCTTCGTCATCGGCGAGGGCGCGGGCATCGTGCTCCTCGAGGAGCTCGAGCACGCCCGCCGGCGGGGAGCGCCGATCCTGGCCGAGGTGCTGGGCTTCGGGATGTCGTCGGACGCCTACCACATCTCGGCGCCGAGCGAGGACGGGGACGGCGCGATCCGTGCCATGCGGGCGGCCCTCGAGGACGCCCGTCTGAACCCGGAGGACGTGGACTACGTCAACGCTCACGGGACCTCGACGCCGGCGGGCGACACCGTCGAGACGATCGCCATCAAGAGCGTCTTCGGCGCTCACGCCCGCAAGCTCATGGTCTCGTCCACGAAGAGCATGTCCGGCCACCTTCTCGGCGCAGCCGGCGGCTTCGAGTTCGCGATCGCGGTGTTGGCGGTGAACCGGGGGGTGGTTCCGCCGACCATCAACCTCGACAGCCCGGATCCCGAGAACGACCTCGACTACGTGCCCCACACCGCCCGCGAGGTGCCAGTCAGGGTCGCCCTCAGCAACTCCTTCGGCTTCGGCGGGACCAACGGCTGCCTCCTGGTCGCCGCCCCGGACTGAGGTCATGGAGGACGCGGCTGCCGCATCCACGTGTCGGGCCGGCGCCGCCTGAGATGCGAGTCGGAGGCCGCTGGTGGAGACTCACGTTCCGCGGTTCCTCACCGGCCTGATCCGCCTCGCAAACCGGATCGAGCTCTATAACTTCGGGCGCTGGCTGGTGCTGGCCCTGGTGATCGGGGTGGTGGCCGGCCTCGGCGCCGCGCTCCTGACCTGGGGGGTCGAAGGCGTCGCGTCGGTGCTCCACCACCGGGTGGTGGGCTTCGAGGCGCCGGGCCACGGGATCACGGGCGCGGGCGACTGGCACCCCCCCGAGCGGCCCTGGCTGCTGCTGCTGGTGCTGCCGGGGGCGGGGTTGCTGGTCGGTTTCATCGTCACGACCTTCGCTCCCGAGGCGGAAGGCCACGGCACCGACGCGGTGATCAACGCCTACCACCGCAAGGCCGCCCTGCTGCGGCCGCGGGTGATCCCCGTCAAGCTCATCGCGTCGGCGCTGACCATCGGCTCGGGCGGCTCGGCCGGGCGCGAGGGCCCGGTGGCCCACATCAGCGCCGGCTTCGCGTCCTACCTGTCGCAGCTGCTGCGCCTGCCCACCCTCGATCGGCGGATCCTCGTCATCTCCGGGATGGCGGCGGGCGTCGGCGGCATGTTCCGGGCCCCCCTCGGCGCCGCTCTGTTCGCCATCGAGGTGCTGTACTCGGAGAACGACTACGAGTCCGAGGCCCTCATCCCGGCCGTCATGTCGTCCATCGTCGCCTACGTGGTCAACGCCTCCCTCACCGGCTGGCACCCCATCTTCCGCACCGAGGTCGAGCAGTTCACGGCGCCCCGCGAGCTCCTCGCCTACCTGGTGCTGGGGATCGTGCTGGCGGTCGTCGGCTTGGTCTACGTGAAGGTCTTCTACGGCATGCGCGACGTCGTCTTCGCCCGGCTCCCGGTGCCGCGGGTGGTGAAGCCGGCCATCGGTGGGCTGCTGGTGGCGCTGCTGGCGCTGGTGGTGCCGCAGGTCATGTCGGGCGGCTACGGCTGGATCCAGCTCACCCTCGACGGAGCGCTGCCGCTCAAGGTCCTGCTGCTGCTCCTGCCGGCCAAAATCCTGGCCACGTCCTTCACGATCACCTCGGGCGGCTCGGGTGGCGTGTTCGCGCCGTCGCTGGTCATCGGCGGCGTCACCGGCGCGGTGTTCGCAGCGGCCGCCGAGCGCGTCGCGCCGGGCTTCGCGCCGGCCACCACAGCCTGTGTGCTGGTGGGGATGGGCGGCTTCTTCGCCGGGGTCGCCAAGGTCCCCATCGCGTCGCTGATCATGGTCGCCGAGATGAGCGGTTCCTACAGCCTGCTGGTGCCGCTCATGCTGGTCTGCTCGGTGACCTTCCTGCTCATGCGCGGGATCTCCATCTACGAGGCCCAGGTGCCGACCCGGATCGACTCGCCGGCCCACATCGGCGAGCTCCAGATGGACGTCCTCGAGAAACTCACCGTCCGCGACGTCCTGGACCCCGACCAGGAGCTGGTCACGATGACGCCCGGGACGCCATTCCAGCGCATCCTCGAGGTCGCGGCCGAGAGCGAGCAGCACGCCTTCCCGGTGGTCGACGACAGCGGCCTGGTGGTCGGGCTGTTCAGCGCCACCGACGTCCGGCGGATGATGGCCAGCCCCGACGTGTGGCAGCTGCTGGTGGCCTCCGACCTGTCGGTGGCGGCGAGCTCCATGGCCTACCTCGAGGCCGGAGACGATCTCCACACCGCCGTCCGCCGCTTCACCGCCTTCCGGCACGAGAACCTCCCCGTGCTGTCGGGGCCGCCGCCGTCCCGGGCCGTCGGAATGCTCTCCTACCAGCGCGTCCTCGAGGCCTACGACGAGGAGATCCACCGGCTGCGAACCGAGCACGAGCCGGAGGCGTAGAACCCAGGAGCCAGTCGCGAGCCCGGCGGACGCGAGCTTCCACGAGGCTCGCGTCCGCGCCCCCCGACCTCGCGAAGGTCGGGATCTGCGGTCAACAGGCTCCGCTCGGACGTATAATCGTATCGGAATGCCCTCTACAGGCGGAACAGTCTTCGAGGTCGGTGCCGCCTTTCGGCTCGGCGACCGTCTCGTCGAGCCGCGCCTCAACCGCCTGACCCGCGACGGCGAGCCGATCCAGATCGAGATCAAGGCGATGGACGTGCTGCTCTGCCTGGTCCGGCGGGCGGGCGAGGTCGTGACCCGGCAGGAGATCGTCGACGCCGTCTGGGCCACTGAGTTCATCTCGGACAACACCCTCACCCACGCCGTCGCCGAGCTCAGAAACGCCCTCGGCGACGACGCAAGAGCTCCCACGTTCATCGAGACCATCCACCGGCGCGGCTACCGGCTCATCACGCCCGTCGAGCCCGCCGATCCCGAGGACCGAGCCACCGGCACCCTCGCCAGGTTCCCGGTTTCCAAGACCCTTGCCGACGGCGCGCGCAACCCCTACCCCGGTCTTGCCGCCTTCACCGAGTCCGACGCCGAGCTCTTCTTCGGCCGCGAGGCCGAGGTCGCGGCGCTCTGGCGCAAGCTCACCACCAGAAGGTTGCTGGCTGTCATCGGTCCTTCGGGGGTTGGCAAGAGCTCATTGCTGCGCGCCGGCCTGATCCCGGCGGCGCCCGCGGGCTGGGCGGTCCGGATCTGCCAGCCCGGCGAGGCGCCCTTCTCCGCCCTGGCGCGCGCTTTGGCGCCGGACTTCAGCGACGACCCCGGCGCCCTGGCCGCCCTCTTCGAGCTGGCCGCCAACGACACCGGCTTCGCGGTCATCTCGCGCTGGCGCCGGCGCCACGACCAGGCGCTCGTGATCGTCGACCAGCTCGAGGAGCTCTTCACCCAGAGCCCGCCCGAGGTCCAGGCGCGGTTCGCGGAGCTGCTCGGCCGGCTGGCGCGCGAGGCGGATATCCACGTGCTCCTCGCCATGCGTGACGACTTCGTGTACCGCTGCCACGCGTTCGACGCGCTCAAGCCGGTGTTTGACGCGCTGACCCCGATCTCGCAGCCCGCTCCCGAGGCGCTGGCCCGGGCGCTGGCCCTGCCGGCCAAACGCTGCGGGTACACGTTCGACGACGACGATCTCGTCGGCCGGATGGTCGCCGAGGTCGCCGAGGAGCGCGCCGCCCTGCCGCTGCTGGCCTTCACCGCGGCGCGGCTGTGGGAGGAGCGGGATCGCGACAACCGGCTCCTGACGCGCCAAGCCTACGAAGACATGGGCGGCATCCACGGCGCCCTCGCCGGGCACGCCGAGGCGACGGTGGCGGCGATCGGCGCCGGCCGGCTGCCGGTGGTCCGGGAGATCTTCCGCAACCTGGTCACCGCCGAGGGCACCCGGGCGACGCGCGAGGTCGGCGACCTGCTGTCGGTGTTCGACGGCGGAACGGAAACCCTGTCATCCCGAGCGAGCGAAGCGAGTCGAGGGATCCCCCAACGTCAGGAGCGCAACGAAAAAGCGACGGTCTCGGCGCCCGGAGGGGATCCTTCGACTCGGCCGTCGGACGGCCTCGCTCAGGATGACAGGGGGCGGGCGGCCGCCGAGGTCCTCTCCGCCCTCATCAACGCCCGGCTCCTCACCTCCTACGAGGTCACCACCGAGGATGGTGCAACCCACCGCACCGTGGAAATCGTCCACGAGTCGCTGCTCGCCGCTTGGCCCCGCCTCGTGCGCTGGCAGGCGCAGGACGCAGAGGGCGCCCTGCTGCGCGACCAGCTCCGCCAGGCGGCTCGGATCTGGAACGAGCACGACCGGTCGGACGACCTACTCTGGACCGGCTCCGCCTTCCGGGAGTTCGCCGTCTGGCGGGAGCGCTATCCCGGCGGACTATCCGAGCTCGAGGAGGACTTCGCCGCGGCGATGACCTCGCTCGCGACCCGTCGGCGCAGGCGACGTCGGATCGCAGCTGCGGCGGCACTCGCATTCGCCGTTGTGGTGGCCGCGGTGTTCGGAACACTCTGGCGCCGCAGCGTGCAGGAGACCCGCCGCGCCGAGGCCGAGGCAGCCCAGCGCGAGGCGGCGCAGCTCCTCGCCCTCGGCCGCCTGAAGCTGGCCGACTCCCCCAACGCCGCCCTCGCCTTCGCCATCGCCAGCCTCGAGCGCGCCGACAACGACCCGGCCCGCCATTTCGCCGTCGAGGCTCTCTGGCAAGGCCCGCCGGGGCTTTTCCTTACCGACCTCGATGGCGCCCTCGCGTGGAGTGCGGATGGGCGCTGGCTGGCTGGGACCCGATCCGGGCTCGTTCTCCTCGATCGTGACACCGGCGAGCGACGCCGCCTGAGCTCAACGCTCGACCACCCGGTGGGATTCACCCCGGATGGGCGCTGGCTCATCACTAGAGCCTCCATGGGTGCGCCAACCATCCTGCACCTCTGGGCGCTGCCGGAGGGCCGGCTCGAGCGCACCCTGCGGCATCCAGAGGAATCCCACCCACTGCTCGTCGGAGACCGCCTGCTGAGCTTCGAGTTCGATCTCAGTGCTCCGCAGGGCGAACGACCGGCGATCGTGCGCCATCTCCCCTCCGATGGTTCCCCCGCGCAGGTTCTCGGCCGCTGGCAGCCGCACGGCCTCACGAGCTGGGACATCGACCCGACCGGGACGTGGATCCTCTCGCTCCAGGGGGGCCATCTGCTCGAGCATCGCCTCGACGACCTCGATGCGCCCGGCCGGCAGATCGGCACCCACCCGGGAGACGCATGGTTGCGGGTGCGACCGTGGCGCGATCTGGCGGTCACCGGCGACAGCAACGGCGAGGTCCGCATCTGGAACCTCCGAACGGCCAGCCTGGAACGCACCCTCGAGAGCCCGGCGGACGCGCGTCGGATCGCCCTCGATCCGACGGGGCGGTTCGTTGTCACCGGCCCTGTTGGCATGCCGCCCCCAATGTCGGTGGTGCTCTTCGACCTCGCCGCGCCGCCGACGACCGAGCCCGTGCCGCTTGCCGGCAGCGAGATGCCTGTGCTCTCGCAGCTCGACTTCAGCCCGGACGGGTCCTGGTGCGCGGCCGCCCACGGCGGCTATACGGTGATTCTGTGGAATGTGACGGGTGCGCGTGCCAACGTGCTCGGCCAGGAAGGCCCTGACTGCGGCCTCGCCTTCACTCCGGCCGGTGATCTTCTGTCCAGCAACTCGCGGGACGGCGCTCTGCACCGCTGGCCCCTGTCACCGGCGTCGGGCGAAAACAGGAGCGAGCTTCTTTCCAGACCCGGCGCCTTTCTCAACGGGTGCCTGGACGTGGATCCCGCGGGGCGCTTCGCGGTCGGTAGCGAGAACGACGGCGGCGACATCCTGGTCGTGCCTCTCGACGGCTCGCAGGCGTCCACCAGAACGCTGGCGCGGAAACCCGGCACGACACTCAGTTCCTCGTATGGGGGAACGTTGGATCCTTCCGGGAGCTTAGTGGCCGTCGGTGTCCGTTCCCCCGGACATCCGGAGGAGAACGGCATTCGTGTTGTCGATCTCGTGACCGGCGACGAGCGCACCCTCGACACCCACCCCAAGGGAACCGAGAAATGGTTCAAGGAAGGCAGCGACAACGAGGGTTTTGCATCGCCTGCCTGGCTTCCGGACGGGCGGCTGGTGTCGGACGGCGACGCGGGCCTGCTGCTCTGGGACCTGACCGCGGGCACCAGCCGCCGACTGCGGCCGTGTCAAGGAACCCCCCTCCTTTTCGTTGCGGCCGGCGATCCAGCCAAGATCTTGGGCATTCATCATAGGACCGCGACCGGGTGGGACTCCTCGTTGTCGGTGTTCGACCTCGCCACCGGGTTGACGCGCAAGATCACCTCGCACGGCAACAAGATCAATCCCATCGCGGTCGACCCGCGCGGTGTTGTTCTCGTGAGCGGTGGCGTCGACGGGGTGGTTCGGGTCGGACCGTTAAGCGGCGAGGAGCCGCACCTGCTCTTCGGTCACACACGTCCGCTGTACGAGGTCGCAGTTTCGGGTGACGGGCACCGGATCGCCTCCTGCGGGGGCGACGGTCCCATCCGCCTGTGGCCCATGCCCGACCTCACGAAACCTCCGCTCCACACCCTGCCGCACGACGAGCTGCTCGCCAAGCTCCACTCGCTCACCAACCTCCGCGCCGTCCGCGACCCCGCGTCGGACACCGGCTGGACGATCGAGATCGGCCCCTTCCCCGGCTGGGCGACCGTGCCGGAGTGGCAGCCCTGATCGGCGCCGCCCGCGGCGGTCAAGCACCGGCGGTCTTCCCGGCATCGGTCGGCGGTTCCCTGTCCGGCTGCCGGTGTCTCAGTCCGCGAACGCGCGTGCGATGAGGCCCGCGATCCGGCGCCGGCGCTCCGCAGGGACCGGCGCCGTTTCGAGCCTTTCGCGCAGTGTTTCCTCGCGGACCAGTCGGTGGGCGATGACCGCCCGCACGAACTCCAGGTCCTTCTCGCGCTCGGCAACGAGCTTCGAGATCACCAGGTCGTGGACCTCGAGGCACAACCCAACGGCGCCCCGGGTCGCCGGAGATGCCACGCGGACGAGGCGGTCCTGCCAGCCGGCCGGCAGCACCACCGTCTCCTCGCCGACGCCCTGACCGTAGTAGCCGAAGGTCTCGTGGAACGGCGACAGCTCGCCGATCGACCCGTCGACGAGCTCCCAGCGGTCGGGGTGGTTGCGCGGCCAGAGATCGGCCTCCATCGAGCGGCACAGCTCGGCCGGCGCGTCGGGAAACTGGCCGAGGATGGACTGGCTGCCGACGACGACGATCTCGTCGTCGTCGGCGATCGTCGCGGCAGCGCCGATGACGTGCTCGAGCTGCGCGCGGTTCACGACGGCCCCGCCCGGGTCGAACACCGGCGCAGGATCGCCCACCGGGTTCTGGCGTCGAGGACGCCGGCGAAGGGCGAGACCTGCCGCAGGTTGTGAGCGCGTTCGCTGCGGTCGGCGAGCAGAGAAGCAACCGCATCCACGCCATCCGAGAGAACGCCGAGCCAGGCCTCGGCCCACGACCGGTCCACGGTGTCCTCCCGCATCCAACCCTCGACCCGGGCCCTGGCGGCGTCGAGCAGCGACGGCTCCCGCCGCAGCCTCGCCGCCACCTCGCGGTGCAGGGCGATGCTGCGCTCCACCTCCGGGCGCACGGTTGCCTCGCTCATCGTCCCTCGATTATACCGTCTGAACCGCGCCCGCCCGGTCCGACAATGCATCGATTCCAGAGCCGGCATCCCGGGTGTAGAATCACAGCAGAATGTCGACCACAATCGAGACGATCTCCGAAGGCGGCGCCCGCTTTCGGCTCGGCGACCGTCTCGTCGAGCCCCGTCTCAACCGCCTGACCCGCGACGGCGAGGCGATCCAGATCGAGATCAAGGCCATGGACGTGCTGCTCTGCCTGGTCCGGCGGGCGGGCGAGGTGGTGACCCGGCAGGAGATCGTCGACGCCGTCTGGGCCACCGAGTACATCTCGGACAACACCCTGACCCACGCCGTCGCCGAGCTCCGAAACGCCCTCGGCGACGACGCAAGAGCTCCCACGTTCATCGAGACCATCCACCGGCGCGGTTACCGCCTCATTACGGCCGTCGAGCCCGCGGGTCCCGAGGACCGAGCCACCGGCACCCTCGCCACGTTCCCGGTTTCCAAGACCCTCGCCGACGACGCGCGCAACCCCTACCCCGGTCTCGCCGCCTTCACCGAGTCCGACGCCGAGCTCTTCTTCGGCCGCGAGGCCGAGGTCGCGGCGCTCTGGCGCAAGCTCACCACCCGGCGGTTGCTGGCGGTCATCGGGCCCTCGGGAGTGGGCAAGAGCTCGCTGCTGCGCGCCGGCTTGATCCCTGCGGCCCCAGAAGGCTGGGATGTCCGGATCTGCCAGCCCGGCGAGGCGCCGTTCTCG
The DNA here is from genome assembly GCA_035464095.1 of Candidatus Methylomirabilota bacterium. GTDB lineage: Bacteria > Acidobacteriota > Thermoanaerobaculia > Thermoanaerobaculales > Sulfomarinibacteraceae > JAHECW01. The sequence continues at coordinate 1,566 of DATHSO010000198.1, read as the reverse complement.
GCCCTGGCGCGGGCTTTGGCGCCGGACTTCAGCGACGACCCCGGGGCCCTGGCCGCCCTCTTCGAGCTGGCCACCAACGACACCGGCTTCGCGGTCATCTCGCGCTGGCGCCGGCGCCACGACCAGGCGCTCGTGATCGTCGACCAGCTCGAGGAGCTCTTCACCCAGAGCCCGCCCGAGGTCCAGGCGCGGTTCGCGGAGCTGCTCGGTCGCCTGGCACGTGAAGCGGACATCCACGTGCTGCTCGCCATGCGCGACGACTTCCACTACCGCTGCCACGAGCACGCGGCGCTGGCGCCGGTCTTCGCCGATCTCACGCCGATCGCCCAACCCGCTCCCGAGGCGCTGGCCCGGGCGCTGGCCCTGCCGGCCAAACGCTGCGGGTACACGTTCGACGACGACGATCTCGTCGGCCGGATGGTCGCCGAGGTCGCCGAGGAACGGGCAGCCCTGCCGCTGCTCGCCTTCACCGCGGCGCGGCTGTGGGAGGAGCGGGATCGCGAAAACCGGCTCCTGCCGCGCCAAGCCTACGAAGACATGGGCGGCATCCACGGCGCCCTCGCCGGGCACGCCGAGGCGACGGTAGCGGCGATCGGCGCCGGCCGGCTGCCGGTGGTCCGCGAGATCTTCCGCAACCTGGTCACCGCCGAGGGCACGCGCGCGACCCGGGGGGTCGACGACCTCCTGTCGGTGTTCGACGGCGGAACGGAAACCCTGTCATCCCGAGGGAGCGGCCGATGGCTCCTGTCATTCCGAGCGAGCGAAGCGAGTCGAGGGATCCCCCGACGTCAGGAGTGCAACGAAGAAGCGACGATCTCGGCGCCCGGAGGGGATCCCTCGACTCGGCCGTCGGACGGCCTCGCTCAGGATGACAGAAGGCGGGCGGCCGCCGAGGTCCTGCGCCAGCTCATCGACGCCCGACTGCTCACCTCGTACGAGGTCAAGGAGGAGGACCGCGAGCCGACCCGCCGGGTCGAGATCATCCACGAGTCGCTCCTCGCCGCGTGGCCGCGGCTGGTCCGCTGGCAGACACAGGACGCCGACGCCGCCCAGCTCCGCGACCAGCTCCGCCAGGCGGCACGGACGTGGCACGAACACGACAGGTCGGACGACCTGCTGTGGGGCGGTTCTGCCTATCGGGAGTACGCGGTGTGGCGGGAGCGGTACTCCGGAGGCCTCACGGAGCTCGAGGAGGCATTCGCGGCGGCGATGACCTCGCTCGCGAACCGCCGACGGCGGCGGCGGCGGGTCGCAGTTGCAGCAGGTTTCGCCATTCTGTTCGCCGTGCTCGCCGTGGTCGGGACGCTGTGGCACCGCAGTGTGCAGGAGACCCGCCGCGCCGAGGCCGCCAAGCTGCTCGCCATCGCTCAGGCGCGGCTCGGAGAGGACCCAACCGAAGCGCTGGCGCTGACAACTGCGAGCCTGGAGGTCGCCGACACCCGGGAGGCGCGCGAGTTCGTGATGCGGACGTTGTGGGCCGCGCCTCCCGCCCTCGAGCTCGAGGTGGACGCCGAGTCGCACCTCCGTTTTCCCGGCTTCAGCCCCGACGGCCGGCGCGTCGCAGTC
>DATHSO010000197.1:0-11489 GCA_035464095.1 Candidatus Methylomirabilota bacterium | reverse complement strand
GGGTAACCGGTGTCGGGTGATGAGGCCGGGATCGGGATACGAGGCCGATCGTAGGGGCGGGTTTCACACCCGCCCTCACGGGCGCTCCGGCGGTCGGCAGTGCCCAATCCGGGTCCGCACGCTGCACGCTGCCGCTGCCGCTGCACGCTGCCGCTGTTCGCTGACCCTGCTGGCTGTTGGCTGCCCCTGGTCGCCGCCGCTGTCCGCTGCCGCTGCCGCTGTTCGATGACCCTGTTTACTGTTGGCTGGCCCTGGTTGCTGCCTGACCTTGCGGCTACCGCATCCCAGGCCCTGACGTGGAGGGAACCTGGAGCCGCATTGTGGGGCCGGCGGCTCGCCGGCCTCGCCCGGCCGATGCCGGTTGATGGTGTCCGCGTCCGCGACCGCGTCCGATGTCAGCGGCGCCGAGCGAACTGCGATCAGCAGACAGCGACAGTGATCAGCGATCAGCAACCGGCGGCAGCAACCAGGGGCAGCAATCAGCGATCAGCAACCGGCGACTGCGATCAGCGACCGGCGACGGTGATCAGCAGCGGGGGGTCCGGAGTCGGGGTCGGACGCGGACGCGGACGCGGACGCGGACGCGAGACGGACGCGGGACGGGCGCGGCACCCGAGGACCTGGAGTAGACTTGGCCGTCGCGGGGCGGGGCGCCCCGAGGATGGAGGGCCCATGATGAAGCTGCGACGTCACCTCCCGGTTGCGGCGATCCTGCTGTTGGCGGCCTGCGGCGGCTCGGCGCCGGTGCCGCCGGTGGCCGAGGCCGTTCCGCACCGGCTGGGGCTCCACGGCGACGTCCGGATCGACGACTACTACTGGCTGCGCGACCGCGACGACCCGGCGGTGATCGCCTATCTCGAGGCCGAGAACGCCTACGCCGACGCGGTCCTCGCGGAGGTCGCCGAGCTCCGCGAGACCCTGTTCGAGGAGATCCGGGGGCGGGTGCCGCAGAGCGACTCGAGCGTCCCGGTGCCCGACCACGGCTACCTCTACTACCACCGCACCGAGGACGGCCTCGCCTACCCGATCCACTGCCGCCGCAAGGACGAGGTCGGTGCTCCCGAGGAGGTGCTCATCGACGTCAACCGGGTGGCGGACGGCCACGGCTACTGCTCGGTGCGGGGGCCCGAGGTGAGCCCCGACGGCCACCTCATGGCGTGGGCGACGGACACCGTCGGCCGGCGCTTCTACACCCTTCGTTTCACCGACCTCGCCAGTGGCGAGCCGCTGCCCGACCAGATCCCGAACGTGACCGGGAGCCTGGCCTGGTTCAACGACGGCCGGACCCTCCTGTACACCCGGCAGGACCCGGAGACCCTGCGCTGGTTCCAGGTCTGGCGGCACGTGGTCGGCACCGACCCGGCCGAGGACACCCTCGTCTACCAGGAGGACGACGAGACCTTCAGCGTCGATGTCGCCCGCACCGAGTCGGGCCGCTACCTGGTGATCGACAGCCAGCAGACCCTGGCCAGCGAGGTGCGGGTCGTCGACGCCGACGACCCGGCCGCCGAGCCGGTGGTGGTGGCGCCGCGCGAGCGCGGCGTCGAGTACCACGTCAGCCACCACGGCGACCGTTTCCTGATCCGAACCAACCTCGACGCCCCCGGCTTCAGGATCGTCGAGGCCCCGCTCGACGACCCCGAACCGAAAAGCTGGCGCGACCTTGTGCCCCATCGCGACGACGTGCTCGTCGAGGGGCTCGAGGTGTTTCGCGACTTCCTCGTGCTGAGCCTGCGCCGGGACGGCCTCGCCCGGCTGGCAGTGGCCGACCCCGCCACCGGTGAGGTCCGCGAGCTCGCCTTCGACGAGCCGGTCCACGAGGTCTGGGTGGCCGACAACCGGGTCTTCGCCGCTCCCGGCTTCCGCTTCGCCTACACCTCGCTGACCACCCCGCTGTCGGTCTTCGAGGTCGACGTCGCGACCGGCGAGCGGAGCCTGCTCAAGCGCGCCGAGGTCCTGGGCGGCTTCGACCCCACCGACTACGTCGCCGAGCGGCTGATGGCGCCGGCCGGGGACGGCGTCGAGGTGCCGATCTCCCTGGTCCGCCGGCGCGACACCCCGGTCGACGGCACGGCGCCCCTGCTCCTGCACGCCTACGGCGCCTACGGCGCGAGCACCGATGTCGACTTCGACCCCGACCTGGTGAGCCTGCTCGACCGCGGCTTCGTCTACGCCGTCGCCCACGTCCGGGGCGGCCAGGAGCGGGGCCGCTGGTGGTACGAGCAGGGCCGCCTGCTGGCCAAGCAGAACACCTTCACCGACTTCGTCGACTGCGCCCGCTTCCTGGTCGACCGGGGCTTCACGTCGCCGGACCGGCTGGTGGCCCGCGGCCGCAGCGCCGGCGGCCTGCTCATGGGGGCGGTCGCCAACATGGCCCCCGACCAGTTCGCCGCGATCGTCGCCGGCGTGCCCTTCGTGGACGCGGTCACGACCATGCTCGACGGGAGCATCCCGCTCACCACCGCCGAGTTCGACGAGTGGGGCGATCCCCGCGACCCCGCCCATTACGAGACCATGCTGTCGTACTCGCCGTACGACAACGTGGCGGCCCTCGACTACCCCGCGATCTACGTGACCACCGCCCTGCACGACTCCCAGGTCCAGTACTGGGAGCCCGCCAAGTGGGTCGCCAAGCTGCGGGCGTTGGGCGCCGGCCAGCGGCCGATCCTGCTCAGGACCAACATGGAGGCCGGCCACGGCGGCGCCAGCGACCGCTACCAGGCCTACCGGGAGATCGCCGAGGAGCACGCCTTCATCCTGCTGGCGGTGGGACAGGGTGGATGAGAAACGGCGCGCCCGCGTCGTCGTACCGCGGATCCACCGCGGCCTCGACGGCGTCGACGAGCTGACCGGCGCGGTGGTGGTCATCGACGTCTTCCGGGCGTCCAACACTGTCATCGCGCTGCTCGCCGCCGGGGCGGCGGAGGTCGCCCTGGTCGCCGACCTCGACCAGGCGAGGGCGCTCAAACGCCGCTCGCCCGAACGGCCGCTACTCGGCGAGCGCGGCGGGGTCGCCCCGGGGGACTTCGACGGCGGCAACTCGCCGGCGGCGGCGCGGCGCCTGGTCCGGCCCAGCGACCGGCCGATCCTCACCACCTCCGCCGGTACCCAGGCGGTGGCGCGCCTCGCCGCGGCCGACCCGGTGGTCATGGCCAGCTTCGCCAACGCCGCGGCCGTCGCCGACTGGCTCCGGCAGCGGCGGACGGCGGCGCTGACCCTGCTGCCCATGGGCCTCGAGGCGCGCAGCCCGGCTCTGGAGGACGAGGAGGCGGCGCTCTGGATCGCCGCCGCCGTCGAGGGTCGGCCGCGCGACTTCGAGCGCGTTCGGCGGCGCCTGGTCGGCTGCGACGGGGCCGACCGGCTGCGCCGCCTCGGCCAGCACGACGACCTCGCCTGGTGCACCCGCCTGGACAGCCACCGGCTGGTGCCCCTGGTGCTGCCGGGGGACCCGCCGAGGGCTGTCGCCGCCCCGAGCTGATCAGGGGCCGGATGGACTACAATCGCGCGTCGGTCCCGGGTCGGACCCGGGCCGCTGGAGGGATGCAAGGTGGAGCTCGGTCAGCTGAAGGTGGCGACGGCGACGGTGAGGTGCGAGCCTTCCGGCCGCGAGGCGGTGGTGGTATGCGAGTCCAACCTGATGGACGCCATCCACCAGACCGGGCTCGCGCTGGGCCAATCGTGCGACGGCATCGCCCTGTGCGGCTTCTGCCGGGTCCGGGTCCTCGACGGCCTGGAGAACCTCGAGCCGATGTCCGCCGAGGAGAAGAAGGTCCTGGCGTCCATGCACGCCGGCGACGACGAGCGCCTGGCCTGCTGCGCCAGGATCCACGGCCCGGTCACGGTGACCACGACCTACTGGTAGCCCCGGAGGGGGCGGTCACCCGAGGCGCTGCCGGAACCGGAGCCTGGCGAGCGCCAGGATGACGACGCCGAGCCCGAGCATGGCGAGGCCCTGGGGCCACAGGGTCTCGAGCCCCACGCCCTTGAGGAACACGCCGCGCAGCACCGTGACGTAGTAGCGCAGCGGGATCGCGTAGGTGATCCACTGGAAGATCTGGGGCATGTTCTGGATCGGGAACACGAAGCCCGACAGGTAGATCTGCGGCATCATGAAGACGAAGGTCGAGATCATCATCGCCTGCTGCTGGGTTCGGGCCAGGGTCGAGACCAGCAGCCCGAGCCCCAGGGTGCACAGCATGAAGGGCGCTGTGAGCAGGACGAGCACGGCGAACGAGCCCTCGAGAGGGACCCGGAACCAGAACAGCACCACCGGCAGGGCGGTGCCGATCTCGACCGCGCCCACCAGCGCGTAGGGCACCAGCTTGCCGACGATGATCGACCCCGGGGTCAGCGGCGTCACCAGCAGCTGCTCCATGGTCCCGATCTCGGTCTCGCGCACCAGCGCCATGGAGGTCAGCATCATGGTCATGATCATCAGGATCATGGCCAGGACGCCCGGCACCATGTAGTTCCGGCTCACCAGGTCGGGGTTGTAGAGGACCTTCGGCCGGAGCTCGACCGGCAAACGGAATCCCTGCCCCTCGGCGACGCGCTGCAGCACCCCCTGGGCGTAGGACAGGCCGAGGGTGCCGCTCATGGCGTCGGAGCCATCGGCGATGAGCTGGACCTCGACCGGCCGCCCGGCGGTCCGATCGGCGGCGTAGCCGGCGGGGACCGTCAGCGCGATCCGGGCGCGGCCGCTGTCGAGCCATGCGTCGAAGCCGTCCTGGGACGGCACGGTGACCACCCGTCGGAAGTACGTGGAGGTGGTGAAGGCGTCGACCAGGTCGCGGCTCGCCGGCGTCCGGTCGAGGTCGCAGACCGCCAGCTCGACGCGGCGCACGTCGGTGGTGGCGGCGTAGCCGAGGATGGTCAGCTGCACCACCGGCGCCATGAACAGGATGGGCAGGATCTTGGGGTCGCGCTTGAGCTGCAGCAGCTCCTTGACGAGGATGTTGGCGAGGGTCCGCATCACAGGCTCCGGACGGTTCGCACGGTGGCGAGCCCCATCACCACGACGCCGAACACGATCAGCGCCAGGGCGTCGTTCCACCAGACCTCGGGCCCGACCCCCTTGAGCATCACCTCGCGCAGGGAGGCGATGAAGTAGCGCGCCGGCACGATGTGGGAGATCACCTGGAGCGCCGCCGGCATGGACGAGATCGGGAACACGAAGCCGGACAGCAGCAGGGTCGGCAGCATGGACGACAGCAGCCCCATCTGGAAGGCCACCTGCTGGGTGTCGGCGAGGGTCGAGATCAGGACGCCCCAGCCGAGGCCCCCGGCGAGGAACAGCACGGTCAGCACCGCCAGCCAGAGGATCGATCCGCGGATCGGGACGTCGAACAGCAGCCACGCCAGCCCCAGCGAGCCCGCGGCGGCCACCGAGCCGACCAGCAGGTAGGGGAGGGTCTTGCCGATCAGGAGCTCGAAGGCACGCAACGGGGTCGCGCGCAGTGACTCCATGGTGCCGCGCTCCTTCTCCCGAACCACGGCCAGCGCCGTGGCGATCACCGACGTGATCATCAGGATGAACGCCACCAGGCCGGGCACCAGGAAGATCGACGATTCGAGGTTCGGGTTGTACCAGACCACCGGCGCGGCGGCGACCGGAGGCTCGAGCTCGACATCGAGCAGCTCGGGGGCGGTGGCGGCGACGATCTGGCGGGCGTAGCCGAGGATCGTGCTGGCGGTCTGGGAGTCCGAGCCGTCGAGCACGAGCTGGATCGAGGTCGGCCGCCGCGCCGCGACGTCGGCGGCGAGTCCGGCGTCGATCACCAGGGCCGCCTGGGCGCGGCCGGAGTCGAGCAGCCCGTCGAGCTCGCGGGTGTCGTCGAGGCTCGCCACGCGGATGAAGTAGCCGGACTGCAGGAACGCCTGGATCAGCTCGCGCGACTCGGCGGTGCGCGAGCGGTCCACCACCGCGAGGCGGATGTCCTGGACGTCGAAGCTGAGGGCGAAGCCATAGATCAGGAGCATGACCACGGGCATCCCGAGCAGCGCGATCAGGGTCCGCCAGTCGCGCTTGAGCTGGAGCAGCTCCTTGACCGTGACGGCGAGCACCCGGCGGATCACGTCCCCTCCCCCGCGTCGGCGTCGCGGATCACCTTGATGAACACGTCCTCCAGCGACGGCGTCACCGCCCGGACCTCGAAGGGGGTGAATCCACCGGTGTCGAGCTCGGTCTCGACGTCGCCGATTCGGTCGGGACGGTCGACCACCACGTGCAGGCGGTCGCCGAACAGGGACACGTCCTCGACGCCCGCGACCTCCTCGAGCCGCTCCATGGCGTCCGCCGCCCGGGGGCAGCCCACCTCGAGGACGCAGTCCTTCGGGAACACGTCCTTGAGCGCGGGGACGGTGTCGAGGGCCAGCAGCTCGCCCGCGTGCATCAGGGCCACCCGGTGGCAGCGCTCGGCCTCGTCCATGGAGTGGGTGGTGACGAAGACCGTGGTGCCGGCCTCGACCAGGTCGTCGATGAGGTCCCAGAACCGGCGCCGCGCCTCCGGGTCGACGCCGCCCGTGGGCTCGTCGAGGAACACCACCGGAGGCTCGTGGAGCAGCGCGGAGCCGAGGGCGAGGCGCTGCCTGAACCCGCCCGGCAGATCCCGCACCAGCGAGTGGCGGCGCTGTTCGAGCCCGGCGGCCTCGACCGCCCACTCGCGGCGGCGGTGGAGCCGGTCGCCCCAGAGACCGTAGGCGCCGCCCCAGAAGCGCAGGTTCTCGTCGACCGTCAGGTCGGCGTACAGCGAGAAGCGCTGCGACATGTAGCCGATCCGCGTCTTGACCCGGTCGGCCTGGGTGGCGATGTCGTAGCCGGCGACGGTGCCCGACCCCGAGGTCGGCGCCAGCAGCCCGCACAGCATCCGGATGGTGGTGGTCTTGCCGGCGCCGTTGGAGCCCAGGAAGCCGAAGATCTCGCCGCGCGTGACCTCGAACGACACCCGGTCGACGGCCACGAAGTCGCCGAAGCTGCGGCTCAGGTCGTGGGCGCTGACCACGATCTCGCCGTCGCCGGCGGGAGCGGGTGAGCTCACCGGCCGACCGCCCGGCGCAGTCCGGCGTCCGCGAGCCACGCCCCGCTGCGGGCCCGCGCCAGGGACAGCTCGGCCTCGGCGAGCTCGGCCTGGGCGTCGAGCACCTCCGACACCGTGGCGATGCCGGCCGCGTAGCGGTCGCGGCTCGAGGCCTCGCGCGCAGCAGCGGCGGCGACCGCGGCGTCGGCGGCGAGGTCCGCCGCTCGTGCGGCCTCGAGGCTGTGGCGGGCGGTCTCGACGTCGAGGGCGATCCGCCGCTCGAGCTCGGCGATCTCGGCCTCTACCGCCGAGCGCTCGGCGTCGACGGCCGCCACCTCCGCGTCGCTGCGGTCGCCGTCGAACACCCGCCAGCCGGCGTACAGCCCGACGCTCCAGCTGGTGTTCCACTCGTCCTCGAGGGGGAAGTAGCGCTGGTTCGGTCGCGCCACGTCCCAGCGCGCGCCGAGCGAGAGCTGCGGACGATCGGGAGCGCCGACCGTTTTCGAGCGGCTGGCGAGTGCGTCCCGCCGGGCCTCGAGGGCGGCGAGCTCGGACCGCGCGCTCCGGGCCTCGGCGAGCAGCGCCTCGAGGTCCGGCGGGACCGACGGCAGGCGGGCGCCGCCATCGACCAGCTCGAGGCCGGAGCCGCGCGGCAGCCCGAGCAGCGAGCGCAGCTCCGCGAGCCGGTTCGACAGCCCGGCCTCGGCCTCGATGAGCCGGACGCGGGCGGCGGCGGCCCGAGCCTCGGCGCCGAGCTCGTCGGCCCGGACGGCCATGCCCGCGGCGCGCAGCGCGCGGGCGTCGTCGAGCAGCCGCTCGGCCCGCTCGACCTCCGCGCGGGCCGCCTCGCGGGCGGCCTGGGCGGCGACCGCGTTCCAGTAGGCGCTGCGGGCCTGGAAGCGGAGGTCGTCGTCCACCCGTGCGGCCTCGGCGGCGGCGGCGTCCGCCTCGTGGCGGCTCGCCTCGCGGCTGCCCGCGATGGCGCCGCCGGTCCACAGCGGCTGGTTCAGGACCACGCCGGCCTGGGTGGTGTTCCGGATGTCGGGGTACAGCACGAAGCCGCCGATGTCCGGGATCGAGGCCGGGAACACCGTCTCGGGGACCGAGCTGCGGTGGGCGACGGCGGCCTCGAGGTCGACGGTCGGAAGCCGGCGGGCGTCCGCCGACTCGACCTGCCGTTCGGCCGCCGTGACGCGCGCGGCCGCCGCCTCGCGGCGGTCCGAGGCCGCGAAGGCGAGCTCCACCGCGCGGTCGGCGTCGACGGGCAGGCCGTCGGCCGCCGCCGTCACGACGGATCCGAGGGCGAGGGCCAGGAGCAGGGGCTGTCTCATGTCGCCTCCGCGGAGGTTTCTTCGTGGGTCGTCAAGTACAGGAAGGCGTCCTCGAGCGACGGTCGGATGACCTGCAGCTGTGCGTCGAGGTCCGCCTCGTCGAGCACCCGTCGGACGCTGTCGAGGGCCGCCTCGTCGCCGTCTTCGAGACGGGCGTGGAGGGTCGTGCCGAACACCGTCACGTCCTCGATGCCGGGCGCCCCGTCGAGGGCGTCGAAGGCCGCGCCGCGGCTGCGGGTGGTGATCTCGACCACGGTGCCGGGGAGGCGGTCGGGGATGTCGGCGGGCCGGCCGTCGGCGAGCACCTCGCCGCGGTGCATGAGCACCACCCGCGTGCACCGCTCGGCCTCGTCGAGGTAGGGTGTCGCCACCACGAGGGTCAGCCCGTCGCCGACCAGCTCGGCCAGCAGCCGCCACAGCTCGCGCCGGGTCACCGGGTCGACGCCGGTGGTGGGCTCGTCGAGGAGCAGCACCTCCGGCGAGTGGATCAGCGTGCACGCCAGCGCGAGCTTCTGCTTCATGCCGCCGGACAGCCGGTCGGCGAGCCGGTCCCGGAACGGTTCGAGCCCGACCAGCTCGAGCAGCCGCCGGCGCCGCTCCCGCCACTCCCGGACCCCGTACATGAGTGCGAAGAACTGCACGTTCTCGTCGACCGTGAGGTCGCCGTAGAGCGCGAAGCGCTGAGCGAGGTAGCCGAGCCGCTCGTGCAGGGCGCGCCGGTTCTCCCAGCACGGGGCGCCGAAGGCCTCGGCGTGGCCGCCGGAGGCCCGGATCAGGCCGCCGAGCACCCGCAGGGTCGAGGTCTTGCCGGCGCCGTCGGGTCCGATCAGGCCCAGCACCTCGCCCGGCGGCACGTCGAACCAGACCCCGCGGACCGCGTCGGAGGTCCCGTAGCGGATCTGCAGGTCCCGGGCCTCCAGGAGCGGACCGTCCGTCATTCTTCCGTCTCCTGCGACGCAGCGCCGAACCACGCGTCGGCGGGCATTCCCGGCTTGAACAGGCCGTCGCGGTTGTCCAGGTCGACCTTGACCCGGAACACGAGCTTGGCGCGTTCCTGGGGGGTCTGCACGTTCTTGGGGGTGAACTCGGCGACGTCGGAGATGTAGGCGACCGTGCCTTCGAGGGCTCCGTCGTACCCGTCCACCCGCACCTCGACCGGCTCGCCGAGGCGGATCGACGCGAGCGACGGCTCGCCCACCCAGACGTCGAGCCACGGCCGGGCGAGGTCCACCAGCACGGCGATCGGCATGCCTGGCGCCAGCACCTCCCCGGGCTCCGCAACGCGCTCGATGAGCACGCCGTCGCGGGGGGCTGTGACCGTCCCGTCGGTGATGTTCTGCTGGACGGCGGCGACCTGGGCCTCGGCGGCGGCCCGCTGCGCCCGGGCGGACTCGATCTCCTGGCTGCGCGGGCCGCTGATCAGCTTGTCGAGCTCGGCCCGGGCGGCGGCCACCGCCCGCTCGGCGATCTCCTGGCGGGTCTCGGCGTCGTCGCGGGCCTTCTCGGTGGCGGTGCCCCGCTCGGCGAGACCCGCCAGCCGCGCCAGGTCGCGGTTGGCGGCGTCGAGCTCGGCCTGGGCCTGGGCGAGCCGGTCCTCGGCGCGGCGCAGGTCCTCGGCGCGGGTGCCGGCGAGCAGCAGCCGCAGCTGGGCGTCGGCCGCCCCGGCCTGGGCGCGCGCCTGGGCGAGCCGGTGCTCGGCGTCGACCGTGTCGAGGCGGGCGACCACCGCGCCCTCGCGGACGGTGTCGCCCTCCTCGAACGGTGCCTCGAGCAGGCGGCCCCCGACCTTGGCGGCGAGGTGGACCTGGGTGGCCTCGATGTGGCCCGAGGCGTGGATCCGGCCGTCGTGGTCGTCGTCGCCGCAGGCGGCGAGGGCGAGAGCAGAGCCGAGCATGATGATCGTGGAGAGAAGCTTCGGGCGCATCAGGTGCCTCCGCGTTCGGGTTTGGCGGCGAGCCCGTCGAGGAGCAGGGTCGACAGGAAGGCGGCGAGGTCGGCGGTGGGCTCGGGGAGGGAGCTCTCCGGGACGAGCTCCGCGGCGCGTCCGCGGATCGGCGCCGTGGCGCTCAAGAAGACCACCGCGCCCACCACGGAGAGATGGGTGAGCACGGGGTCGAGGTCGCGGAACTCGCCGGAGTCGACACCTTCGGCGAGCAGCCCGCGGACCACGTCGACCACCTGGAGCATTCGGGCGAGCACCTCGGGCGGCAGGTTCACCGCTCCGGAGGCGATCTCGCGCAACACGATGCGGGGGTGGTCCGGGTACTGGTGCACCATCCGGGTCAAAGCGCCGATCAGGGCTTCGAGGCGCTCCCGGGCGCTGCCGTCGGCGGTGGTCGTCTGCTCGAGGGCGGTGCTGACCCGGTCGAAGTTGCGCATCAGCACCGCCGTGTACAGGGTCCGCTTGTCGCCGACCCGGTAGTACAGCATCGCCTTGTTGACGCCGGCCCGGGCGGCGATCTCGTCGACCCGCGCGCCGGCGAAGCCGCGCTCGGCGAACTCGGTCGAGGCGGCGTCGAGGATGGTGTCGCGGGGGGTCTGTGTCGGCTCCATGGGCAGTTCCTCTAACCGAACGTTTCAACTAACTGGTTAGTTATCTTATGCCCTCGGCCGCCCCGTGTCAAGGGGGCGGGTTTTACACCCGCCCTCCGCCGCACGAACGCGGCGCCGTCACGCCGGCTCGTCGGCGACCAGGCGGAGCGCCAGCTGCAGCCCGCCATAGGCCGCGAGGAGCTGGAAACGATCGGCGTCGATGGGGAAGCAGAGCTCGCGTCGTACCGCGGCCGTTGCCGTCGCCGCGGCGATCACGAGGGTCCCCGGCGGCCGGCCGTCGCCGCCGGCGGCGCTGCCGAGCACCGCGACGCCCAGGTCCGCCCCGAAGCGCTCCCGCACGGCTCGGGCGATCGTCTCGGCGTCGGTCGTGTCCAGGCCGAGCTGCTCGGCGAGGACGGCCTCGCGGGGCGCCACCAGGCCGCCGGCCAGGCAGCGGGCGCCGTCACCGGTCAGCGCCAGGAGGTCGTCCAGCCGCCCGGCGCTGGCGACCTCGGCGGCGGCCAGGTGGAGCCCGTGCCCGGCCAGCACCGCCGCCGCGTGGGCGGGGAAGTCGGTGTCGAGGATCGCGCCGCCGACCGCGAACACGTGG
>DATHSO010000196.1:0-17342 GCA_035464095.1 Candidatus Methylomirabilota bacterium | reverse complement strand
GGCCGAAGGCGCCGTCGCGGCCTTCGAGCGCGCCGCGAGCGCGCTCGACGCCGTCGACAAGGTGACCGAGACCGGCGACCAGCTCGGCGACGGCCGCGAGGAGCGGGGGCGCCTCGATGCCGCCCGAGCCGGCCTCGAGGGGGCCCGGTCGTCCTTCGAGGAGCTCGCCGGCCTGAAGGCCGAGGCGCTGGACGTTCTCGAGCGCGCGACCCGCGCCGTCGACGGCCTCGAGGAGGACGATCGGGTGGTCGGGCTGCTCCGGAGCGTGGAGGCTCGGGTCGACCGCATCGTCGCCGCGCCCGATGCCGTCGCCGGCTGCCCCGAGGAGGCGCTCGCGCTCCTGGACGGCGCGGCCTCGACCCTGGACGAGGCGCTGAGGGCACTGGCCGACGCGCGATCGCGCCTGGCGGGCTTCGAGACCAGGGTCGAGGCCCTGCGGAACGGGCTCGACGACGCCGAGCGACAGGTCGCGTCGACCGGGGAGCTGGTCTCGCTCACCGAGGCCTACCTCGAGCGCCTGCACGCCGCGGCGGAAGCTGCCGACCTCTGCCTCGACCTCGCGCGCAACCTCGCCGCCGAGGCCGATCGCTCGCTGGTCCCGGACGTTGTCGGCATGGCCGCAGCTGACGCCATGGCCGTCCTCCAGCAGGCCGGCCTGGCCGCGAGCCCGATCGCGGGCGAGCCGGCGTCCGAGCCCCGGCTCGCGTACACGGTCCGCTCCCAGAGCCCGGCCGGCGGCGAGCCGGCGCCGGCCGGCGGGACCGTCAGCCTGCGGCTCTGGGGCGAGGCGGCCACCACCACCGTGCCCACGGTCGTCGGCCTGTCGGCCGCCGAGGCCAAGGCCGCGGTGGAGGGCGCCGGCCTCCGCGCCGGAATGGTCGCCGGCGATCCCGCGATGACGCCCGACCTCGCCTTCGTGGTCGAGCACCAGTCGCCGGCGGGCGGATTCCAGGTCGATCGCGGCTCGGCGGTGACCCTTCGCATCCTCGGCGACTTCGACCCGGCGGCCGCTGTTCGCGCCGTCGACTGCTCGGCGTGGCCGGGAACCGAGGCGGTGTGGGACCACCAGGTCGGGGCACCCCAGTGCCGGTGTCCGGCCTCGACCCGCTGGGACGGCTTCAGCCAGCGCTGCGTCGCCGCCGCTCCCGACGTCCAGGCGGCCGCCGCGCCGCCGGCCGACAACCGCTGCAACCAGCTCGGCGACGCCTTCTGGAGCCTGATGCTCGCCGAGCGGGTCGACGAGGCGCGCGCCGTGCTCGCCCAGGCCGCCGACTGCGACTTCTCCCAGCGCGGGCTGGCCGCGCTCCAGGAGCGGCGCGACCTCGACTGCCTGCGCCTCAACAACCAGATCCTCGCGGCCTGCATGCATCGCGACATCGCCCAGGCCCAGTCCCTGATGCAGGTCGCCTACGCCCAGGGCTGCGCGGTCGCACCGGAGGCCTACCGCTGCGTCCAGGACGCCCAGCGCAGCGATCAGATCCAGCGCAACCAGCAGGCCTGGGGCCAGGTCTTCGCAACCATGAACGACCTCATCCGGATGCAGCAGGACGTCAACAACCAGCGCACCAACGCCGCCACCCAGAACCTGGGCGGCAACCAGCTCGGCGGGCTCACGGTGAACCCGGTCAACATCGATCCCAACGCCTTCCTGTCGAGCCACGGCGCGGCTCCCCCGGGCAGCCTGACAGCCACCGGCCCGACCACCGGTGGCGGCACCAGCGGCGGCGGCAGCGGCGGCCGCAGCGCCGACGACTGCCTCCGCCAGTACTGCCCCATGTGCTTCAACGACGTCGACCTGCTCGGGGCCAGCGTCGACCCCCAGTGCAACAGCTGCCGCAGCCTCAACGCCGCCAACATCCGCGCCTGCCAGGAGGGCCGCCAGGCCGGGGCGGCGGTCCAGACCACGGCCACCTACCGCGTCGTCTGCGCTCTGTCCCAGCCGGACGTCAACGGCAACCGGTTCTACGTCGGCTGCTCCTGCGTCGACGCGAGCTTCGTGGTCGGCGCCAACTCGAGAGTGATCGCCTCGTCGCGGTCGTGGGACGAGTGCAAGGCCACCGCCGACCGCATGAACGCCCAGCGTTAGGAGCCCAGCGATGCGTTCACCGTCCACCGTTTCGCTCGCCACCGCCGCCACGGCGCTGGTGGTCGCCTGCCTGCATGCCGGCGATGCAGGCGCCGCCGAGCTCGGCTGCACCGTCCGCTCGGTCCAGGGCGCGACCGTCACCCTCGCCTGCGACGGCGGCGTCAGCCCCCGGGTCGGCGACCCGGTCACCCTGGGCCTCGAGGTCCCCGGGGTCGGATTCGTCGCCCTGGAGGGTGCCTGGAAGGTGACCCTGATCGGGCCGAGCGGCGAGGCCCAGGCGGCGCCCGAGGGGGGGCCTCACGGCCAGCCCCAGGTCGGCAACCTGGCGCGGGTCGAGACCGAGGCGGCCGCCGCGGCTTCGCCGGGCCCGCCCGCCGGCGCCGGCGTCCCGGCGGCCGCCGACGGGCTGCCCCCGATCGCCCGCGCGCCTCGTCTCGGGATCCGGGTGGCAACGCCTCGCGAGGGCGACCAGGGCGCCAGGATCGAGGTCGTCGACCCGGGCAGCGCCGCCGAGCGCGCCGGGCTCGCTCCGGGCGACGTGGTCCTCACCCTCGGCGACACCCCGACCCCGGACAGCGCCGCCCTGGTCGGGGCGATCCGGAGTCGACGCCCCGGAGAACGGGTTCGGATCCGAGCGCTCCGTTTTCCCTCCGTCCTGGAGCTCGAAGCCGTCCTCGCGGCGCCCTCGCTCGACGATCCCGACCTCCAGTTCCTGGTCGGCATGGCCTACCTGAACGGCGACGGCGTGCCGCCCGACCCGGCGGCGGCCGAGACCTGGCTCCGGCGCGCCGCCGCAAGCGGCAGCGCCGACGCGGCCGCGGTGCTCGCGCCGCGGCCGGCGCAGCCGGCGGCCGACGATTTCTCCCGCTTCTTCGCAGGCCAGGCGACCCGGCAGGCGGATTCCGGGGTCTTCGTCATCGGCGCCGAGACCGGCAACCGGCCCGCGATGTACCTCGTCGACCCGGCGATCCGCCAGCTGGTGGCCGCCAGCGGCGCGACGCCGCTCATGCCCCCCGACGACATCCGCATCACGCCCGGCGTCGTCCCGCCGGCGGGGGTGATCGCCCAGATCATCGCCGGCCGCGGCGCGCTGCTCTACATCGAGCTCGAGCTCAAGTGGGCCTCCATCGGCTTCGCCAAGGACCGGGTCACCGTCACCTGCTACGACCCGTCGGGAGCCAAGCAGTGGTCCGAGGACGCCGGCAACACCTTCGCCAACTCCCGCGACCACTCGACCCAGATCCTCATCGACAAGATCACCAAGAAGCTCGCCAAGCGGACCGGCCAGGCCTGCCTGCGGCCGTGAACCACGGACCGAGACGGGGAGCGCGGTGATCGGCCGTCTCGCCCGGTGCGGATCGCGGCCGGCCCTCTGACTGCTATCAACCACTCCACGAACCGAAGGTCCGAGTGCCGCCGAGCTCGACGCGGGGGGAACCCGGCGCGAGGTCGGACCGGGATCACATTGTCCCTCGGCTCAGGGGCGCAGCCCCTTGCGGATCCGAGCGAGGGGACCCACATTCAGGAATGAGAACTGTTCTCGAAATCTTTGACGGGAGGTTCGCGTCATGAACGTCAGAATCAACGGCAAGGCCCCCAACTTCACGGCCCGTACCACCGAGGGCACGATCGACCTCCACAAGTGGATGGGCACGAGCTGGGTCTTCCTGTTCTCGCACCCGGCCGACTTCACGCCGGTGTGCACCACCGAGCTCGGCCAGGTGGCCCGGATGAAGAGGGACTTCGACAAGCGCGATGTCAAGGTGCTCGGGCTGAGCGTCGACAACCTCGACGACCACAAGCGATGGCTCCGGGACATCGAGGCCACCCAGGGCGTGAAGCTCAACTTCCCGGTGATCGCCGATCCCGATCGGAGAGTCGCCGACATCTACGGTCTGATCGAGGGCAACGGCGAGATCATGACCACCGGCCGCGCGGCCCTGGTCATCGACCCCGACAAGAAGGTCAGGCTGACCATCAACTACCCCGAGACCACGGGTCGGAACTTCAACGAGATCCTCCGCGCCATCGACTCCCTCCAGCTTCACAGCCGGTACGACGTCGCCACGCCCGCCAACTGGGTTCCCGGCGACGACGTCATCCTGTCGCCCTCGATCTCCGAGCGCGACGCCAAGAAGCTGTATCCCAATGGGTACACCGAGCACACGCACTACCTGCGCACAGCGAGCGTCCCGGCTCGCTGACTCCACGCCTCGAAGGGGGCGGCCGGCGGGCGCCCGCCGGTCGCCCCGGTGCGGCGGGAGGAGGGCCTCACGGCCGCAGCGGGCCGCGTCCGTCAATCCCCTGAAGCGACGGCCCTGTGCGCCGCGACGAGCTGGTCCACCACCTCCGGGTCGGCGAGAGTGGTGAGGTTGCCCATGTCCTCGTACTGGCCGGCGGCGATGTTGCGCAGGATCCGGCGCATGATCTTGCCGGAGCGGGTCTTGGGAAGGCCCGGCGCGACCAGGATCTGGTCGGGGGTGGCCACCGGGCCGATGACGTGGCGGACCTGCTCCTTGAGGGCGCCGACCAGCTCGTCGGGCTCGAGGCCGTTGGCGGCGTCGGCGAGCAGGACGTAGGCGAAGATGCCCTGACCCTTGATGTCGTGAGGAAAGCCCACCACGGCCGCCTCGGACACCGCCTCGTGGGCGACCAGAGCGCTCTCGATCTCGGCAGTCCCGAGGCGGTGCCCGGCGACGTTGATGACGTCGTCGACCCGGCCGGTGATCCAGTAGTAGCCGTCCTCGTCCCGGCGGCAGCCGTCGCCGGTGAAGTACAGGCCCGGGAAGCGCGTGAAGTAGGTGTGGCGGAAGCGCTCGTGGTCACCCCACACGGTGCGCGCCTGTCCCGGCCAGGTCCTCTCGAGGCACAGGTTGCCGGACACCCCGTTGCCCTCGAGAACCCTCCCCCCCTCGTCCACCAGCACTGGCTTGACGCCGAAGAAGGGCAGGGTCGCGGAGCCAGGCTTGAGCGGCGTGACCCCGGGCAGCGGGGTCATCAGGATGCCGCCGGTCTCGGTCTGCCACCAGGTGTCGACCACTGCGCAGCGGCCCTCCCCCACCACGTCGTGGTACCAGCGCCAGGTGTCGGGGTTGATCGGCTCGCCGACCGTGCCGAGGATGCGAAGCGACTGCCGCGACGACTTCCTCACGTGCTCGTCGCCGGCGCGGTTGACGGCGCGGATGGCGGTCGGCGCCGTGTAGAAGATGTTGACCCCGAGGTCGTCGACCACCTGCCAGTAGCGGCCTGCGTCGGGGTAGGTTGGCACCGACTCGAACATGACCGTGGTCGCCCCGTTGGCGAGCGGTCCGTAGATGATGTAGGTGTGGCCGGTGATCCAGCCGATGTCGGCGGCGCAGAAGTGGATCTCGCCCGGGCGGTAGTCGAAGACCAGCTGGTGGGTCATGGCAGCGAAGACCATGTAGCCGCCGGTGGTGTGGAGCACACCCTTGGGCTTGCCGGTGGAGCCCGAGGTGTAGAGGATGAAGAGCGGGTCCTCGGCGCCGAGCCACTCGTAGGTGCAGGTGGAGCGCTGCTTGCGGCACTCCTGGTCGAGCCAGAGGTCCCGGCCCGGCTTCATGGCCACCGCCGCGTCGGTGCGGCGCGCCACCAGCACCGTCTCGACCAGGTCGAGGCCGTCCACCGCGCGGTCGACCGTCTCCTTCAGGCGCAGGCGACGACCGCCGCGGAGGCCCTCGTTGGCTGTGACCACCACCCTGGCACCGGCGTCGAGGATCCGGTCGCGGATGGACTCCGCCGAGAAGCCGCCGAAGACGATGGAGTGCACCGCCCCGATGCGGGCGCACGCCAGCATGGTGAAGGCGAGCTCGGGGATCATCGGCATGTACAGGCAGACACGATCGCCGCGGCGCACCCCCTGCGCCCGCAGCACGTTGGCGACCCGGCTCACCTCGTGCTTGAGCTTGCGGTAGGTGATGCGCTCGTACTGCCCGGGCTCGTCCTTGGCCCAGATGATGGCGACCTGGTCGCCGCGCTCGTTGAGGTGGCGGTCGACGCAGTTGAAGCAGGCGTTGAGGCGGCCGCCGAGGTACCAGCCGAAGTCGACGTTGTCGTAGTCGTGGTCGAAGACGTCGATCCACGGGTGGAACCAGGTCAGCCGCTCGGCCTGCTTCGCCCAGAAGGTCTCCGGGTCGTCCAACGACAGCCGGTACAGCCGCTGGTACTCCGCCATCGAGCTGATGTGCGCGCCGTCCACGATGTGGGGCTTGGGCGGGTAGAGGTCGAGGTCGCTGGATTCGGTCATGCCGTCCTCCCGATCGATGCCGTCGGCCGAGTTCGACCCCGGCCGTGGCGGTGCTCGCGGTGATTCGCTTCATCACCATATCAACTCATGGTTCTGGATGCTCGCCGCAGCGCGACATTCTGCTCGGTGTCCTCCGGAGCGTTGCCGAGTGGATTACAATCGTCCGGTCACTGCCGGCACGGAGGATGAGATGTGGAAGCTGCTGAAACGCCTCATCGTGCTCGCCGCCCTGGTGGCGGCCGGCATGCTGCTGTGGGAGCAGCGGGCGAAGCTCGCGCCCCTGGCCAACAACAACCTCAGGATCCAGGGGACCTGGTACCCCGTGGAGATGGACCGAAAGGGCGTCGACCCCTACGAGTTCACCGAGCGCATCATCACCCTCAACGGCGTCGAGTGGGGCTCCTACGAGCTGCGCCGGAACACCGAGCTGGAGGTCATGGTCGACAACGTGCTCTCCGACTACCGCCTCGACTTCCCCGACGAGGACACCATGGTCTGGTGGGGCGAGGTCGACGGCGAGGAGGTCGCGGTCATGAAGTGGCAGCACTGACCCGGCCGAGGCTCAGGACGAAGCCTCCGACGGCCGGCGGGTGGCGAGCCAGCCCACCGAGCGGGGGCCGGATATCAGCTCGGTGAAGGCGTACGGGAGCTCCTCGGGCGGCGTCCCGGATCGAATGTCGAGCCACGATTTCTCGATCCGGCGAACCTCGCTGTCCCGGATGGTGGACGCGACGAGCCGGCCGTCGGAAGCCAGCAGGGCCGCCGGCTCCTCGAGAGAGGCCAGCAGGCCGATCGTCACGTCGGTGACCCCTGCGAGCCGGGCTTCCATGCGCCCGTGGATCTCGGCCTGCCGGTCGAGAAGCTCGTTGAGCTGCTCGGCGAGGAGCCCCAGCTCGTCCGCCCGGGTGGCATCGGCCCGCCGGTCGCGGTCGCCGGCCGCCATGGCCTGGGCGATCGCCTTCAGGTCGGCGAGACGGTCCAGCAGGCGGCGCCGGAGCACCCGGGACAGCCAGGCGAACGAGACCAGGGCGACCACCACCACGAGACCGTGGCCCGCTGCGCTGCGTCGCGCCGCCGCACGCGCCGCTTCGTCCGCCCGGACCATCGCGGCGTGATTGACGTCGAGGAGCTCGACCACGGCGTGCTTGACCTCGTCGAACCTGGGCAGTGCCTCGGCCTCGTACACCTCCAGCGGGCGCTCGTGGAGGTCGGCCAGGAGCCGCGCCCGGGCATTCCGGTACGATGCGTACGCGGCGCCGACGCGGTCGACCACGTCGATCTCGCGCTCCTCGGTGACGTTGGCCCGCGCACGGTCCAGGGCGGTCAGGAAGGTCTCCTCCGTTTCCTCCAGGAGACGAGCGGCATCCTCGTCCCCGAGCAGCGCCGCGAGCAGCGCCGAGTCCTGGCGCTCGAGGGCCTCGATCATCTCCATCGACCAGCGCACGCTGGCGAAGTTCTCCTCGAGCACCTCGGACAGGCGGGTCCCCAGGTGATGGAACCCCAGCGCGGCCGCGATCGCGCTCACCACGACCAGGCTGGCCAGGTAGCCGTAGCCGACGAGGATCCGTGTCCTGAGGTCCATGTCAGGCCAGCGCGGCGAGCTCGGAGATGGCTTCGTCGCGGCCGATCAACACCAGCACGTCCCCTTCCTGGAACCTCTCGCGTCCATCGAGGGTCGCGTAGACCTTCTGCTTGCGCCGGATCGCCGCCACCGAGACCCCGAAGCGGCGCCGGACCTCCAGGTCGACGAGCGTCCGGCCGATGAAGGACCGGGGCACCTCGAGCTCCACGACCTCGACGTCGTCGCCGAGGTCGTAGCGCTCGAGGACGCTCGGTTGCGCCAGCTGCCTGGCGAGGCGTTGGCCCATCTCCCACTCCGGGCTCACCACCAGGTGGGCGCCGACGGCGCGCAGCACGCGCCCGTGCAGGGTGCCGAGGGAGCGGGCGACGATCTGCGGCACACCGAGCTGGCGAAGCAGGGCGGTCGCGAGGATCGACGCCTCCATGGACTCGGCGCCGATCGCCACCACCACGCACCCGAAACGCTCGATCCGGAGCTCGCGCAGCGCCTCCTCGTCGGTGGCGTCGGCGCAGACCGCGTTGTCGACCTCGCTCGCGATCCGGTCGACCTCGCCCTGGTTCGCGTCGAGCGCGAGCACCGACTCGCCCTGGTCGCGAAGGCTCAGCACCACCGCACGGCCGAAGATGCCCAACCCGATCACGCAGTAGTCAGCCATGTCACCCCACCATGATCCGTGCCTCAGGATAGCTGAGACGTGTCTCCCGGGCCTGTCCGAGGAGCAGGGCGATGGTCAGCGGCCCGATCCGGCCGGCCAGCATCGCCAGAGCCACGATGATCTTGCCGAAACCGTCGAGGGACGCGGTCGCGCCCAGCGACAGGCCGACGGTCCCGAACGCGCTCACCGCCTCGAAGAGAACCGACTCGAACGGGATCCGGTGGGTCGCGAGCAGCAGGCCGGCGGTCGTCACCACCAGGACCAGCCCAACCACACCGATGGCGGTGCCGCGGAACACCGTCGACAGGGGCAGCCTCCGGCCCCGCAGCACCACCTGTGCCCGCCGCGTTGCCAGCGCCGGAATGGCGGCGAGCAGGACCACCGCGGTCGTCGTCTTGATGCCGCCGCCGGTCCCTCCCGGAGAGGCGCCGACGAACATCAGCACCATCATCAGCAGCAGGGTCGCCGGCTGCAGGCCGTCGAGCGCGACCGAGTTGAAACCGGCGGTCCGGGTGGTGACGCTCTGGAACAGGGCGTTGACGATCCGATCCGCGGGTTCGAGACCGGCCAGAGTCCGGTTCCACTCGAAACCGAGGTAGAGCAGCCAGCCGACGGCGATGAGCACCGCGGACGCTCGGATAACGATGTGGGTGTGCACCCCGAGCTCGGCTCGGGGCGCCCCGCGCAGCCGCCACCAGAGCCCGGCCAGAACCGCGAAGCCGAGCCCGCCGAGAACGATCAGCCCGCTGAACGTGACCAGTATCAGCGGGTCGTTCCGGAACATCTGCAGGGAGTCGCTCTGGAGAGCGAAGCCGGCGTTGCAGAACGCCGACACCGCGTGGAACACGCCCTTCCAGGCCGCCTCCCCGGGGCTCGCCCCGTGGGCCGACCAGCCGTACCCGAGGGCGATCGCGCCGACGGACTCGACGATCAAGGTCCCGACCACGATGAACGCCACCAACCGGTAGGCGGCGGCCGCCGAGCTGAGATCGAGCACGTCGCCCAGTGCGGCCTCGCCGCGGAGACCGAGGTTCCTGCCCAGCAGGACCGCCGCGAAGGCCGACAGGACCATGATGTTGAGGCCGCCGACCTGGATCAGCAGGAGGATCACCACGTGGCCGAAGGTCGAGAAGTCGTTGGGCGTGTCGAGCACGATCAGACCGGTCACGCAGGCGGCGCTGGTGGCGGTGAAGAGGGCGTCGACGGGGGCGATCCGGTCGCCCTCCGGCGCGGCGGCCGGCAGGCTCAGGAGAACCGTTCCGACGGCGATGATGACTGCAAAGCTGATGAGCACCAGCAGACCCGGGTGCGCGAGAAAGTGTCCGACCAGCTCGTCGAAGGTCGGCGTGCTCGCGATCAGCTGGACCAGGACCAGGACCAGGTACCCCGTCATCACAGCCAGCGCGGCTTCGGGGCCGACCGCTAAAGCCACGGCCGCGGCGGCGACGAGTGCCGCGGCGCCGCCGAGCGGGACGATCCTCGAACCCCTCCGAAACAGCAGCACGAGGAGCGGGACCGACAGCACGGCCGCCACGACGTCGAGGGCGGCGCACAGCAGCATCGCTCCGAGCCTCTGGCCGACGCCGTAGCCCAGGACCAGAACCGACACCACGAGCGCCACCAGCGCGACGTGGCGGACAGCGGCGCCGTTGACGACCAGCCACCGCGTCAGCCGGTCCTCCCCGGCCAGCGCGTGAGTGGAGCTGCCGAGCTCGACCAGCCCGAGCAGCGCCAGGTTCCAGAGCATCACCCCACCGGCGATGATGGGGTCGGACGGCACCGCGGGCAAAAACAGCCCGACGCCGACCGGCAGCACGAGCCACGGCACCAGCCGCGCCGACCGCGACTGCCTCAGGAACAACCAGACGCCGATCAGAACGGCCGTCGACAGAGAGATGGTGTAGGCGAGCCCGAACGAGGTCACGGTCTCGGCGGCGCCGAAGTAGCCGCCTGGCATGTCCACCGCGAGCTGGCCGAGAACCGCAATGGTCCCGGCGCCGGCGAGCCTCGCGGCGGCGAGACGCGCCCGGGCCGACTCTCGATCCGACGGGTCCACCGCCAGATCATACGCTGCCAGGTTGAGACGGTCAGCTCTCTGACAGCAGCCGATCGAGCCAGCCGCTCTGCTCTGCGCGCGCCCGCACCCGGGCCACTGCCTGCCGGTAGCCGCGGGTGTCAACTCCGGGGTGCCAGCTCGCGGGCCGCGGCAGGGAGGCGGCGAGGGCGGCGGCCTGGTCGGCGTCGAGGACCGAGGCGGGGATGCCGAAGTAGCGGCGGGCCGCCGCCTCGGCGCCGTAGGTGGTCGGACCGAACTGGGCGACGTTGAGGTAGAGCTCCAGGATCCGGCGCTTGGGCAGGTTCCTCTCGAGCTGCCAGGTCAGCACCACCTCCCGGAGCTTGCGCAAGGGCGAGCGCGACGGCGACAGCCACAGGTTCTTGGCGAGCTGCTGGGTGATGGTCGACGCGCCGCGCACCCGCTCGCCCTGCACCGCCTCGCGAACGGCGATCCGGAGCTCGTGGGTGTCGAAGCCGCGGTGGGAGAAGAAGCTCATGTCCTCGGCCGCCACCACCGCCTTGGCGAGCTCACGGGAGATCTCGTCGTACGGCACCCAGCGCCACTCCACCCGATCGCCGCGCGCCCGCGCGGCGTCGATGAAGGCTGTGGATGTGGGATTGGTGGTCGCCAGCGCGGCCACGTCCGGCCAGGTGAGCGCGACCCAAGCTGCCGCCGCGCCGAGCGCGGCCAGCAGAACGACCAGCGTCCAGCGCAGCCACCGGCCGAGCCAACCTCGCTTCTTCCTCGCCACGGCGTCAGTGTAGCTCCGCCTCCCGGACCGACCATGGGACGCAGGGCCGCGGTTCGTGGGGCGGTGGCGCCGGCACTGTGCTAGACTCCGCCGACACTTTCCATAGGGGGGATATCATGCGTGACCTTCGACTGATCGTTCTCATCGCTCTCGTGATCGCCGCGATCGCCGTGGTTTCCGGCTGCAGCCAGGAGCAGCGGCAGGACGCCGCGGACACCGCCAACCAGGCCGCCGAGCAGGCCGAGGAGGCCGCGGGCGACATGGCCGAGGCCGCCGAGGAGACCGCGGACGAGCTCGCCGAGGAGGCCAGCGACGCCACCAACGAGATGGTGGACGACGCCGAGAAGGCGATCGAAGGGGCCGGCGAGGCGATCGGCGACGCCGCCGAGGACGCCGCCGACGCGGTCGAGGAGGCCGCCGAGGACGCGAAGGAGAAGATCGAGGGCTGAGCCCGGAGCTCTCAACCGACCCCACGCGCCCCGGCCGCGCACGCGGCCGGGGCGTTCGCTCGTCGCCTGGAGTTCCCCCCGGGCCTCGATCCCGCTACAGTGGGCTCGACCACCCGAGAAGAAAGGGGGCAGGCGATGCCGAAGATCGACCGGCTCGAGCTCTTCCACGTGGCGGTGCCCCTCGAGGCGCCGTTCTACCCGGCGTGGATCCCCGGCTACCCCCAGACCGAGTGCCGCTTCACCCTGCTCAAGATGACCACCGCCGACGGCGTCGTCGGCTGGGCGGCGGGCAACGCCTTCGAGAGCGAGCGCGAGGGCCTCGGCAGCCTGCTCGGGCCCTACCTGCTCGGCATGGACCCCACCGACATCCCGCGGGTGCGCCAGCTGCTGCGTGAGGCGTCGTTCCTGGGCTGGCGCAACCCGTGGATCGAGGCCGCCTGCTGGGACATCAAGGGCAAGGTCGAGGGCCGGCCGGTCTACCGGCTCCTCAACCCCGACCTTCCGGAGCCGGTCGCCGAGGCCCGGGTCTACGCGTCCTCCGGATCGCTCAAGCCGGTCGCCGAACGCCTCGCCTACCTCG
This sequence comes from Candidatus Methylomirabilota bacterium, assembly GCA_035464095.1. Lineage (GTDB taxonomy): Bacteria > Acidobacteriota > Thermoanaerobaculia > Thermoanaerobaculales > Sulfomarinibacteraceae > JAHECW01. The sequence continues at coordinate 4,919 of DATHSO010000196.1, read as the reverse complement.
ACCGCATCCGCGAGATGGGCTTCGAGGCGGTCAAGCTCCGGGTCCACGCATTCGACATCCGTGACGACATCGCCGTCGTCGAGGCGGCACGGCAGCACGTGGGCGACGGCTTCACCATCGGGGTCGATGCCAACCAAGGCTGGCGGGTGACCCTCATCGACGACGCGCCCCTGTGGGACCTGGAGCGGGCCACCGACTTCGCCCGCGCCTGCGAGGACCTCGGCGTTCGCTGGCTCGAGGAGCCCCTCGACATGCACGACCACGACGGGCTCGCCGAGCTGCGGCGCAGGATGACCACGCTCAAGATCGCCGGCTGCGAGCTCAACGCCGGCTGGCACGAGGTCAAGGTCCTGCTCGAGAAGGGCAGCCTCGATGTCTACCAGCCCGACGCCACCTTCTGCGGCGGTCTCGCCACCTCGAAGCGGATCTTCGAGGCGTGCCTCGAGCGGGGCCTGGAGTTCACCCCCCACACCTGGACCAACGGCGTCGGCTTCCTGGTCAACCTCCACGCCTTCGCCGCCTACCCCGAGCGCCACCTCCTCGAGTACCCCTACGAGCCGCCCGGGTGGCTGCCCGAGGGCCGGGACGCGATCCTCGCCGAGCCGATCCGCGTCCGCCCGGACGGTACCGTCGCCATCCCCCAGGCGCCCGGCCTCGGCCTCGAGATCGACCCCCGGAAGCTGCGCCGCTACGGCACCCGCTTCTTCAAGATGACCAACCTCAAGCTCGCGGTGCACACCATCCGCAAGAAGGGCCTGAAGACGGCGCTCGAGCTCAAGCGGAAGAAGGCCGCGCGGGCGCGCCCGGCCAGCTGATCCCTGGAACGCGAAGCGGCCGAGGGGATCGCTCCCCTCGGCCGGGATTCGCGGTCGGACTCGACGCCCGAGGCGTCGGAGCCTACTCGATGCTGAAGCTCTGCAGCTCCACCGGCACGGCGCCGTACTCGAAGAGGTCGACGCCGATGTAGTTGGAGTTGGAGCCCGAGGGCCCCCCGTTGGTCACGTAGTACCGGAACGCGAAGCGGCCCTGGGTCGGCGCCCCGACGCCGGCGATGGTCGCCGAGTACTGGGTCCAGACCTCCGGGTAGCCGCCCACGGCCAGGGTGGGGTTGACCTCGAGCAGCAGGGTCGTGAAGTCGCCGACGTCCTCGGGGCCGGTGCCGCAGTTGACGCTGGTGCCGGCGAGGCTCATCCGGAGCTGGAGCCGGTCGGGCCAGCTGGAACCGGTCGCGGTCCGCGTCCAGAAGGACACCGTGTCGCCGTTCTGGATGGTGACCACCGGGGTCATCAGCCAGTCGCTGATGGTGCCAACGCCGGTGGTCGCGTTGAAGTTGTCGCCGATGTAGCCGGTCGGGGCGCCCGAGAAGGCCGGGAACACCGTGTCGTTGCCCTGGAAGTCGGCGCCCCGGTCGCGGGGCGTCATCCCCTCGGCGATGGGACCCCAGCTGGTGCTCCCGATAGTTGTGCTGTTGTTGTCGATGGCCCACCCTGCTGCCGACAGGGTCGTGATGTTCTCGAACTCCTCGGTGAAGCTCTGGGCGAGCACCGGCGACGCACACAGCGCCGCCGCGATGCCGACGATGACGAACGTACGAATCCCCATGACTGCCTCCTCCTTCCCTTTCGGCCCCAAGGATACACCGGAATCGCCAGTTTCGACCGTCGTCCGAGGGAGACCGGCGCAGCCCCACCTGCCGCCGGGCCGAGCGGCCCGTCTGGGCCGGAGCTCAGGAGGGATGCCCAGCGGCCGCCGTCACGGCGCGACGACCGACCAGGCGCTCACGCCACCTGACTCGAAGCCGTCGGCGAACAGGGCGAGCTCGTCGCGGTACCAGGCGCCGCCGTCGCCGCCGGCGTAGCCGGTGGTGTCGCCCGAGAAGGCGATGGCGGTGACGGTCTCGGTCGCCAGGGCCGGGTCGTCCACCGACCAGGTGCCGTCGCCTGCCAGGATCATCACTCCCCCACCCTCGGTGGCGGCGGCGAGCCAGCGGTCCGGGCGCGGGTCCCGGGCGAGGCCGAGCACCGGTAGGAGCAGGACGTCTCCGGGCGCGGTCCAGCTGGAGCCGAGGTCGTCGCTGACGAAGACCCCGGTGTCGGTCCCCGCCCACCAGCGTCCGTCCGCGGCGAGCAGGGCGGTGACGTCGACCCCGCCGAGGCCGGCGCCGCTGGGCTGCCAGCCGGCGCCGCCGTCGGTCGAGCGGAACAGGCCGTCCCGGTTCGACGCGAAGAGAAGGAGCGGGTCCGCCGGGTCGACGGCGACCACGGTCACGTCGAGGTCGGTGAGGCCGGTGGAGGCCGGCGACCAGCTGGCGCCGCCGTCGGCGGTGATGAAGACGCCGCCTCGGGTACCCGCGAGCAGACGGAGAGGGTTGCCCGGGTCCATGGCGAGGGCCTGGACCCGCTGGTTGGCAAGGCCAGTGTTGACCTGCTGCCAGGCGGCCCCTCCGTCGGTGGTCCGCCAGACACCGTCGAGGCGGTTGCCGACGTACACGGTGTCGCCGTCCGCGGGGTCGACCGCGAGGCAGGTGGCGAGGAGGCTGCCCGGGCCGTCGCCGGTCCAGGTCCACGACCGGCCCCGGTCGTCGCTGCGGTAGACGCCGGCGCCCTCCGAGGCCAGGTACACCGGGCCGAGCGCCGGGCCGTCGGCCGAGATGTCGCTCACGGCGACGCCGGCGAGGCCGGCTCCCGACGGCGTCCAGGTCGCCCCGGCGTCGTCGCTCAGCGCGACCCCCACCACCGCGACGCCGGCGACAACCCGGCCCGGGTAGCCGGCGTCGAGCAGCAGCGCCTCGACGCCGGCCAGGGGCGGAACCCCGGTGGTCGCGGTCCACACCCCGCCGCGGTCGGTGCTGCGGAAGGTGCCGAGGTCGGTGCCCGCCCAGACCACGTTGCCGGCGCCGGGGTCGAAGGCCACCGCGGCGACGTCGAGGTTCTCGAGCCCGGTGCCTGCGGGGCTCCAGGTGTCGCCGCCGTCGGTGCTGACGAGCAGCCCCGAGCCGCCGGTGCCGGCCCACACGGAGTCGGCGTCGGCCGGGTCCGCCACCAGCCTGACGATCTCGAGGCCCTCGCTGCCCGTGCCCGACGCCTGCCAGGACTGGCCGCCGTCGGGGCTCCGCCAGACGCCGGCGTCGCCGGTGCCGACGAAGACCGTGCCGCCGGCCACCAGCAGGTTCATGAACCCGGAGGCGGGGAGGCCGGCCGCGGTCGCGATCCAGGATGAGCCGCCGTCGGCGGACGTGAACACCCCCTCGGGGGTCGCGATCCAGGGCGCGCCGGTGCCCGGGTCCACGGCCAGAGCGAGGACGGCAGGGTCGGCGAGGCCGGTGCCGGGCCCGTTCCAGGTCGCGCCTCCGTCGTCGCTCGAGAAGGGGCCGGCCTCGGTGCCGGCCCAGAGGCGCCCGCCGGAGTGGCGGACGAGCCCGTTGGTCGCCCGGCTGCCAAGGCCGGCGCTGACCGAGACCCAGAGGGCACCTCCGTCGGTGCTCCGGAAAACACCCCCACCCTCGGTGGCCACCCAAATGGTGCCGGTGCCGTCGCCGACCAGGGCGACCGCGGTGCCGCCCGGCGGGTCCGACGGCGTCCACTCGAGCGCCCTTGCAGGCGCGACCATCGCCGACACTACAGCCACCACCACCACCGCGAACGTCCTGATCACGATCCGACCTCCTCGAGTCGACGGAGCGACTCGCACGCGGGGTGCGCTGCACCTGCAGCTCCCGGAGCGGCCGCACGGGCGGGAGAACAAAGAGAACAGGTCTCGTTATTCTCCGGACAGCCGCCTCCGACAGCCGGCGTAGGATCGCCGCCGCGACCGGCTCAGCCGAGACCCTGGAGGGCGAGGCGGAACCCGAGCGCTGCCGCCACGGCGGCGCAGGCCAGCCCGACGGCGAAGCACGCGAGTACGGTTCGCGAACCCCGCCACAGTGGCGTGTCGTCGCCGGTGGCCCGCTCGAGCCACCGGCCTCGACGCAGCACGACCGCGATGCAGAACAGGTTGACGGCGACCGCTGCACCGGCGAAGCCGATCTTGACCAGGTGGGCCCGAGTCAGCGGCTCGACCGTCAGAGCCAGGGCGGCGCCAGTGCCCACGACCGCCAGCACCAGGGGCAGCTCGACCAGGAGGTCGATCCAGGTGTGAAACCGGATGGCGGCCGGGTGGAGCTCCGGCCGCCGAAAGGGCAGGACCTCGACCACCGCCTCGGTGGCCACCACCCCGCCCCACAGGGAGAGCACCATCAGATGGGCTATGGCCAGAGCGTCCTGCGCGTGTGCATCCATGCTCAGCGACCTCCCGGAGACCGATGGCAGCATGTTACCGCCACCGCCGGGCGCACGCTCAGCGCAGCACGCCGACCTTGACCTGGGCGTGCGAGTACAGCAGCAGGAAGATCGCCACGGCCCAGACGACGCCGTTGAAGATCATGGCGCCGCCGCCCATCACCTCGACGCCCTTGGACAGCACGAAGCTGTAGATCGAGCTGACGAGGAGCCCGAGGATGGAGACCGCGAAGGCCCACATGGCATTCCACAGCAGCGACAGCAATTCGTCGGACGAATTGCGGCGGCGCGTCGGACGCGCCGAACTGCCCGGTGGCGCGCATGAGTCGCTCCCGCTCCCGCTCCCCCTGCTGCTCCCTACCAGCACCCGGTCCCGGGTTCTGGCCCGGCTTCGTGTCAGTGGCAGTGGCAGTGGCAGTGGCAGTGGCAGTGGCAGTGGCAGTGGCAGTGAACAATCGCCGACGCGTCCGCGGGCGTCAACCGCAGCCCGCCCGTGCCCCGGTTCCGCGAATTCATCGATCCTCGAGGGTGCCACTTCGAGGGTGCCCGGCACGGCGACTTGACAAACTCCTCCATAGCGTGCCAGGTACGGCGACTTGACAAACTCGCCAAGAACCACACCACCGCTGCGTCGATGGCGAG
>DATHSO010000195.1:0-97182 GCA_035464095.1 Candidatus Methylomirabilota bacterium | reverse complement strand
GACGAGGTGCGAGCCATGACCTGGCGGTTGCTCCATCCCCAGCTCTGACGCGGCCTGGTCGGCGTGCCGCATTGTGGGGCCGGCGGCTCGCCGGCCTCGCCCGGGCGGTCCCGGGGTCGGTGGACAGCGTCAGCGGCAGTGGCAGTGGCAGTGGACAGTCGCCCCCGCAGCCGCGGCTGTCAACCTCTCCCTCTTCCTCCATCTCGTTACGGGCGAGTCGCCATCGCGAGGGAGAGGGAGAAGGAGAGGGAGAGGGAGAGGGTCCAGACCCCTCACTCCTCACTCTCACTCTTCACTCCAGGTACCCCAGCTCCCGAAGGGCCTCCTCGACCTCGGGGTCCAGGACCGGCAGCTCGACGTCGCCACCCGAGGCGGTGGCGATGCGCCAGGCCTCGAGCTGGCCGTGGAGGGCGAGGGCGGCGTCGAAGCGGGCCTGGGCCAGGTTGTCGGTCTCGCCCGGATCGGCGGCCAGGTCGAAGAGCTCGGGGTGCCAGCGGCTCCGGGTCATGGGGAACTCGACGAGCTTGACCCCGGGCATGCGGATGGCGCACACCAGGCCGCTGGTGGTGAGTGGCTGCCGGATGTGGGGCACCCGGGACGGCTCCGGCCGTGCCGTGACGAAGGCCGGAAGCACCGGCCGCTCGCCCTCGGGGTCCTCCGCCAGGGGCAGCAGACTGCGGCCCTGGACGCCCTCGGGCGGCGCGAGGGCGAAGATGTCGGCCACGGTCGGGACGATGTCGACCAGGCTCACCTGGTCGGGCACCCGCCGCCCGGCCAGTCGGTCGCCGGGGAGGTGCAGGACGAGGGGCACCCGGGCCTGCTCGTCGTAGGGCCGCGCGCCGTGGTCCATGGCCCACTCGCGCTCGAACAGGGTCTCGCCGTGGTCCGACAGGACGACCACCACCGTCGACCGGGCGAGGTCCAGCTCCTCGAGGGCGTCGAGGACGCGGCGGACGAGTCGGTCGGCGACCACGATCTCGCCGTCGTACCGGGCAACGTACTCGTCGCGCTCGGCGGGGCTGAGCCGGTTTACCGACAGCCGCCGGTCGATGTGGACCGGCCTCGAGAGGGTGGTGAGCTCATAGCGGCCCGGCAGGAAGCGGAGGGCGTCGCCGACGGGTGGGTCGTAGGGCCAGTGGGGCTCGAAGAGGTGGAGGAAGAGGAAGAAGCGGCGGCCGCCGTCGACCGCGTCCCGGAGCCACCTCAGGGCCGCGTCGGTGGTGGCGCCGCCGTCGCGGCGGGCGCCCGCCCGCGGTGGGCCGAGCTCGTCGTCGTAGACCTCGAAGCCGCGGTCAAGGCCGGTGTGGCGCTGCAGGGTCCAGCCGCTGACGAAGGCGCCGGTGGCCCAGCCCGCGGCGGTCAGGGTCTCCGCCAGGGTCGGCACCCCGGGGGCGACGGCCATCCCGTTGCGCACCAGGCCGTGGCTGCCCGGGTAGCGTCCGGTGAGGATGGTGGCGTGGGCGGGCGCCGTGCTGACGTGCACGGTCACGGCCTGCTCGAAGACCGCGCTGCGCTCGGCGAAGCGGTCGAGCTCCGGGCTGGTGTCCCGGTGGTAGCCGTAGCAGCCGAGGTGGTCGGGCCGGAGGGTGTCGATGCTCAGGATCAGGAGGTTGCGGGCCTCGGCCGGCTCCGGCGACGGGGAGCCCGCGCAGGCCGTGCCGAGGCCGACGAGGACGGCCAGACCGAGCAGGCGCAGAGCGACCGGCTTCACGACCTAGGGCACCCAACCGCTCCAGGCCGAAGCGCCGCCGTCCTCGAAGCCGTCGTGGAAGACGAGGCCGGGCGGCAGGTCCTCGAACCCTCGGACCACGATGTTGTCGATGTGCCAGCCGTCCTCGGTGACGCTGACGTCGGTGTCGAGGCGGAAGCGGATGCGAGCGTCGCCGGCGTGGTCGAGAGCCGGCAGGGCGATCGACTCACCGAGCCAGGTCGAGCTCTGAAAGCCGTTGAAGCTCGCCGCCGTCGTCCAGGTCGCACCGCCGTCGTTGGAGGCCTCGACGAGACCGTAGTCGTAGCCGCTCTCGAGCTCGTAGATGTGGTCGAACTCGAGGACCACGCCGGCGACGCCGAACAACGACAGGCTGGGTGAGATCAGCGAGACGTCCCAGGAGTTGCCGTAGTCGCCGCCGGGGCTGTCGGTCCACGAGTGGCTCGGGCTCGCCGACGCCTCGGCGGTGATCGCCCACTGGCCCTGGGCGGTCCAGCCGAGGTTGCCCGCCTCGACGTCGTCCTCGAGAACGACCTCGTAGGGCGACAGCGCGAAGTCGAGGGGCGTGGTGGCGCCGGCGGTGGCGGTCACCGAGGTCGCGGTCTGCGTGCCGTGGCCGTCCGCCGAGGCGGTGAGGTCCCAGACGCCGTCGGGCAGCATCAGGTCGTAGGCGCCGGTGGCGGGGTCGGTGGTGGTGGCGAAGACGCCGGCGCTCACCGTGGCGGCCAGCGGTGCGCCGTCGGCGGCCGAGGTGACGGTGCCGGCGACGTGGGCCGCGAGGCCGGGGTCGAACACCCAGAGGAAAAGGGCGCTCACCGCACCCCAGCTGCCGCCGGCGTCCCGGGCCCGCAGGTAGACGATGTGCCGGCCGTTGCCGAGCCCGCTGGTGGCGACGACGCCCTCGACGGCCTCGACGGTGGCGTCGAAGCTCCCGTCCACCGCGGTCATGGCCACCGGCACGGCGCCCGCCGCCCACGGCGGGAGGTCGACGAAGAGCTCCGCGGCCGCGATCGGCTGGCTCGGCTCGGCGCCGTTGGCGGTGCTGAAGCGGGTGTCGTCGGCGGTGGCGAGCACGGTCACCGGCTCGCCTGGGGCCACCACCGTCGCCGACGCCGACGGCGCGACCACCTCTGGCCCCCCCGCCGTGAGGTACGGGGTGCGCACGACCTTGGCCGCGAAGAGCATGGACTGGAGGTTGTCGGGCAGGATGGTGCTCTCGAATGCGGCGCAGCTCTGGAAGAACGAGGTGCCGAGCTCGAAGGTGTAGGCGGCCACCCCGAGGTCGCCGTAGATGAAGTCGGTGGTCGTGCCGTCGGTGGGATAGAGCCCGATCGACTGGTCGGGCTCGTAGCCGTTGAAGTAGGCGAGCTTGCGGCCCAGGGTCCTGAGCGCGGCGCCGTTGCCGGGGGCGGTGGAGGTGAAGCCCCACGGCCAGAGCACCAGCTCCGAGTACGAGTGAACGTCGATGTAGACCCCGGTCGCGTCGGCGGGCGCGGCGGCGCCGAGGGCGGGGTCGCGCTGGTCGGGGAAGATCGCCCGGGCGTAGTCCTGGACGGCCATGGTCTCGGGCTCCGAGGCCGAGACCGGCCCGCGGTAGGTGGCGTAGCAGGGGTCGGTGCTCGACCCGCCGCAGCAGCCCCACTGGAACTCGAAGTTGCGGTTCAGGTCGGCGCCGCGGCTGGTGGAGGTCGGCGAGCAGTAGTTCTCGTTGGTGTTCTTGCGCCACGACAGCCCGGTCTCGGCCTGCTTGCGGCCGTCTGGGTTGGCCTGCAGCATCAGGTGGATCTCGTGCTCGTCGAGGAGCCAGGTGGCGTCGGCATCGACGCCGTAGCCGGCGATCAGGTGCTCGGCGAAGCGGGTCATGAGCTCGGCGGTGGTGTACTCGCGGGCGTGGATCGCGGAGGTCACGAGGAGCCTGGGCTTGCCGCTGCCGACGTTCGGTGGGGTGCCCGGGACCAGGGCGTTGGTGAGGACGAGCACGCCCAGGTCGTAGCCGGGGCTGCCGCCCGGCGTCGCCTTCTCCCAGGAGTCGCCGACGTCGATCCACCCGACGAGGTCCGGGTGGGCGGCGGCGAGGTCCTGAGCGGTCTGGAAGGTCTCCTCGACCGTCCGGTAGCAGGGGTAGCCGGGGATGCCCTCGACCTGGCCGGGCAGGCTCTCGCGGGGTGCGCACAGCTCGGCGGTGCGGGCCTCGTCGACCTCGACCCGGAAGCCGAGCTCGGCGAGCAGGCCCAGGACCTCCGCACTCGCCTCCACCACCAGCCAGCCCTCGTCGTGGTGGACCTCCCACGGTTCCGCGTGGGCGGCGAGGGCGTCGACCTGAGCCCGGTCGGCGAACCACGCGCGCACCACCAGCTCGGTGCAGGGCCGGTCGGCCGGCCCAGCCGTCGCCGCCGCCGGGGCGAGCAGCAACCAGGACACGAGGAGAGCGAGGCAGACCGCGACGGCGGGGCGAGCGAGCATCGGAGACCTCCCGAGGCCGAGCTGACGGCCTGAAGGCAGGTTAGGACGGCAGCCCCCAGGGTGCAACAGCGGCGCCCCGCAGCCCTCCGCTTCGTCGATCTCGAGGTCGGGGCGTGGGCGGCAGCTCGCGAATCGAGCCGGCCGCGCCCGCTTGCTGACGGAGGCTGCGCCGGCCGCCCCGCCGGGTCACAGCGGGTCGGCGACGAAGGTGTCGCAGGCGCCGCCGTCGCCGGTTTCGAAGCCGATCCGGAACCAGCGCACCCGCTGCTCGGAGGTGCCGTGGGTGAAGGAGTCCGGGACCACGGTGCCCCCCGACCGGCGCTGGATGCGGTCGTCCCCGATCGCACTGGCGGCGCCGAGGGCCTCCTCGAGGTCGCCCGCCTCGAGGACCTGTCGCGCCCGCTGGGCGTGGTGGGCCCAGACCCCCGCGAAGCAGTCTGCCTGCAGCTCGAGCCGCACCGACAGGTTGCTCCGCTCGGCCTCCGAAAGGCCTGCCTGGCCGCGCTGGACCTGGTCGGAGATGCCGAGCAGGCGCTGGATGTGGTGGCCGACCTCGTGGGCGACGACGTAGGCCTGGGCGAAGTCGCCCGGGGCCTCGAAGCGGGTTCGCAGCTCGTCGTAGAAGGCCAGGTCGATGTAGATCTGCTCGTCCGCGGGGCAGTAGAAGGGGCCCACGGCGGCCCCGGCGAAGCCGCAGGCGGACTGGACCGAGTCGCTGAACAGCACCAGGGTCGGCTCCCGGTACTGCTGGCCGCCCGCGGCGAAGATCTCACCCCAGACGTCCTCGGTGTCGGCCAGGACCACCGACACGAAGTCGGCGAGGCGGTCCTGCTCGGGCGACGACGGCGCCGACGGCGTGGTCGTGCTCACCGAGGCGGTGTCCTGCAGCAGCGGCGTCGGGTCGACCCCGAGGAACAGAGCCGCGATCACGATCAGCAACAGGCCGATTCCGCCGCCGCCGATGGCAACCGGCCGGGAGACCCGACGACCTCGCCGGTCGTCCACGTTGCTGCTTCTGCGTCCTTGCTGCCAGCGCATTTCGCCCTCCGGTGCTAAGTTGGCGAAGTCTACACGATCGTGAGTCGTGGGTCGCCCGGAATCGAACCGTTTCCCACTCCCTCTCCCTCTCCCTAAGGGCGGAGTGCCATCGCAAAGGAGGGGGAGAAGGAGAGGGAAAGGGAGAGATTGGCGGGCCAAGGCGGTGCGGGCGACTGTTCACTGTCACAGCCACTGCCGCTGCCACTGCCGCTGCCACTGCCACTGCCGCTGCCATCGGGCACGGACGCGGACGCGGACGCGGACGCGGAAAAAGAAAAAGCCCGGGCGGCTACCCGGGCTTTGGGTTGGAGATCGAGGGACGATGGATCAGTACATGCCGCCCATGCCGCCCATGTCACCCATGCCGCCGCCGTGGGACTCCTTCTTGTCCTCGGGGATCTCGCAGACCAGCGCCTCGGTGGTGAGGAGCAGGCCGGCGATGGAGGAGGCGTTGAGGAGGGCGTTCTTGGTCACCTTGGCAGGGTCGATGACGCCGTCGGCGATCATGTCCGCCATCTGACCGGTGGCGGCGTTGTAGCCGTTGGTGCCGCCCTTGGCGCGGATCTCGCGGACGATCACTGCCGCCTCGTCGAGGCCGGTGTTGAGGATGATCTGGCGGGTCGGCTCCTCGAGGGCGCGCAGCAGGATCCTGCCGCCGGTCTGGATGTCGCCCTTGGCCGACTTGACGAACTTCTCGACCGCTTCCATGGCGCGAAGCAGGGCGACGCCGCCGCCGGGGACGATGCCCTCCTCCACGGCCGCCTTGGTGGCGTGAAGCGCGTCCTCGACGCGGGCCTTCTTCTCCTTCATCTCGGTCTCGGTGGCTGCGCCGACCTTGATCTGGGCGACGCCGCCGACCAGCTTGGCGAGGCGCTCCTGGAGCTTCTCGCGGTCGTAGTCAGAGGTGGTCTCCTCGATCTGGCGCTTGATCTGCTGGACCCGGCCGAGCACCGCCTCGTGCTTGGCGGCGTCGCCGTCGTCGACGACGATGGTGGTGTCGTCCTTGTTGACGACGATCTTCTTGGCGGTTCCCAGGTCCTCCCAGGTGATGTTCTCGAGCTTGATGCCGAGGTCCTCGGAGATCATCTTGCCGCCGCTCAGGATCGCGACGTCCTCGAGCATGGCCTTGCGGCGGTCGCCGAAGCCCGGGGCCTTGACGGCGCAGATGCTGAGGGTGCCGCGCAGCTTGTTGACCACCAGGGTCGCCAGCGCCTCGCCCTCCACGTCCTCGGCGATGATCAGGAGGGGCTTGCCCTGCTGGGCCACCTTCTCGAGGATCGGCAGCAGGTCCTTCATGTTCGAGATCTTCTTCTCGAAGATCAGGATCATGGCGTTCTCGAGCACGCACTCCATGCGCTCGGCGTCGGTCACAAAGTAGGGCGACAGGTAGCCGCGGTCGAACTGCATGCCCTCGACCACCTCGAGGGTGGTGTCGAGGCCCTTGGCCTCCTCGACGGTGATCACGCCGTCCTTGCCCACCTTCTCCATGGCCTCCCGGATGATCTCGCCGATCTCCGAGTCGGCGTTGGCCGAGATCGTGCCGACGTGGGCGATGGCGTCGCCCTCGACCGGCTTGGACAGGGAGTTGATGAACTCCACGGCCTTGGCCGTGGCCTGGTCGATGCCGCGCTTGAGCTCCATGGGGTTGGCGCCCGCGGTCACGTTCTTGATGCCCTCGCGGTAGATGGCCTGGGCGAGGACGGTGGCGGTGGTGGTGCCGTCGCCGGCGACGTCGGAGGTCTTGGACGCGACCTCGCGCACCATCTGGGCGCCCATGTTCTCGAGCGGGTCGGGGAGCTCGATCTCCTTGGCGACGGTGACGCCGTCCTTGGTGATGGTGGGCGAGCCGAACTTCTTCTCGAGGACCACGTTGCGGCCCTTGGGGCCGAGGGTCACCTTGACCGCGTCGGCGAGCTTGTTGACGCCGGCGAGGATCTTGCTGCGGGCCTCCTCGGCGTAGACGATCTTCTTTCCTGCCATGATCGGCCTCCCTTACTTCACGACGATCGCGAGGATCTCGTCCTCACGAAGGATGGTGTGCTCGACATCGTTGATCTTGATGTCCTGGCCCGAGTACTTGCCGATGAGCACCGTGTCGCCCTTCTTGACGTTCATGGGCAGGCGCTTGCCTTTGTCGTCCAGCTTGCCGTCGCCGACCGCGACCACCTCGGCCTCCTGGGGCTTCTCCTTGGCGGTGTCGGGAATGATGATGCCGCCGCGGATCTGCTCCGTCGTTTCGATCCGCTTCACGAGGACCCGGTCGCCCAGAGGTTTGATCTCCATCTCGCTGTCTCCTTTCGAGTTGTTGGCTGTTTTTAGCACTCGTCTCCAACGAGTGCCAGCGCTGAATATAGAGCCTTCCCGATCGGCTGTCAAGCCCCCTGGCGAACTTTTGATGCAAGAGCGCTCAGATCCTGGACCCCGACCGTGCTCGAGAGATTTGAGTCTGTTTCCAGTAGATCGCGAGTCTGGCGGCGCAGGTTCCCGCCCGACCTCCGATGCGATATCGTGGCCGCGGGCGGGCCCGGGCCCGTCCCGGGGAGGTTGTCATGATGGTCCAGTCCGCCGCCCTCGTCCTCGCCGCGGCCGTTCTCGCGTCCGCCGGCGACCTCCGGTCGCTGCCCGCCTACACGCCCGACGCCACGGCCGACCGGTCGTCGATCCCCTCCGCGTTCCGGTGGGACCTGACGCCCCTGTTCCCGGACGACGGGGCGTGGGCAGCGGCCTTCGCCGACACCGAGGCCAAGCTCGCCGAGCTCCAGGCTGCCGACGTCGGGCTCGACCGCCCGGAGGCCCTCGCCGCCTTCATGGCCACCTACTTCGAGGTCGAGCTCACCGCCAACCGCCTGGCCCTCTATGCCAACCTGCAGCGGGACGGCGACACCACCAACCCCGAGCTCATCGCCCGCCACCAGCGCGCCCTCAAGCTCACCAACCAGGCCATGGAGCAGGGCGCCGCGCTGCGCCAGGCGGTTCTCGGGTATACGACCGCCGAGCTCGAGAAGGCCTATCTGGAGGTGCCGGCCCTCGCCGCCTTCCGACCGTGGATCGACAGCCTGCGCCGCCGCGCGGACCGCATCCTGGACCCGGAGGCCGAGCGGGTGCTGAGCCTCGCCGGCGACAACCTGTGGGCCGCCATCGACCTCAACGAGCTGCCGTCGCCGCTGGAGTCGGCCTTCGCGGCCCTCATCGCCGAGCTGCCCCTGCCGAAGGTCACCGGTCCCGACGGTGAGGAGGTCCAGCTGACCTTCGCCAACTACCCCCGCCTGCGGGCGTCCGACGACCGGCGTGTCCGGCGCGATGCCGTCGCGGGCATGTTCGCGGCGCTGCGCCATTTCGAGAACACCTTCGCCGCCACCTTGGGCGGCCAGGCCGCCTTCAACGTCTTCCTCGCGAAGGCGCGCGACTACGACACCGCCCTCGAGGCCTACCTCGACAAGGACGACCTCGACCCGGCGGTCTACCGCAATCTGGTCGACACGGTGCGCGCCCACGCCGGCTCCCTGCACCGCTACGTCGAGCTGCGCAAGAACGTCATGGGCCTCGACCAGATCCACCTCTACGACCTGTACGTGCCCATGGTCGAGGGCAGCGCCCGCGACCTAAGCTACGCCGAGGGGGGCGAGCTCATCCTCGAGGCCCTCGAGCCCCTGGGCGAGGCCTACGGCGAGCGGCTCGCCGAGCTCGTCGACCCGCGCCTCGGCGCCGTCGACGTCTACCCGGCCAGGACCAAGGACTCGGGGGCCTTCTCGGCCTCGGTCTACGGCGTGCGCCCGTTCGTCAAGATGAACTTCCAGGACAGCTACGACGACGTCTCGACCCTGGCCCACGAGCTCGGCCACGCCATGCACAGCCTGATGTCATCCCAAAACCAGCCCTACCTGACCTCGCGCTACGTACCCTTCCTGGCCGAGGTCGCCTCGACCTGCAACGAGGTGCTCCTGTCCAAGCACATGATAGACAACGCGGCGTCGAAGGCCGAGCGCGCCTGGCTCCTGTCGGAGCTCGCCGAGACGATCCGGACGACGATCTTCCGGCAGACTCTGTTCGCCGAGTTCGAGCTCCGCCTGCACGAGCTCGTCGAGGCCGGCGAGCCGGTCACCGCCGAGCGCCTCAACGACATCTACCGCGGCCTCGTCGAGCACTACTACGGCCCCGGCTACACCGTCGACGCCGACGACGAGGTGGAGTGGGCCTACATACCGCACTTCTACTACAAGTACTACGTGTTCACCTACGCCACCGGCCTCGCCTCCGGGGTCGCCATCGCCGAGCGGGTCGCGGCTGGCGAGCCGGGAGCGAAGGAGGCCTACCTGGAGATGCTGCGCGCCGGCAACTCGAGGCCGCCCCTCGAAATCCTCGCCAGCGCCGGCGTCGACCTGAGCAAGCCGGACACCATCGAGGCCGCGCTCGAGCTGTTCGACCAAACCCTCGCCGAGCTCGAGGAGGTCCTGGCGGGGGAGTGAGGGGGCTCGGGGACTCAGGGGCTCGCCTAAGTGAATGGTGCAGGCGCTGGCTGCCGGCCGCTGCCGACCGCCGCTGCCGCTGATCCCGGAAAGGGAGCTTCCCGAGACGCGATGGGAGCGGTGCCAGGCACCTTTTCGTCGGACGAAAAGAGAGCCAGGCACCGAACCCGCGCGGCCTCGAGGCCAAAGGGTGCCGGCACGATGCCGAACCACGTCCCGGGGAAGGCGCCCTGCCCGCGCTTCCCGGAGGCGCTGATCGCTGCCGCTGCCCCTGATCGCTGCCGCCGGTTGCTGTCGCTGCTTGCTGTCCCTGATTGCTGGTCGCTGATCGCTGTCGCTGGTTGCTGATCGCTGTTTGCTGCTTGCTGTTCGCTGACATCGGGCACGGGCACGGGGCCGAACCGGACCCGGACGCGGAAGGGCCCGCCCGGCATTGTCCGGGCGAGCGGTTCACGCTACCGTAGGCGTCGGTGGACACAGCGAAGCGCGACGATCCGGCGAGCCCGGCGGACGGCCCGCACAGGAGCGGGCTGCGTGAGCTCGTGGCCGGCTCGGGCCTGGGCATGCGGGCCGGCGAGCGGGGCCTGGGCTGGCTGTTCTTCGTCTACTTCCTGGTGCTGACCACGGTTCACTTCGCCGGCAAGTCGGTCCGGCAGGCGTCTTTCATCGACAGCCTCGGTGCCGAGAACCTGCCGTGGGTCTATCTCGCCCTGGCCGTCGTGTCCTACCCCGTGCTGGTGCTCTACTCGCGCCTCGCCGTGCGTTTCGCGCACGGTCGGTTGATCGTGGCATCGAGCGTGGCCCATGCCATCGCTCTGATCGTCTTCTACCTCCTGTTCGGGCTCGGCCAGAGCTGGGTGGCGGTGCTCTACTACGTCTGGCTCGGCATGGCCTTCGCCATCGCCGTTTCCCAGTTCTGGTCGTACGCCAACCACCTCTTCGACCCCCGCCAGGCACGGCGGATCTTCGCCTTCATCGGCGCCGGAGGTCTGCTCGGTGCGATCCCCGGAGGCCTCATCGCCTGGTCCGTGACCGAGCTCGCCGGAGCCCGCGCCACCCTGCTCGCCGCGGCGGTGTTGATGCTCCTCGTGCCGTTGGCGGTGAGCCTCATCGAACGCCTGCGCCCCAACACCCGACCGGTGCCCGCGGTGGTCGAGCGGGCGAGCGTCGAGGAGGCCCGGGGCGGGCTGGCGATCATCCTTCGATCGAGGCTGCTGGTGCTCATCACCTCGCTCATGGTGGCCACGGTCGTGGTCGGGCAGCTGGTGGGCTGGCAGTTCTACTGGTACGTGGAGAAGGTCACCGAGGCGGTGGCGCAGGCCGACCAGCTCGACGCCCGGACCCTGATCATCGGGCAGTTCTTCATCCTCATGGGCATCGTCGGCTTCGTGTTCCAGCTGCTCTTCACCCAACGCATCCACCGCTTCCTGGGAGTGGGGGCCGGCATGAGGGTGCTGCCGGCCACCGTCGGGGCGTGCCAGGTCGCGGTGGTGGTGGCCCTGGTGGCGGCGCCCACGGTGGTGTACCCCCTGGTCTGGGTGCTCATGCTCGCCGAGGGCAGCCTGCGCCACTCGGTGGACCAGGCCACCCGCGAGCTGCTGTTCCTGCCCGTTCGGGGCGAGCTCCGGGTGCGCGCCAAGGCCTTCATCGACGTCTTCGTCCAGCGCTTCGCCAAGGGACTCGCGGCGTTGCTCATCCTGCCCGTGACCTTCGGCCTGACGCCGGCGAGCTATGTGGCCGCTCTCACCGTGGTGGTGCTCGGCGCCTGGCTTCTGGCGACCCGGCGGGTCCGGCGGGAGTACGTCGTGGAGTACCGGCGGGGCCTCAAGTCGGGTGTCATCCAGCCGGACGCCACCATCGACCCGACCGACCTCGTCACCATCACGACCCTGGTCCAGTCCCTCGGCAGCTCGGATCCGCGAACCGTGCTGCACAGCCTCGAGCTGCTGGCGAACCACGGCCAGGGCCACTTGGTGTCGCCGTTGCTGCTGCATCACAGCGACCCGGTGGTCAGGCGCAAGACCCTGGAGGTTCTCGGCGAGACCGGGCGCGAGGACCTCGTCGATCTGGTGCGGAAAGCGGTGACCGACGACGACGCGGAGGTTCGCAGCGGCGCCATCCAGACCCTGGCGAAGCTGCAGGGCGAGAAGGCGGCGGGCCTGATGAGCGAGCGCCTCGCCGACCCGGATCCGGAGCTCCGCGCCACCGCCATCGCCAGCCTCCTGCCGTCGACCGACGAGGACGCGGCCCGGCGTGCCGACGAGGCCCTGGGGCGCATGCTCGAGGACTCCGATCCCGCAGTCCGCAGCGAGGCCGCACGGGCCCTCGGCGAGGTCCCCGAGCCGCACGGCCGGGCGGCGATGATCCAGCTGCTTTACGACCGGGACATGGAGGTGGTCCGGCAGGCGATCCGTGCGGTCCGGCGCCGCCTCGACCGCAACGGGGCCAACCCGCTGTACGTTCCGACGCTGATCTCGCTCATGGGCAACCGGAGGCTCAAGCACGAGGCCCGGGAGGCGGTGGTGGCGGTCGGCGACGCCGCGGTTCAGCCCCTGCGCCTGTTCATGCACTCCGAGGACGAGGAGATCTGGGTGCGGCGGGCGGTGCCCAAGACCCTCGCCCTGATCGGCGAGCAGGGGGCGGAGGACGCCCTCGAGGAGAGCCTCGATGCCGGCGACACCCTCCTTCGGAGCAAGATCGTCGAGGCCCTGTGCTTCATGCGGCTGCGGCAGAGGGACACCAGGTTCACCGCCTCGGCGATCAAGAAGCAGGTCGCCGTCGAGGCGGCGCGGTACTTGCGCTGTCTGGCCGACCTTTGGGCGATCTCCTCGATGTACGAGGCGCGGCTCGAGGGACCGTACGCCGTCTGGCAGCGCGCCGACCGGGTCCCGACCCTACCCCAGCAGCTGCTCGCCCAGCGCATGTCGACCCTGGTCTCGAACATCTTCGGCCTGCTCGAGCTCATCGAGCGACCCGACGACGTCAGGGCCGCCCGTCGCAGCCTGGCCAGCCGGCAGCCGGCCATGCGGGCACGCGCCCTGGAGTACCTGGACAACAGCCTGACGGGTTCGTTGAGGCGCGACGTCTTCGCGGTCATCGACGACGCACCCTTCGAGGAGAAGCTCCGGCGCGGGCGGCTCTACTTCGGGATCCTCATGGAGTCCCCCGAGGCGACCCTCGAGCGGCTGATCCGCCTCGACCCCAGGATCGACCCCGACGGGCGTGGGATCATCCTCGCCGCCCTGCACGCGGTCTGGGCCGAGGAGGTGACCTCGCTGTACCCGG
The DNA here is from genome assembly GCA_035464095.1 of Candidatus Methylomirabilota bacterium. Lineage (GTDB taxonomy): Bacteria > Acidobacteriota > Thermoanaerobaculia > Thermoanaerobaculales > Sulfomarinibacteraceae > JAHECW01. Next base: position 84,222 of record DATHSO010000195.1, on the reverse strand, counting down.
TCGTGGCGGCAATGGCCGAGGAGGCTGACGACCCGCTGGTCCGCGAGACCGCGCTCTGGGTCGCCGCCCGAGCCGGCACGGTTCCCCCCGGCAAGGGGATGATCGGCAAAGGAGAGACGAGTCAGATGGCACCCATGGCGCACATCGAGATGATGGTCTTCCTGCAGGGGGTGGACCTGTTCGCCCACTGCAACGCCGAGCAGGTGCTGCGGCTGGCCGCCATCGCCAGCGAGGAGGCCTACGGCAGGGGCGACGAGATCTTCCGCAGGGGCGAGGCCCCGCGGGCCCTGTACTGCGTGGTCGAGGGGCGGGTCCGGCTCGGCGGCGCCGTCGACGGCGGCACGGTGATCGGACCGCGGGGCCGGTTCGGCGTGCTCGACATCCTCAGCGGCCGGCCGCGCTCCGGCGACGCCGTCGCCGAGACCGACACCCGCCTGCTGGTCATCGAGGCCGAGGACTTCTTCGACCTGCTGTCCAACAACATCGACATCGTCAAGGCCCTCTTCCGCACCGTCGTCTCCATGGACACCGAGTCCGACGAGGCGCTGCTGTAGCTCCCGCGTAGGTCGCTCTGGCTCAACGATTTCTGAATGAGCGTTCATTCACGCCGCGGCGTGGCACTGGCTGCCGCGCCGTGCCTTTCCTTCACTTGAACAAGTGGTATAGGGTGCCGGTCGGAACCCTGGAGGGTGAGTACCATGCAACGTCCGGACCCCATCCGTTGTACCTATTGTGGATCGATCTCGGACTGGTCGTCTGAGCACACCGACGCGACCATGCTCGGCGAGGAGTACGCGTGCCCGAGCTGCGGCGGCCAGACCGCGTCCTGGGTCGAGGAGACCAACCAGAACCTGGAGCCGACGGCGTCCATGTTCTGGCAGGAGGCCGATCCCATCTACTGAGCCCCGCCGGGCCCCGTGACCCGGCAGCCACCGTTTCGGCGGTGGCCGCGGCGGCTACACTGGACCGGTGATCGCGGCCGGCGAGTTCCGCCGCCGCGCCGGGTTCGAGGCTGCCCGGTACGGCGCTGATCCCTGGGTGTTCGTGCGCGAGCTGATCCAGAACTCGCGCGACGCCGGGGCGGCTCGGATCGAGCTCGAGGTCGAGCGGCGCGACGGGCGCGACCGGGTGCTGTGCCGCGACGACGGCTCCGGAATGAGCTTCGAGCACGCCCGCCGGTACCTGTTCACCCTCTACGCCTCGTCCAAGCGGGATGCCCGCGAAACCGCCGGTCGCTTCGGCATCGGTTTCTGGTCGGTGCTCAGGTTCGGCCCCGAGGAGCTGGTGGTGCGCTCGGCGCCTGCCGACAATCCGGCCTGGGAGCTCAGATCGAGCGGTGACCTCGAGCGCGTCGAGGTCGGGGCCTCGACCCTCGTTCGGGGTACGGAGGTCGAGCTCGTGCGGCCGGCCGCGGGGGAGGCGCCGGAGGAGGCGGTGTGGCGGGCGGTCCGCCGCGATGCGCGCTACCTCCGGCGGCGCGCCACGGACGCCGAGGGGCTGGTGGTGCTGGTCAACGGACGGCGGGCCACCACCGAGCTCGAGCTGCCGCCGCCCAGCCTGGGCTTCGACCGTCCGGGCCTCCGGGGCGCGGTCGCCCTGGCTGCCGTGCCGCGGGTCGACCTTCTCGCCCACGGGCTCAGGGTGCGAAGCGTCGCCACGTTGGACGAGCTCCTCACCGAGCCCGGTCTCGACCGCCGGCGGAGAAGCTCGACCCTGCCCGAAGGGTTGGTGCCCCAGCTGGTGATCGACAGCCGACGCCTTCGGGTCCTCCTGTCCCGGGGCGACGCCCGGAGCGACGCCGAGCTGCGCCGCCTGGTCGCGGCCGGGCGACGGGCGCTGCGGCGGCTGGTCCGGGACGAGCTCGACCGTGGGGCCGCCCTCGGGAGGGTGGGGCGCGCGGCCATGCGCCTTCGGGAGGCCTTGGCCTCGCGGCGCCGGCTCGGGGCCGCGGCCCTCGGGGTGCTGGCGCTGGCCGCGGTAGCCTTCCTGGCGAGCGGCGTCCGCGAGCCGCAGCGGCCGGACGGGCTCCCCGGCGAGCGCCGCGGCCTGGCCATCGCCGCCGGACCCGAGCCCGGAGCGGTGCTCGTGGGCGACCTCGCCGAGCGCTACCCGGGCCCGGTCGCCGAAACCGCGGATCGTCCCCAGGGCGGCGTCGCCCTGCGCTACCGGCCGCTCGGGGCCGCGCCCATGCTCGGCGTCTTCCGGGTCGACGGCATCGACGACCGGGGCCGGGTCGTCCGGCCGCCGCAGATTCTCGCCGAGGGGGAGTACCGCGGCGTCGAGTGCCGGACCCACTGCCTCGAGATCGAGCTGGAGCTGGCGGCTGGACCGGGTCCGGTACGCCTGCCGGTGCCGACCGGGCACCGCCTCGACCCCTCCAGCCTGAGCTCGGGCGCCGGCGTGCAGAGCGTGCACGCAGCCGCCGACGGAGGTCCCGTCCTGGTTTTGGAGGACGCCTTCCGGGGTCGGCTCCGGTACCGCACCGGTCCCGCCGCCGAGCTTCGTCCTCCGCCGATCGGGACCTGGCCCGTGCTGCCCCCGGAGGCGGCGGCGCTGGCCGAGTCACTCCGGCCGCTCGACCCCGAGGAGGTGGCGGCGCGCGCCGCCGACTGGGTCCGTGGCCGGGTCGCCTACGACGCGTCGCCCGCCACCGCCGAGCGCCACCGCGCCGCCGCCGCAGCGGGCCTCGGCTTCGCCGAGCGCTGCCTGGCGGTGGGGGCCGGGGACTGCGACGTCCAGGCCTCTCTGGCGGCGGCCATTGTCGCCCGGGCCGGCGTGCCGGTGCGCCTGGCCGTGGGGTGGGTCGGTGCTCGAGGCCGCGCCTTGCTCGGGCTGCATGCCTGGCTGGAGGTCCTGGGCCGGGACGGAGCCTGGCGGGCCGAGGACGTGAGCCGGGGGGCCGCCGGCTCTCCCGCCATCGCGGCCGGATCGGAGCCGCCGGCGCCCGCCGCGACCCGACCCCGGTCGTTGGTTCCGGCGCCGCTGACCGGCGACGACGGCCTCGGGCCCGGCTGGACCCTTCCGGCGGCTTTCTGGCTGGCCCTGGCGGCAGCCGCCTTCACGGCGGCGGGGTTGGCGGTGGCGGGCCGGCGGCGGCTGCGGCACCGCCACCGTCCGAGCGGGGTCCCGGACCTCGCCGGGCTGGTGCGGGGCGCCCTGGCCCGTCCCGAGGCCTACTCCGAGGTGCCCGCGCTCTTCGAGAGGCGGATCGTACCGTGCCTCGAGCACGCTCCCATCAGCCTGCGCCGGGCCCGTCGGCTCGCCGGCCGCGGTGCCCTGGCGGTGGCCAGTCGACCCGGGGATCTCTCCCGCCGCGCGGCCGGCTCGGGGTGCGGGGTCGTCGATGGATCCCGGGCCGAGGGCCGGGCGGCGGCGGCGGCCCTGGGGGCGGTCGACCTGGACCGCTGGCAGCGCCTGCTGGCGGTCGGGCGCCGTCCCCCCGAAGCCCGCCGGATCGAGGGCGCAGCGGCGTCTGTCGGCGAGCGCTGGCGGGTTTTGGTCTCTCCCGACGCCTGCGACGAGGTCGCGGTCGTCGACGGTCGGTTGATGGGACGGGAGGGACCGGTGGTGGCGCTCAGCGAGGGTTCCGCCGCGTGGCGCTCGGTGGCGGAGCTCGCCGTCGGCCGACCGGCAGCGGCCGCCCTGGTCCTCGCCGAAACCGTGCTCGATGCCCTCGAGTGGCCGTCCTGGCGGCGCCGGCCCATCCTGGAGGGGCTCGCCCGCGACGCGGTGGGCGAGGCGGCGGGGGTGGCGTCGTGACCAGCGGGAGCCTGTTCGCCATCGACCTGGCCGCCGAGGTGGCGACCCTGTGCGAGTCGCAGCTCCAGGGGTCATGGCAGGTTCCCGCCGAGCTCGTCCGGCTGGCCTCGGCCCGCGGCGCCTCCCGGGTCGAGATCCGCCGGGTGCGCGGCGGCCTCGAGCTGGCCTGCGACGCCGTTGCCGCGTCCCGCGACGAGCTCGCGGCCGTCGCTGCCGCGCTCGACGGTGGCCTCCCGCCCGGGCTCCGCCAGCAGGCCATTGCCGACCTCGAGGCGGGCGGCGCCATCGCGCTGCTGTGGGCGGTTGGGACCGCCGGAGCCGCCTTCGAGCTCCGGTGCCGGAAGCGAAGCGAGGGCTGGGGGATGGAAGCCCGGAAGGGGAAGGTCCGGGTCATGGAGGCGGACCAGGACCTCCGCGGGACCCCCGGCAGCCGGATGCGGTGGCGCGGCGGCCGACGGACGGTGAGCCGCGCCGTCGGCTGGCTCGAGACCGCCCTGCGCTTCCTGCCGATCCCGGCCACCCTCGACGGCCGCCCGATGGCGAGGGGCTTTCCCGATGCCCTCTATCGGATGCGGGTCGCCGAGCCGCTGTCTGCTGAGCTCGTGGTGACCGCGTCGGGCGACATGCCGGCGCTCTGGCTGCTCCAGCACGGGGTGCTGTCGGCGCGGGCCGTGGTGCCCGGCTCGGTCCCGTTCTCGGCGGCGGTGGAGATGTCGGGCGTGGCGCGTGCCGGCGACAGCCCGGCCGGGCTCCGGTCCGCCGTCAACCCCTACCTGCCCGCCCTCGTCGACCGGGCCGTGGCCATGCTGCTGCAGCTCGCGGGCCGCCTGCCGGACGTCGAGGAGCCGGTCCGGCGGCGGGTCGCCGAGCTGCTGCTGCGTGCGGCGGAGCTGGGGTTGCAGCGGCGAGCCGTCCTCGACCTGCCCATGGTGCCGCTTCGCGCGGCGGGCCGTCGCCGCCTGGTCTCGCCGGCCGAGCTCGCCGGCCTCGCCGCCGGCCGTGGCGACGTGCTGCCGGCGGCGGACCCCGGGGCACGGACTGCGGCGGCGTGTCGGGGGCCGATCGTCGAGGCCGGCGCCGACGAGCGGCGGTTGCTCGCCGGTCTGCTCGGCCTCGGCTTCGAGCAGACCGGGGCCGGAAGCGACCACCGGCACCTGGTCCGCCGCCTGGTGGAGGCCTCGCGTCGGGGCCTGTCCCGGGCCCACGGCCTGATCCGCGGCGGTGCGATCGCGCACGGCGAGCTCGACGCGGTCGAGCGACAGCTGGTGGAAGCGGCGGAGCGATCGGGTCTCGTGCTCGCCCTGGCGCGCGACGCGGGGCGGCTGCGGCGGCGGGGCCGGGGACTGGTCCTCGGGCGGGAGGCAGCGGTGACCTCCGACGCCGCGCGGGTGGTGGCGGCGGACGATGCCTGGCTCTACCCGGCCCTGCTCGCGGCCGGCGCCGACCCGGACGAGATCCCCGAGGCGGTGCGGGCGCGGTGGCTCGATCGCCGGCTCCCGATGGCGAGCGGTCTCGAGGTCGCCGCCGAGGTCAGTTGACGGGGCCGTCCTCGAGCCAGTCGAGGTCGTCCACCGGGGTGAGGGCCGTGGTCTCCCCGGTGATGGCGAGGGAGTGCTCGAAGGCGGCGCGCAGGACGTCGGGGGAGATGCCGTCGGCGAGCAGGGCCCAGACAACGGCGGTGAGCAGCTCCATTCGCATGACGTCGGGCGGCTCCTCCTGGGAGGTGACGAGTCCGCCGAAGACGGCGTTGTCGGCGCTCCCTCCGCGGGGGATGAGCACGGTCAGGCAGGCCCCGAGGTCGTGTCCCCGGGAGCCGGGATCGGACTGCATGAGGTCGACGAGCTTGCGCTCGAACTCGGCGAACCACTCCGGGCGGGGGTCGGCGTCCTTGGGGGTGCTGTCGTTCATTCGGGCCTCCCGAGGGTGCTGTCGACGGCCTCGAGCACCGCTCTCGCCCGAAGATGAAGCAGGATTCGTGCCGGGTTTCCGCGAACGGTGGCGGGCCCGGATCGGTGCCCGTGTCCCGGATTGGAACGCCGCGCTCAGGGCGTGCTCCGGCCCCCCGGCCGCCGGGGCGGAGAGGCGGGGCGAGCCAGGAGCTCCGCGCTGGCGGTCGCGCTCGCCGAGCCGGGCTCGTCGCTGGCGCCGCCGATCAGCAGCAGCCTGCCGTCTCGAGTCAGTGTCGCCGAGTGGAAGCTGCGGGGGATGGTCAGGCTCGAGGCCGTCGTCCAGGTCGAGGTGGCGGGATCGAAGAACACGCTCGACGAGAGGTCGGCGCCGTAATGGCCTCCGGTGACCAGGACGAGGCCGTTGGGCAGGGTGGTGGCGGCGGCCCCCGAGCGGAAGGTGTCGAGGTTCCCGGCGAGCTCCCAGCCGCCGGTGGCCGGGTCCCAGATCAGGGTCAGGGTGGAGGACTCGGGCCCGACCATGAGGACCCGCCCGTCGCCGAGGGTGGCGACCAGGGGCGAGCTCCACTCCGCCGGCAGCAGGGCGGCGTGGCTGAGGCGGTCGGTGCCGGGATCGAAGAAGGTCGCTCGCCGGCCGCCGACGACGAGGGCGCGGCCGTCGGCGAGAAGGGCCATGCCGGGGAGAACCATCTCCTGCTGGATGGTCCCGACCACGGTCCAGACGGCGGTGTGGGGGTCGTAGACCTCGACCTCGTGCACGTGCTCGAAATCGCCCTCGATCTCGAACACGCCACCCGCTACCAGGAACCTGCCGTCGGGCAGGCGGAGCCCGCCGTGGGCGATGCGGTCGTGGTTGAGCTGGCCGGTGACCGACCAGGCGTTGCCGGCTGGGTCGTAGATCTCGGTGTCGACGTGCTCCGGGGAACCGCTGCCGACCACCAGGACGCGGCCGTCCCCGAGCAGCCCGGCCCGGGCCCACTGGTAACGGCCCCGGGTGGGGCCAGTCTCGCTCCAGGCGTCGGCCGCGGGGTCGTAGATCTCGGGGGCGCCGCCCGTGCCCCCGACCACCAGGATGCGGCCGTCGGCCAGCTCGACGGCGGCGTGGCCCGAGCGGCCTCGGGCCATGGGCGAAAGGGCCCGCCACTGCCAGCAAGGGAAGTCGGTGCAGACCAGGATCGATCCCTGGTGGCTGCAGACCGCGTCGCCGAGCCCGGCGGTCACGCGCCACTGGAAGCTGCCGGCGGCGACGTAGACATGGCTGGCGCCCGCCTCGCCGGAGCTGCCGCCATCACCGAACAGCCACTCGTAGGCCGGGGACGCCTGGCAGTTGGCGGTGGCCAGGGAGCCCTCGAAGTCGACCGGCAGGCCCGGCCAGCCGGTGCTGCCGACCGCCGCGTCGCACCAGATGGCGCAACCCGAACCGAGGTCGGCCTCGAGGCCGACGTCGTCGCCGGCGAGGACGATGTCGCCGACGGCGAGGTTGGTCGGCACGCCGTCGTAGCGGTGGGAGCTCGGCAGGCTCACGGTGTCGAAGGCGTCGCCCGGCGTGTAGAAGTCGCCGCCGTCAGCCCGCCCGCCGAGCTCGATCTCCTCGAGGCCGTCGGCCTCCATGAGCCGGAGCAGCTTGTGCTCGGTGTAGGAGTTGTCGTAGAGAAATCGGCCGCTGTCGTCGATCCGGGCGTCGACATGCCAGATCAGGAGGCCGTCGGCGGGGATCTCGAGGTCGTTGCCCTGACGCCGGCGGTGCTGGACCACGAAGTACTCGGTGTAGGGGTCGGCCACCGGGTCGCCGTGCATGAGCACCGCGGCCTGGGGGACCGTGTCGGACGGGGCGAGGAGCAGCTGGTGGGCGTCCTGGTTGTAGACCTCGGGCTCGAGCCAGCCCAACAGCCACTTGGAGAAGGCGTTGTGGTCGCCCCAGTTGCCGGCCATCTGGTCGAGCCCGCCGACCCCACCCCGGGGACCGACCGCGTCGTCGTAGTCGTAGTAGTCGGGCAGGCCGAGGGCATGCCCGGTCTCGTGGATGACCACGTCGGGCGAAAACCGTCCCGGCCAGTCGTAGCTCTCCCACTGCCAGGAGTAGGTGCCGAGGCGGACCCCGTCGACCGTGAAGCCGCTGTCCCGGAAGCGGGTCTGGTAGCCCCACCAGAAGTCGGCCCACTCGCCGTGCTCGCCGGTCCAGATGACGATGAAGTAGTCGACCGCGCCGTCGCCGTCGTTGTCGTACTGGGCGAAGTCGTGGCCCTCGTCGTCCCAGTGGCTCACCACCTCGCGGATCAGGGCTTCCCGGCCGGAGGTGCTCTGGCTGACGCTGTCCCTCGGGTAGGGCGTGGTGTACCAACCGAGGGTCGAGCCGCCGATGTCGAGCCGGCCGTAGGAGGAGCGCCGGTAGAAGGCGGCCAGGCTCTCGGCGGGGAACAGCGCCGGGTCGCCGTCGCCGAAGAGCATGTCGTCCACCACGGCGGGGTCGGTGTGGCCCGGCATGTCGGAGAAGGCGATGAGCAGTGCCAGTACCCGAGGAGAGCCTTGGGAGGGCAGCAGCCCGGACGCGTCGGGGAGGGCCTTGGTCGCCGCATCGGGCCGCAGCCGCGCGGCAACCTGCGGTGCGGGCAGGTGGTTGCCGATCTGCCGCGCGGCCTCGGTCCGGGCGGCGAGGCTGCCGTCGAGCCGGTAGCGCTCGAGTTGCTCGGTGGTTGGCGGCTCGAGGGCGGGGAGGACGGCGGCGCCGAGAATCAACAGGCTGCAGGCGGCGATCGGTGCACGGGGTCGAAGCATGGCGTTTCTCCCGGCAGAACTGTACACCGCCCGGACCGCGCTGCCCGCGGCCGCCTCACCAGCTGAGGAGGCCGGCCACCCGCTGGCGGTGCTCGTCGGCGAAGGCGACGATCCCGATGAGGCGGGTGTCGTCGGTGGCGTCCACCGCTGCCCGGACGGTCTCGCCGTCCAGGTTCCAGGTCACCGCAGCTCCGTTGCCGGTGGTGCCGCCTCGCGCACCACGAGGGCTCAGGGCGGATTGCAGGCGCTCGACGACCGCGTCGAACTCCCGGCGAGCCTCCTCGGCGGTGGCACCGTGAACCGGCATGGTGACCGAGAAACAGGCGTAGCCGCCGTCGACGAAGTACAGCGAGACCAGCGCCTCCCGTTCCAGCACCGACTGCGTGCACATGAACAGGTCGGTGCCCTCGGCGACCTCGAGCGGGCCGCGGCACAGGTGGGGCGCCGTGATCACGTCCGTCGGCGACCCGCCCCAGCGCACCGACGGCAGGTCGTCGGCACCGGTCGGCAGGGTCGCGGCCAGCAGGATGGGAATGATCCTCCCGATCATCGTTCCTCCCGAGTGCGATGGAGACACCTCGACTCGACGACGGCTCAAGCAATCACGATGCCAGATTCAGGGGCGCAGTGCAGTGGCGGGCGTCACCGGAATCGCGCCTCGCGGGGACGCTGGGAGCGGGGACCTGTACCGAAACGGGACAGCCGGTGTGGGTCGTGTCGGTTGAGCGGTGAGGAGTGACGAGTGAGGAGTGAGCCGTATGCGCGCCGGCTGCCGGCCACTGACGCTGATCGCCGGTCACTGACGCTGGTTGCTGACGCTGGTCGCTGGTCGCTGATCGCTGCCGCCGTCACTGCCGCGGTCTCTGATCGCTGTCACTGCCACTGCCACTGCCTGCCGCTGTCACTGCCACTGCCACTGCGACTGCGACTGACCCTGGCTGACCCGTGGTCCGGCAGACTCCGAGTCCGAGGGCGGGTTAGCGGGCGGCTCGGGCACTGCCGACGGTCCGTCGGCGCCACGTCGCCGGCGGCACCCCGACGGTGCGACGGAACGCCCGGTTGAAGCTCACCTCCGAGGCGTAGCCCACGCGGGCGGCGACGCCGGCGAGCGGCAGATCGGTGTGCTCGAGGAGGTTGCTGGCGCGCTGCATCCGCAGGCGGGTCAGATAGCGCATGGGGGGCTCGCCGAGGGCGTCGGTGAAGCGTGCCGCCAGCGCCGACCTCGAGAGGCCGGCCTCCCGGCTCAGGGAGGCCAGGTCCCAGGGGTGGTCGGGGCGGTCGTTGAAGAGCCGCAGCACCCGGGCCACGAAGGGGTCCCGGAGGCCGGCGAGCCAGCCGCGGTCTCCCTTCACCATGGCCTCCATGTAGGATCGCAGCACCTCGACGAACAGCAGCTCGGTGAGGCGGGCGAGCAGGCTGCCTGAGCCGGGTCGCGCGGTCGAGGACTCCTCCTCGATGAGAGAGAAGATCCGGCTGTGGCGCGCGCCCCGGTCCCCGGCGTCGGAGGTCACCACCAGAAGCTCCGGCAGGCCGTCGAGAAGCGGGTTGAAGCTGACTCGGTCGTGGAACAGGAACCCGCAGATCAGCCTCGAGACGGCGCCGGGGCCCCCGAGCTCGATCCGCTCGACGCCGTGGTAGGGGGGAGGCGGCAGCAGGGGCGCGATGGGTGTCGGGCCGCGGGCGCCCGGAGAGGCCATGACGTGGGGCCCGTCGTGCAGGAAGACCACCACGTCGCCGTCGTTCAGCGTCACCGGCCGGCGGCCATCGAGGCGCGCCTCGCAGGTGCCGTCAGCGACCAGGTGAAAGGGGATCACCCTCCGTGGTCCCGCACCGAGGAGATCGGCGACCTCGTCGCACGACGGCGATTCGACGCAGAACGGGGCCGAGAACCGGGCGCGGAAGAACACGCCCCCGCACAGGTGCACCTCGTCGAGCTGGGACCACAGGAGGTCCATCGCGTCGCCGTCCCGAGCCCGGCGAGGACGATCGGTCAAGAGATCGGGCATTTCGGTCATTGAGCTTCTGGTGGTTGCAACTGATACTCAGTCCAAGGCATTCCGAAACCGTTCGCGAACCTGAAGTCAAGGAGAGGACGATGTCGTATTCGATCACCGTTTCACGTCGACCCGAGTCGGGACCGGCCGATGCCGCGGCCCGAGGCCGTTCAGTCCCCCGCCTCCCGCGAGCCGCGCTGCGCCTGGCCGCCCTGGCAGTGGCGATCCTGGCGGCGGGTGCTGCCGCCGCGGACGAGACGTGCCAGTCGCCGTACATGGCCAAGATCACCTCGCAGGAGGACTTCCTCTACGTCTGGACCCTCGGCGAGGAGGGCGTCGGCGACGGGTCGGACAAGCTCGTGACCGTCGATGTCCGGCCCGGCTCCGAGACCTACGGCGAGGTCATCCACACCCTGTCGGTGGGCGGGCGGCACGAGGCCCACCACGGCGGGCTGACCGACGACCGCCGCTACCTGTGGGCGGGCGGCCTCGACACCAGCAGGATCTTCATCTTCGACCTCCACAGCGACCCGGCGAAGCCGCGCCTCGCCAAGACGATCACCGACTTCGTGGCGGCGACCGGGGGAGTCGTCGGACCCCACACGTTCTACGCGCTGCCCGGCAGGATGCTCATCTCGGGCCTGTCCAACGACAAGGACCACGGCCCCCGCACGGCGCTGGTGGAGTACAGCAACGACGGGAAGTTCATCGCCAGCCACTGGATTCCCACCGCTGACGACCCCCGCGGCGCCGAAATCGAGGAGGTCGCGGACGGCATGGGCTACGACGTCCGTGCCCTGCCCCGCCGCAACGTCATGATCACGTCGTCGTTCACCGGCTGGTCCAACTACATGATGGACTTCGGGGCTCTGCTCGAGGATGCCGAGGCCATGAAGCGGTTCGGCCAGACGGTGGTGATCTGGAATCTCCACACCCGCAAGCCCGAGCAGGTCCTCCACGTGCCAGGGGCCCCCCTGGAGGTCCGCGTCGCCTGGGGTCCGAAGCACGACTACGCCTTCACCACGACCGCCCTGACCTCCAAGATCTGGCTCATCCACGAGACCGCGCCCGGAACCTGGCAGGCCACGGCCGTGGCGGACATCGGCGATCCGGAGAAGGTCCCGCTGCCGGTGGCCTTCAGCCTCAGCGCCGACGACAACTGGATGTGGGTCGACACCTTCATGGACGGCAGCGTCCGGCTGTTCGACGTCTCCGACCCCTTCGAGCCGAAGCAGGTCTACCAGAAGAAGATCGGCTCCCAGCTCAACATGGTGTCCCAGAGCTGGGACGGCGAGCGCCTGTACTTCACCTCGTCGCTCCTGTCCAACTGGGACAAGAAGGGCGCCGACGACGAGCAGTTCCTCAAGGCCTACACCTGGGACGGCAGCGAGCTGAAGCCCAGCTTCACCATCGACTTCTACGAGGAGGGCCTGGGGCGAGCCCACCTGATGCGCTTCGGCTCGACCGAGCTCTACGGCGCCTCGGAGCCGAAGGTTGCCTCGGTCCGGTAGGCGTCGGGTCGGTTCGTTCCGGCGGCCGTGGCAGCCTCGGCTCGGGGCGGTCCTCCTGACGATCGCGGCCCTCGGCTGCGGCGGCATCGCCGAACCGACGGCCCGGACCGGGGGCCGGACGCCACCCCCCGGCCTGGGCTTCGTGCCTCCGGAGCCGGGGAGCTACGAGCTGCCGGTGATCCAGGACGCGGTGGACGGCCGAGTGATCGACGCCGACGGCACCCGACGGCGGCTGTCCGACTACCTCGGCGACCGCCTCGTCGTGCTCAGCTTCATCTACCTCAACTGCCCCGACGCCGCGGGCTGCCCGCTGGCCACCGCCAACCTCGCCATGATCCGGCAGGATCTCGAGACCGATCCCGAGCTGGGGGACCGGGTCCGCCTGATCTCCCTGAGCTTCGACCCTGACCGGGACACCCCGGAGAGCATGCTGCGCCACTGGGGCGAGGCCTACCTCGAGCAGTCGTGGCGGGAGCGGCCCTGGGCCCTGCTCACGACCTCCTCGAGGGTCGACCTCGAGCCCATCCTCGACGGCTTCAACCAGGCCATCGTGCGCGAGGTGGACGCCGAGGGCAACGAGACCGGGAGCCTGTCCCACGTCCTCAAGGTCTTTCTGATCGACCGGCAGCGCAGGGTGCGGAACATCTACAGCTCGAGCTTCCTCCATCCCGCGGTCGTCATGGCCGACATCGAGACCCTGGCGGTCGAGGCCGGGGCCGCGTCGTGACGTTCGGGCTCGCGGGCACCCCGTGAGCGGGCGTCGGATCGGCCCCGTCGGGGCGTTGGTGCTGGCGCTGGTCGTGCTCTGGGCGGCGGCGGCGGCGGTCGATCCGGACCAACGGGCCCTGGACCGGTTGCGTCGACCGCCCCTCGGGCTGCCGCCGGTGCCGGATCCGGGCGGCGAGGCTCCCACCGAGGCGACGATCCGGCTCGGCAGGGCGCTGTTCCTCGACCGGCGCCTGTCGGTCAACAACACCCTGTCGTGCGCCATGTGCCACGTGCCCGAGCAGGGCTTCGCAGTCAACGAGATCCGCACCGCCGTCGGGCACGAGGGCGCCTCACTGCGCCGCAACGCCCCGACCCTGCTCAACGTGGCCTATGCAGCGCCGTTCTTTCTCGACGGCCGAGAGCCCGATCTGAGCCTCCAGCCCCTCGACGTCCTGGTCAACCCGGACGAGATGGCGATGCCGTCCCTGGGGGCGGTCGTCGAGCGGGTGCGCTCGATCACGGGCTACGACCGGATGTTCGCCGACGCCTTCGGCGGGCCGGCGACCGCGCAGCGCATCGGCGGCGCCATCGCCGCCTACCTGCGGACCCTGCTGGCGGCGGACTCGCCCTTCGACCGTTGGTACTACGGCGGCGACGAGGACGCCGTGTCGGCGGCCGCCCGCCGCGGCTTCGGGCTGTTCACCGGCCGGGCGGGCTGCTCGGCCTGCCACCGGTTCGGCGAGAGCGACGGGTTGTTCCGCGACGGTGCGTTCCACGACACGGGCCTCGGGCGTCGCCGCGGCGACTCCACGTCGCGCGGCGGCTCGCCGGTCGAGGTCGAGCTCGTTCCCGGGATGGTCGTCACCATGGCAGCCGACGCGGTCGCGAGCGTCGGCGAAACGCCCCTCCCGGACCTCGGTCGCGCGGAGGTCACCGGAGACCCGTCGGACCGCTGGCGCTACAAGACCCCGAGCCTTCGCAACGTGGCCCTGACGGCGCCCTACATGCACAACGGTTCCATCGCCACCCTGCGCGAGGTCGTGGAGTTCTACCGGGACGGCGGCTTTTCCCACGACGGCATCGACCCGCTGATCCGCCCGATCGACCTCGACGACGGCGAGGTCGACGACCTCGTGGCCTTTCTCGAGAGCCTGACCGCCGGCAACCTCGACGAGCTGGTGGCGGACGCCCGCAGCGTCCCGGTTGGCAACCCGGGCATGGAGTGAGGGGGCGTCGCCTGGCGCTGCGTCAGTCGTGGGTGGTGAGTCGCTAGTGGTGAGTCGCGAGTGTCCGGACTGGTGACGAGTGAGGAGTGAGGAGCCGCCCGCCGGTCACTGCCACTGACGCTGATCGCCGGTCACGGACGCCGGTTCCTGACGCTCCTAAGTAACACCCCCGCGGACTTGGTCGGGGATGTCTGCTGGAACCAGTGTTGTGTTACTTCCCCGGTGTCTCCCGGGGCAACAAGGGTGGGGGGCTGATAGGTACCATCGGGCACGGGCACGGGCACGGGTACGGGTACGGGCCCGGCGGCCCCCGCTGCCGTTACATCTCGGCGGGGATCGGGATGCCGAGCAGCTCCTCGAGCAGCACCCGCATCTCGTCGACGAAGACCGTGAACACGGCGCGCCGCAGAGCGCGGACGGTGGCGTCCTCCTCGGGGACGACGGGGTTGGAGTGGTAGAGCCGGTGGAAGAGCTGGGCGAGGCCGTGGACGTGCTGGGCGAGCAGGGAGAACTCGAGGCCGGCCACCGCCTGGGCCACCACCTCGCGGCGGCGGGCGCACTCGAAGACCAGGCTCCACAGGTCGTCGGGGATCTCGACCCCCTCGAGGGCCCCGAGCTCGTCGGCCGAGAACGGGCCCTCACCGCGGCGCTCGGCGAGCTTGGAGAAGATCTTGCCCGCCCGCACCGCCGAGTACTGGAGGTAGGGACCGGTGTCGCCCTCGAAGGCCAGGGCCTCGTCGAAGTCGAAGGCCAGGACCCGGTTGCGGGACTGCCGCGCCATCAGGTAGCGCAGGGCCCCGACCGCGATCGCCCCGGCGCGCTCGGCGACGTCGGCGGGCTCGCCGCCCCCCTCCAGACGGCCGACGACAGCGTCCTCCGCGGCACCGGTGAGGACATCGAGGAACTCGTCGGCGCGGACCCCGATGCCGCGCCGGCCCGACATCTCGATGTACGCCTTGGCCATCTCCTCGTCGCTGAGGCCGAAGGAGGTCTCCCCCCGCTCCTCGATGACCGTCACCGCCGCCGGGGTCAGAGCGACCATCTCGTAGGCGAAGTGCACCGAGCTGTCGGCGGCCTCGGCGTGGCCGAGCACCCGCACCGCCTCCTTGACCACCTTCTGGGGGTAGGACTGGCGGACGTCGATGACGTTGTAGACCCGGTCGGCGGCACCGAAGCTCCGCCCCTCCACCCGCTCGCCCACGGTCGAGGTGGTCTCGACCAGGGTCCGGCCTCCCTCGCCGTAGACAACCGGCGCCGCCGGCGACTCCTGCGACCACGAGGCGAAGGCCCGGTAGCCGAAGTCGTGCCGCGACCCGCCCGGGTCCACCAGGAGGCCGAGCTTCCACAGCTGGTAGGCGATGTCCTTGCCGGTGTAGGTGACGGTGCCGTTGGAGCGGACCAGGATCTTGTCCGGGTCGTCCATGTCGGCGAACTCGGGGCTCGAGGCCAGGGACATGACCCAGCAGCCGGCGTTCTTGCCCGCCTCCTCGAGCCGGACCGCCCCCGACTCCCGCAGCAGCTCGAAGGCCCGTTGCCAGAAGCCGAGGTGGAGGATGTCGGACTCGTGGGGCAGCAGGTCGTAGCCGATGCCGAGCCGCGCCATGGTCGCCAGGTGGCAGCGCAGGTTGGCGTCGGCCACCGCCGCCGCGAGCCGGGCGACCACCCGACGCGGACAGTGCTCGCCGCCGACTACGGCGGCGCGCAGCAACTGCAGCGCCTGGTCGAGCTCGAGCCCGCCGTGGCCCGCTTCCACCGCGTGCAGGACCTCGGTGCGGTGCGCCTTGAAGTCCTCGTCGCTCTCGTAGCGGGCGGTGACCCGGGGGTAGATGGCCCAGCAGGCGTCGTCGAAGTCGGCGGTGGAGGCCTCGGCGATGCCGCCGCCGTCCAGGGCGAGCACCTGCTCGACCAGCTCGTCGCGGCGCACCGGCTCGAGGCCGAGCGCGGCGGCGACCTCGCTCTCCGGCAGGTGGAGCAGCCCGACCACCACGTCGGCCACCTGGACGCCGGTGTCGTCGATGTAGTTCTGGGTCTCGACCTCGTGCCCGAGGTGGCGCAGGCAGCGCACCAGCACGTCACCGAGGACGGCGTTGCGCAGGTGGCCGATGTGGGCGGCCTTGTTGGGGTTGATGTTGGTGTGCTCGACCACGGTCTTGACGCCGACGCCGCCACCGGCCTCGGCCTCGTCCGCCACCAGCCGGGTCAGCACCCGGCCCCGGTCCAGCCAGAGGTTGAGGAAGCCAGGCCCCGCGACCTCCACCAGCCGGACCTCGACCGGCCACCGGGCGTGCTCGGCCACCGCCTCGGCGATCTGCCTCGGCGGGCGCCGGAGCACCTTGGCCAGCGGCAGGGCGCCGGGCCAGGCCAGGTCGCCGAGCTCGCGACGGGGCGCGACCTCGAGCTCCACCACCGCCGGGCGGTGGTCGAAGGCCTCCTCCAGGGCCTGGGCGATGGCGCGGGCGGCACGGGTGCGGACGTCGTTCAGGGGCATCGCGACTCCTCGGCGGACGGCACGAGTGTACCCGCTTTCGCCGCCCGTCCCCGCGGCGGGGGCGAGCGGTGAAAGCGGGAACGGGGGTCATGACAGCACTGACGCACTCGCGGCCGAGTGCAGCCGGTCACGGCCTCGGTCGAAGGCGGGTGTCGGCGCTGCGGTCAGAAGATCAGGGCGATGCCGGCCGAGGCGCCGAAGCCGCCCAGGGTCACGTCGTCGTCCAGGCCCTGGCCGTACTCCACCGTGACCTCGGCCCACCGGTAGACGAGCTCGACCATGAAGTTGATGCCCTGCTGCCGGCCGACCCGGAGGCCGCCGATGGCGTACATCCCGAAGCCGTCGTCCACCGCCAGCCGGTTGGCGTCGGCGACCACGTAGCTGACGCCGCCGCCCAGGTAGGGGCGGACCTTCTTGCCGTCGGAGAAGAGGTAGCGAACGCCGAAGTCGAGGGGGAAGATCTGGAAGTCGTCGTCCGCCACCGCGGGGTCGTCGATGACCGCGATGTCATTGATCTCCTTGTACCAGGTGGCGGTGAAGTCGAACAGGAGATTGGTCCCACCGAGGGAGACCCGGATCCCGACTCCGCCGCTGTTCTCGCCCTCGATGACCTCGCCGTAGGTCCCGAACAGGTCCACCCCGCCGTCGGCCAGAGCCGGGCCCGCCACCAGGCAGCAGACCGCCATCGCCAGGAACACACGTCGCATCTTGACCTCCATTGAGCTCCGATTTCGGTGCGATTCGCGAAAGGACTGTCGTCTCAACAGGTTCATTGTAGTACAGGGGCCTGGTGGCGGGAGAATGACAGCCGTCACGTCCCCGATCAGGGGAGCGTGCCCACATAGCCGGTTCGGGTGACCGCCTGGTAGCCGTCCACCACCACCTCGATTCGCCGCCACTTGCTCTGGCCCACGCCGGAGGTGGTGAAGGTCAGGATGTAGCGGGAGGACAGCTCCTCGAGGAGGGTCTGGGCGACCTCCGGCATCTCCTCGGCGCGCGGGATGCGGCGGTACAGACCGCCGGATGCATCGGCGATGAGGGTGAGGATCTCCTCGTACGACAGCCCGGACGGTTGGGCACCCGCCGGCGGGGGCTCGACGCCCAGGACGTAGATCGGGGTCTCGAGGCTGCGGGCGATCTCGGTCGCCCGGGCGGCGGAGATCTCGGACGCGTTGTCGACCCCGTCGGTGAGCAGGATGGCGGCCCGGCGGTGGTGGTCCGCCTTCTCCATCACCTCGGGGACCCGCAGCACCATGTCATAGAGCGCGGTGGTGCTCCACGGCTTGATGGTCTCGAGCATCCGCGGCAGCAGGTACCACCCCATGCCGAAGGGGAAACGCTCGAGCACTCGGTCGTCGCCGAAGGTCCACAGGGCGAGCTGGTCCTCCTGCCGCCGCTGGCCGAGAAAGGCCATGATGAGCTCGCGGCTGCCGTCGAGCTTGCGTCCGGCCATGGAGCCGGAGGTGTCGAGGATGAAGCCGAGGCTGATCGGCAGGTCGTGCTCGAGGTGGAGATCGCGGATCGGCACCTCGTGGCCGTCCACGGAGAGGTGGAACCTGCTCGGCGACACCCCCGTGACCACGCGGCCGCCGGCACTGCGCACCGTCACCGGCACCACCACGGCGTCGACCTCGACCTCGCCCGCGTACTGGGCACCGGCGCGGAGCGCGACGCCGGCCACGACCGCCGCGATACACGCTGCTATCCCGACCGCGAATGCTCTCGATCCGCGCCGCATTCAGCCACTCTCGCCGGCGCCGCTGCCGAGCAGGGCCTCGCGCACGTCGCGCCCCACCTCGCGCCGGAAGCGGTCGCCGTAGCCGCTCACCACCGGGCCGCTCTCGTCCAGGTCCACCCGGACCAGCCGGTGGGTCGGCACGAAGAAGGTGGAGGGCACGATCAGGGTCTCGCCGCCGCCGCGCTCCTGGACGAGCCAGTCCTCCACCGACGCCAGGTCGAGGCCCCGCAGCACCACCCCCAGGGCGTCCATGGACAGGACCAGCCCCCAGTGCTTCTCGCGCGGGTTCGTGCAGTGCACCACCACCAGGCTGCCCTCCGCGATCGCCGGCCTGGCCTCCCCGGTCACCGGTGCTGCCCCCCGGGCTGGGAGAGCTCGATGAGGACGCCCCCGGCCGACTTGGGGTGGACGAAGCAAACCAGGCAGCCGTGGGCGCCGGGCTGGGGCTCGTCGGAGAGCAGCCGGTAGCCGCTCTCGGCGAGGCCCGCCATGGCGGCGCGGATGTCGCTCACCCGGACGCAGATGTGGTGGAGCCCCGGGCCCCGCCGCTCCAGGTGCCTGGCGATGGGCGAGTCCGGGCCGGTGGCCTCGAGGAGCTCGATGCGGGTGTCGCCGAGGGGCAGGAAGCCCACCTTGACGCCCTGCTCCGCCACCTCCTCGACGCCCTCGAGCTCGAGCCCCAGCGCCCGGTAGAAGCCGACCCCCTCGTCGAGGGAGTCGACGGCGATGCCGATGTGATCGAGCACGGGCTTGGTCATTGTCGCCCTCCAAACGCCACCTTAGGCCGCTGGCGGTTCCCGCGCAAGCAGGTTCAGCCGCGGCCGAGCAGCTCGCGGGCGATGACCATGCGCTGGATCTCCGAGGTGCCCTCGCCGATGGTGCACAGCTTGGCGTCGCGCCACGCGCGCTCCACCGGGTAGTCGGTTGTGTAGCCGTAGCCGCCGTGGATCTGGACCGCCTCCTCAGCCACCCGCACCGCCGCCTCCGAGGCGTAGACCTTGGCCATGGACGACGCCAGGGTCACGGTCCCGCCCGAGTCCTTGAGGACCGCGGCGCGCATGGTCAGCAGCCGGGCGGCCTCGACCTCGGTGGCCATGTCGGCGAGCTTGGCGCGGGTCAGCTGGAAGGACGCGATCGGCTTGCCGAACTGGTGGCGGACGGCGGCGTACTCCAGGGTCGCGTCGAGGGCGCCACGGGCGATGCCGAGCGACAGCGCCGCGATCGAGATCCGCCCGCCGTCGAGCACCTTCATGGCCTGGACGAAGCCGTCGCCCTCGGGGCCGAGGAGGTGGTCCGCGGGCACCCGGCAGTCCTCGAGCACCAGGGACGAGGTGTCCGAGCAGCGCATGCCGAGCTTGTCCTCCTTCTTGCCGGGTCCGACCCCGGGCCGGTCGAAGGGGACGAAGAAGGCCGAGATGCCGTGGTGGCCCGACTCCTTCGAGGTCCGCGCCATCACCACCGCGGCATCGCCGACGCTGGCGTGGGTGATGAAGTTCTTGGAGCCGTTGAGGACCCAGTCGCCGCCGTCGCGCACCGCCGTGGTCCGGGTGCCGCCCGCGTCCGAGCCGGCCTCGGGCTCGGTCAGGCCCCAGGCGCCGATCCACTCCCCGGAGGCGAGCTTGGGCAGGTAGCGGGCCCGCAGCTCGTCCGAGCCGAACAGGTAGAGGTGATTGGTGCACAACGAGTTGTGGGCCGCTACCCCGAGCCCGACCCCGCCGTCGGCGGCGCCGATCTCCTCCAGGATGAGCACGTACTCCACGTAGCCGAGGCCGGCACCGCCGTGCTCCTCGGGGATGAGGACTCCGAGCAGGCCGAGCTCGCCCAGGGTCGCGAAGAGCTCCCGCGGGAAGCGCTGCTCGCGGTCCCAGCGGGCGGCGTGGGGAGCGATTTCGTTGCGCGCCAGGTCGCGAACCATGTCTCGGATGGACAGCTGGTCCTCGGTGAGGTCGACGAGCACGGCCACCTCCTGTCGTCGGTCACGAACGGGCCCGGTCAGTGTAACGCGGCCGAACTCAGTCGGGGTTCCACGGCTCGACGGTTACGCCGGTGTAGTAGTGGCGCAGGATGGCGTCGAAGGGCATGCCCGCCCGGGCGAGGCCGTAGGCCCCGTTCTGGCACAAGCCGACCCCGTGGCCCCAGCCCCGGCCCAGAAACCGCACCGCGCGGGATCCGTCGGGAAGCCGCCGCTCGTGCATCTCGAACAGGGTCTCGGGCAGGTCGAGGACCCGCCGGACCTCGAAGCCCTCCACCGACCGGCTCCGGCCGGCGCGGTCCACGGCGAGCAGCCCCACGACCCGCCCCGACCGGCTGCGCCGGGTGACCTCGAGCCTCTCGAGATCCGGCATCCCGAGGCCCGAGGCGAGCTGCTCCCAGCTGCGGTCGCGGGCCCAGCTGCGCCACGCCGAGCGCCGGTCGGCCTCGCCCCCACCCCCCGACCGGACCACCACCAGGGCGAGCACCCGGTCGCCCATCCGGTGGCGCTCGAGGGTGGTGCCCGGCCGAACCAGGAGCTCGGTGGCGACGGCGAGACGCCCCTCCCACCGCCACAGCAGGGGCAGCGGCGTCGGCAGGGTCTCGGATCCGTCGCCGCGCCTCGGGTAGAAGCCGACGCCGTCGGGCCGCGGCACCGCCTCGCCCCGGTCGGAGGCGATCACGCCCTGGATCTCGAGCACCGTCGCCGCCGCCTCGAGATGCCAGCCGCGGTCCCAGCCCCCGGCGGGCGGCAGCGACAGGGGAACTCCGAAGAGATCCGCCAGCCCGACGAGGCGGTCGACCCCGCCGCCCGAGGCCAGGGCGCCCGCGGTCCCGAGGCCGGAGGCCCGCAGCAGGGCCTCCGCCCAGCCGTCGGGCCCTTCCCACGTCGGCCGGGCGGCACGGTCGCCACCGCACAGAGCGGCGACCCCCGGCAGGAGCTCCGCGGGACCGCCGGCGACCGCGGTCGGACCCAGGGCCTGCCGCGCCACGAGGCGCCTCAGGCCCGAGCTGTCGTCGACGTCGCCGATCCCGGCCTCGCCGACCAGCACCAGCGGCCGCTCCCAGGCGCAGGCGACGCCCGTGAGATAGGGCTGGGCGCGGTCGGGGAAGAGCTCGCCGGCATCCTCGGTGCGGCCGCCGCAGGTCGAGCTGTACATGGCGTCGATGGGCTCGCCGCCCCAGGTCGCGATCAGGCCCCGGGTCTCGGCCACCGCCCGGTCGCTGAGCGGGTGCTCGGCGTCGGCGCCGTGGTAGGCCTGGCAGGCCGGGGTGTCGCAGATGTCCCAGCCCTCGTCGTCGTGATCGCCGAGGTGGGCCACGGCGTAGGTCCGGGCCGCGACCGCCTGGGCCTTCAGGGCCGCGAGCTCGGGGAACACGTAGGGGCCCATCTCCACCGGCACCACTCCGCGCAGGTACGCTTCGAGCCCGAGGTCGTTGATGAGAAGGAGCTCGGCGCCGCCGAGCCGGGCCCGGAAGCGGCCGCGGTAGCGGCGCTCGCCGACCGCGGTCGGCCAGTCGCCGTCCGGGACGAGCAGCACCTCGGCCCCGGTGACGGCAGCGCCGTCCCGGCCGACCACCCGCACCGACCCGCCATCCGCCACCGCCATGGCCCCGGGGAAGCCGACCGCCGCCAGCGCCGCTTCCGGGTCGGCGGGCTCGCCGGTGGCCCACCGCACCCGGACCCGGGTCAGCCCGCTCGGGGTCGGCTCCTGGCGGACCCGTGCCGAGGTCCCGAGAGCTTCGCCGAGGCGCCGGGCGACCGCGGCGGCGGTGGCGGGGTCGGTCCAGGCCCCCACCTGCCACTCGCGCTCGGCGGCGGCCGAGACCTCGAGCGGCCCGAAGATCCAGGCCCGCCGTCCCCCGGACTCCGCCAGGTAGGCCCGCCCCGGTTGGGGCAGGCTCACCGGCCGGGAGGTGCGTGTCAGGAGCACGCGGATCGGTGGGCCGTCGTCGGCGACCACGGGAACCGCGGGCGCCGGGCCGGTCGGGGCGGGGGGCGTGGGGGTCGCCGGAGGTGTCGGTGTGGGGGTCGCGGGCTCGGCCGCCGCGGCGCGGGTCGCCGCGGGTGGCGAGGGCGGAAGCGGAGCGGGGGCCGAGGCGCAGCCCGCCGCGGCCAGGATCAGCGACAGAAACCGAACGAGGTAGCTCAACGGGGGACGCCCAGCTCCCGGCTCTTGAGCCGCTCGGCCCGGAAGTCCCGGCCCCTCAGGTCGACCAGCCGGCACATCTCCCACAGGCGGGAGCGGATCCGCTGGGACACCCGGTCGGCCAGCGACTCCTCCCCGGCCTTCTTGGGGAAGTCCGTGTAGTTGGTGGTGAAAATGGTCACCCGGTTTTCCAGGTACCGGGTGTTCACCACGTAGTAGAGCAGGTCCATGACCCAGGGGGTGGTCTTGCCCGCCCCCAGCTCGTCGAGCACCAGCAGGTCGCAGCGGATCAGCGGCTCGAGGATGTCACGGCGGTTGCCGGCACCGTCGAAGGTCATCTGGATCTCGAGCACGAGGGACGTGAAATCGGCGAACCGGCCCCGCACCGGCGGCCGCTTCTCGCCCACGATCTGCTGCAGGGCGGCGACCGCGAGGTGGGTCTTGCCGGTGCCCACGGACCCCATCAGCAGCAACCCCTTGTCGACCGACGGGTAGAGGTCGACGAACTCCTGGACCGACCTCAGAGCCTTGCCCAGGGTCGGGTCCTCGGGGTTCCACAGCTCGAAGCCGTCCAGGGAGCAGTGCCGGTAGCGCTCGGGAATGCCGGACTGGGCCAGGCGCCGGGCGCGCAGTTGCTCCTCTGCGCACTCGCAGCGCCGGGCCAGCTCGACCCCGCCCTCCTCGACCAGGGTCCAACCGGTCCCACCACACAGCGGGCAGGCTTCGTCCTTCGTCGTCGCTTCGGTCATGGGGTGAGTATAGCGCCCGCTCCCGTGCCCGTGCCCGTGCCCGTTTCCGTTTCCGTGCCCGATGCCAGCGGCGGTGGCAGTGTTCGAAACCGGGTTTGGCGCTGCCGACCTCCGCAGCGCCCGTGAGGGCGGGTGTAAAACCCGCCCCTACGAAACGAAACCAGAAACCACGAGACCAACCGGAAACCACGAGACCAACCGGAGAACGCTCGTAGGGGAGGGTTTTATACCCTCCCCCCGGCTCGGGCGATCTGGCGCCCGAGCCGGACCCGGGCCGGGACCCGTACCCGGACCCGGACCCGGCGCCGGTCGCTGTCGCTGTCGCCGGTCGCTGGTTGCTGATCGCTGACGCTGATCGCGGTCGCTGGTCGCTGACATCGGGCACGGGCACGGGCACGGGTACGGGCACGGGGCCGAACCGGACGCGGACGCGGTCAACCGGGAGCGCCCGGGCGAGGCCGGCGGGCCGCCGGCCCTACAATCACGGCCCGGCAGGTGAGACCTCAGCGCTTCGGATGCAGCAGCCGCCAGGTCATGGCGCAAACGTCGTCGACGTGGGCGAGCGCTTTCGGCGGGCCGAGGCAGGGGGGTCAACGGCAGGAATCAGCAAACAGGGACAGTCGACAGCGAGCAGGGACAGCGATCAGCGACAGCGATCAGCGACAGCGATCAGCGGCAGCGATCAGCGGCAGCGGCAGTGAACAGGGACAGCAACCAGCGGCAGTGACAATGGCAGTGACAATGGCAGTGGCAGTGGCAGTGGCAGTGGCAGTGGCAGTGAAAGCGGCCGCCGGCGCGTCGTTCAGAACCGAGACCCCTCCTCCTTCAGGAACTCGAGCTCCTCGGGGGTGGACTCGCGGCCCAGGATCTCGTTGCGGTGGGGGAAGCGGCCGAAGCGGGCGATGATGTCGCGGTGCCGGACGGCGTAGTCCAGGAAGCCCTCGAAGGTGTCGCGCCAGCCCTCCCGAACCGACCCGGCGAGCTCGCTGAACAGCCGAACGCTCTGCTCCTGGTCCTCGAGCTCCTCGGAGTGCTCGAAGGGCATGTAGAAGAAGACCCGCTCGACGGGCCGGAGCAGCCGATCCGCGCCGGAGGCGAGGCCCTGGCGGGCCACCCGGAGCGCCTTGGGGTCCCCGGCGAAGGCTCGTGGCGTGCCTCGGTGGATCGCCCGAGGCACCTGGTCGAGGAGCAGGATGAGCGCCAGCCGGCCCCGGGGAGAGCCCGTCCAGTGGTCGAGGACGCCGCCCTCGGCCGCCGACACCAGCTGGCCGTACAGGCTCGCCAGCTGCTCGTCGGTCTGCGGGTACTTGCCCCACCAGAGGTCGGCCTTCTGGCGGGCGGTGGCGGCATCGTCGTCGAGCGAGCCGAACCAGAACTCCAGCAGGTCGTTGCGGGCTTGCTCCATCGGGGATCTCCTTCGAGTGGGTACAACCAACCCCGAAGCCGTCGAGATTCCACGCCAGGATGACCGCGCCTTACGGGTCACCGCCCGATGCCCAGCTCTTCGATTTCGACCCAGCCGGCGGTGATCTCGGAGCGCACGCGCTCCAGGACCTCGCGAACCTCGTCGCCACCCTGCAATGCGGCCAGGTCGGAGTTGAGCACGACGTCGAGCACCCCGGAGCCCAGGTCGAAGGCGAAGACGCGCCCCACGAAGGTCCGGTCCCGGACCTCACGGGCGACCCGCAGCAGGGCCTCGGCCGCATCCACCTCCACAGCTGCCACCACCACGTCCGGGTGGTCCTCGAGGAGCCACGGGTCGGCGGCGACCAGCAGCAGGCCCGCGTCGTGGACCGCCGCCATCACCTGCCGGTCCGGGCTGTCGGTGGCGTACAGGGCCACCTCGACGCCCGCCTGCACCAGCTGCCAGGGACCTTCAGGACCGGCAGCGACCAGCGGCTCTCCGCCACCGCTCTCGGCCTGGACCCCGGCGGCGAAGCCCGCCTCCAGGCGTTCGAGCCACGGCCGGCCCGGCCCCCGCAGCACGCCGGCCGGACCGTCGCCGGCAAACGCCGTAGCCACCGCCCCGGCCAGGTACCCGGCCTCCTCCGGCATGAAGGCCACCGAGGCGATGTTGGCGCCGTGGATCTCCCCCGGCACCACCACGAAGACGGTGTCGGGAAATGCCGCCGCCTCGGTGAACACCAGGGGCTCGGCCTCGGGGCCGACGCAGAACACCAGGTCGATGCCGTCGCCCGCCAGCTGCCCGAGCACGAGGCGCTGCTCGGCGGAGCCGGCAGCCCGGAGGCGGGCGACCTCGGCATCGAGCTCGGCGGCGATCAGCCCGAGACCGCGCTCGGTGGCGCGCTCCCACCGCCCGCTCAGCGTCGCCGAGGTCAGCAGGCGGACCCGGAACGCCGGCTCCTCCGCCGGCGGACCGGGTGCGCAGGCGGTGCCCCCGAGCACGACCACGGCGACGAGGACCAGTCGGGGCAAGAACCTGATGGAGGCCATGGCGATCCCCCATTCTACCGCCGCTTCGGGTACCATCGGGCCATGGACCTCCTCCATCTGGTGGCCGAGCTCGACGAGCTCCTCGACGCCGACGCCGTGGCCGACTACTGTCCCAACGGCCTCCAGGTCGAGGGCTCGCGTCATGTCGAACGGGTGGTGACGGCGGTGTCGGCGTCCCGGGCCCTGTTCACCCGGGCCGTGGACCGGGGCGCGGACGCGATCCTCGTCCACCACGGCATCCTCTGGAACGGCTCCGAGGCGCCGCGCCTCGTCGGTGCCTTCCGGGAGCGGGTGCGCGTGCTGCTCGCCAACGACGTCTCGCTCATCGCCTACCACCTGCCGCTGGACCGGCACCTGGAGCTCGGCAACGCCGCCCAGCTCGCGCGCCGCCTCGGGCTGGTCGAGCTCGAGTCCTTCGGCGAGCATCGGGGCACCTCGACCGGGGTCTGCGGGATCTTCCCGGAGCCGGTGCGGGCCGAAGAGCTGTTCGCCGCCGTCGCCGAGGCCACCGGCCGCGAGCCCCAGGTCTTCGAAGGCAACCGGGGCGAGATCGCGTCGGTGGGCATCGTCACCGGCGGCGCCGAGCGCGAGTACCACCAGGCCGTCGCCGCCGGGCTCGACGCCTACATCACCGGCGAGGCCACCGAGTGGGTGCTCCACCAGGCCGCCGAGGACGGGGTCCACTACATCGCAGCCGGCCACTACGCCACCGAGCGTTTCGGGGTGCAGGCCCTCGGCCGGTGGATCACCGAGCAGCTCGACCTCGAGGTCGAGTTCATCGAGATGCCCAACCCGGTCTAGAGCTGGGCTACACTCGCCCGATGCCGGCCCTCGACAGCGCGCCCACGCCCCGCAACCTGTACTCCTTCTCCCGGGTCAAGACCTACTTCCAGTGCCCGCTGCGCTACCGGTACCGCTACCTCAAGGGCTTCAAGGAGCTCTTCCGGTCCGTCGAGTCCCACCTCGGCAGCGCGGTCCACGACGTCCTCGAGTGGCTCTACGCCGAGCGCGCCGCGTCGCGGACTCCGACGCTGGGAGCGGCGCTCGAGGTCCTCGCGACCCGGTGGGACCAGGGACTCGACGACGAGGTCGCGGTGGTTCGCTGCTCCGACGACGCCGGCGCCTACCTGCGCGCCGCCCGGGAGATGGTCGCGGGCTTCTTTCACGGCGCCTTCCAGCGGGACCGGTCCGAGACCGTCGCCCTGGAGCGCCGGCTGAGCCTGCGACTCTCGGACGACGTCGTGTTCACCGGCTTCGCCGACCGGATCGGCCGCACCGAGGTGGGTCGGTTGTTCGTCATCGACTACAAGACCTCGCGGTCGGCGGGCAACCCGTCCGAGTTCTCCGAGGGGCTGCAGGCGCCTCTCTATGCCGCCTGCGCCATGCTCGAGCGCGGCGAGACCGAGGCGCTGGCCGGCTACCACTACCTGCGCCTGGACACCACGAGCTGGCAGTCGGTGGACGCGGAGCGCGGTCGACAGCTCCTCGCGCGCTTCGCCGAGCTGGTCCGGGAGGTGAGCGCCGCGATGGACTTCGAGCCGCGGCCGGGCGTGCTCTGCGCCTGGTGCGGCTTCAACGCCGTCTGCCCTTCAGCCCAGGTGCCCGAGAGCCTCTCCGGCGGTCTCGGTCGCGCCCGCGAGATCCTCGACCGGTCGCCCTCGCTCTACGCCCCCTGACGCTCGGTGGTCGTCGCGGACTCGGGGTGAGGAGTGAGGGGTTCGGACCCGGACCCGGACCCGGACCCCGTGCCGGAGGCTGTCGCTGCCGCCGGTTGCTGTCGCTCCTAAGTAACACCCCGCGGACTTGGTCGGGGATGTCTGCTGGAACCAGTGTTGTGTTACTTCCCCGGTGTCTCCCGGGGCAACAAGGGTGGGGGGCTGATTGCTGCTTACTGATCGCTGACCCTGGTCGCTGCCGCTGACATCGGGCACGGACACGGGTACGGGCACGGGTACGGGTGCGGGAGCGACTCGGCAGCGTTTCCGGGCCGGTCGGCGCGTCCGACGCGCCGCCACGATTCGTCCGACGACTTGTTCGCTGATCGCTGGCCCGTTCGTCACCCGGATTCCCGTGGGGCTCCATCTGCGGCATCAGCGGTTTCCGCCCACGCCCGGTACGCCCGATAGCCGGCGTCCACGATCTCGTCGACCCGGTGGAAGTCGAACCAGCCGAAGCGGCCGACCGGGGGCTCGACGGTCGCCACCTCCCGCTGGCCGCAGGTGGCGAGGCGGTACTGCATGATGTGGAACGACCGCATCACCGTCTCCCAGCGCGACAACCTGGACTGGATCCCGTCCGGGTCGCCGGTGTCACGCTGGCGGCGAAGCCAGCGCTCGATGCGTCCCACCACCGACGGCAGCTCGACCTTCATGGGTAGACTGGTCACGATGGCGCCGCCGAAGCGATCGGGAGCGGCCGGTCGAACCACGTTGACCGCCAGCACCGGTGCGTCGGCGAGGGACGTCGCCGCCGTCACCGGCACCGGCTCCACCACCGCCCCGTCAACCAGCCGGCGACCGTCCAGCGACCGCAGCGGCAGGATTCCGGGAATCGCGGCCGACGCGGTCACCGCGTCGGCGAGGTCGCCGGAGGTCAGGCTCACCATCTCCCCGGTGTCGAGGTCGCAGCACACCGCGGCGTAGGGGACGGCCAGCTCCTCGATCCGGATGCCCCCGAAGCTCTCACGCACCATGTCCGAGAAGGCCGTGCCGCTCACCGAGGCGACCATGATGCGCCCCAGACGAACCCAGTCGACGGCGCGGAACAAAGCCGCGATCTGAGCCGCGGTCAGCCCCTGCGCGACGAGGGCGCCGACGATCGCCCCCATGGAGGTGCCGGCGACTCCCGCGACCTCGACGCCGTCCTCGGCCAGACCCTGGAGGACGCCGACGTGGGCCAGGCCCTTGGCGGCGCCACCGCCGAGAGCGAGGGACAGCCGGTTGGCAACCATGGGTCCCACGCTACGGCCGGGCTCAGTCGCCGTCAAGGGAAGAGCCCCGGCGATCGCCGGGGCTCCTGAGCTTCGGACCGCTTCGACGCGGTGCGGGTCGGGGGTTACGAGGTCGCCACCTTCACCTTCACCGAGCGCGGCTTGGACTCGTCGCGCTTGGGCAGGCTGATGGCCATCTCGCCGTTCGTGAACCGGGCCTCGATCTTGGTCGGGTCCACCGAGCTCGGGATCGTGAAGGTGCGCTCGAAGCTGCCGTACCAACGCTCGACGCGGTGGTAGGCCTCGCCCTCGGACGCCTCTTGGAAGCTGCGCTGCCCCCTCAAGGTGAGCACGCCGTTGTCGACGGTGACCTCGACGTCCTCGGCCTTGAGGCCGGGCAGGTCCGCAGTGATCACGATGGCGTCGTTCTTCTCGAGGATGTTGACCGCCGGCGACCAGCTGCCGCTCGCCGAGGTCTCGTCCCCCATCTGGCTCAGGGACCGGCCCAGGAACTCGTTGAACAGACGATCCACGCCGCGGTTCCAGGTCGACGGATCGTTGATGGGCTGCCAGCGAATCATGCTTCTCATGATGAGTACCTCCTTATCAGTTTCACTCACACTCACAATATAGGACCTTAGCTTGTCCTTGTCAAGTCCCGATGGCAGATTTTTTAGCGTCTTCGTATCATGTTTTTTTAAGTCGCATGAAACGAATGCGTTCTGTGACCACGGAGACCATGGGTTCAGAGTTCAGAGTTGCAGTGGTAGCAACTCGTCGGACGAGTTGCTCCGGCCCGGGCGGAACGCTGAGTCGCTCCCGCTCCCGATCGGCTCCGGGTGCGGGTGCCATCGAAGCCGATCGAGCCCTGGTCGCGATCATGCTCTTCGACGAAGTGCGAGCCATGACCTGGCGGCTGCTCCATCCCCAGCTCTGACGCGGCCTGGTCGGCGTGCCGCATTGTGGGGCCGGCGGCTCGCCGGCCTCGCCCGGGCTTTTCGGGTCAGTGACAGTGGCAGTGGCAGCAATTCGTCGGACGAATTGCGGCGGCGCGTCGGACGCGCCGAACGGCCAGGGTAGCGCGGATGAACCCGGGTCCGGGTTCGGTTTCGGTTCCGATTACGGGTGCGGGTCCGGGTGCGGGTCCGGGAACGGGAACGGGTCCGGCTCGAGCGTCAGGACGCCCGAGCCGGGGGAGGGTGTAAAACCCTCCCCTACGAGTGGTGGCCGGATCGCCGCGTGGTTACCGGATCGCCGCGTGGTTGCCGGATGCGGGTTCGGGTCCGGTCCCGGGTTCGGGTTCGGGTGCGGGTCCGGGTTCGGACACGGGTCCGGGTGCGGGTCCGGATCTTCGGTTCGACACCGGATCCGGAATTCATCATTCATCATTCATCATTCATCATTCTGCCACCGCCGACCGTCCCCCTCCCCTCTCGCCTCCGATCTTGATAAGATGAGGGGCTATGACCCGTGACTCGTTCCCGGCAGGCCGCAACGGACAGCCGGCGGGCCTGTTCCACATCACGAGCGGCGAGATCCTGGGCGGCCTGCCCCGGGGGGTCGCCGAGCGCGGCTACCACCTCTACCAGGAGCGGCGGGTCGTGCGGATCCTGTGGACCGGCGACGGGCTCGAGGCCGAGCTGTCCCAGCCGAGCTGCACCGTCCGCCTCACCGACAGCGGCGGCGCCATCACCGGCAGCCGCTGCACCGCCTGCGAGGACGGCAACGGCGCCTGCTCCCACGCGGTGGCCACCCTGCTGCAGTGGCTGGACGTGCGGCCGACCATGCAGCGCATGGGCCCGGGCGCCGCCTGGCGCGCCAACTCCCGCCACCCCTTCATCGCCCCCGGCCGAGCCACCGCCGAGCGCCTCGACCTGAGCCACCTCACCGGCCACGACCTGCGATCGGCCCTCGAGCTCCAGCTGTCCCTCCAGAAGACCGGCGCCGCCACCGCCCGGATCACCGGCACCGAGGTCGAGATCCACATCATCCTGCCCTCCGGCGGCCGCCGGGTCGTGGTGTTCAGCGCCACCCTGCTGCCCTCGGTGCTGCCGCTGCTGCGCACCCTGCCGGGGATCAAGCTCGCCGGCGACCTGGCCGGCCTCGAGCTCTCCGAGGCCCGGCTCCACCCGGTGCTCATCGCGTCCTGGACCGAGGCCGGCATCACCGTCGACCCGGGCTACCGCCTCGGCAACGGCAAGGTGATCCGCAGCTCCGATCTCGACGGCAGGATCTTCGGCCGCTGGGCCAGGATCGGCAACCACCTGTGCCGGGTCCTCGATCCGGCGACACCCCTGGTCGCCTTCCACCGGCGCGGCGTCCAGGTCCTCAAGGGCCAGGACGCCCTGCGCTTCCTCAACCTCGACCACCCCCAGCTCGTCCAGCACCCGTGGTACCTGCCCCAGGGGGAGCTCGCCGGCTTCCGCCAGCCCGTGGCCCCCAGGCCGGTGTCCCTCGAGGCCGAGCTCGCCGACACCGGCCGGATCCTGATCCGGCCCAGCTTCTCGGCGGGCGGCGACGCCGTGGACTGGGAGCGGGCCCTGGATCTCATGTCCCAGGGCTTCACCCGGCTGGGCGAGGCCATCGTCCGCGCCCCGGACCTCGGCGTCTTCGAGGAGGCCGGCTTCCGCCTGCCCAAGCGCCACATCGCCCGCGGCATGATCGGCACCCGGACCGCGCTGATCCGCCTGGTGGCGGAGACCGGGCTGCCGGTGGTCGGCGGCGACCAGGGCCTGGTCTCGCTGGCCGACCTCCTCCAGGGCCGCAGCGACCCCGAGTGCCCCGACCCCCCGGGCCTGCGCTCGCGGCTGCGGCCCTACCAGCGCGACGGCGTCGCCTGGCTGTGGAACCGCTACCTCGCCGGCATCGGCGCCCTGCTCGCCGACGACATGGGCCTCGGCAAGACCCACCAGGTGATGGGCCTGCTGTGTCTGGTGCACCAGATCCGGCGCTCCGAGGGCCTGCTCGTGGTCTGCCCGCGGGGCGTCCTGGAGCACTGGCACACCCTGCTCCAACGCTACGCCCCCGACCTGGAGGTCCACATCTACCACGGCCCCGGCCGGTCGCTGGCCGAGATCGAGGGCGGCGTGGTGGTGCTCACGACCTACGACATCCTGTTCCGGTCCGCTGACGAGCTGACCGGCCGGATCTGGGAGGTGGCGGTCTTCGACGAGGCCCAGCGGATCAAGAACTCGCGCACCAAGGCGGCCCGGGCCGCCCGCAAGATCCCGGCGGCCTTCCGCATCGCCCTGTCGGGCACGCCGCTGGAGAACCGCCTCACCGAGCTGTGGTCGGTGGTCGACCTGATCCAGCCCGGCTACCTGGGCTCCGAGCGCGACTTCCGCGCGAGCTACCGCAACCCGACCCACCACCAGCTCCACCGCCTGCGCCAGCGGCTGTCGGTGCTGACCCTCCGCCGGATCAAGGACCAGGTCCTGGCCGACCTCCCGGACAAGGTCGAGGACATCCGCTACTGCCGCCTGGTGCCGCGGCAGCGGGAGCTCTACGAGAGCATCCGGGAGCTGCGCTCCGGGGAGATCGCGGCGCGCCTCCGCGACCCGGCCGAGGACATCCCCTACATCCACATCTTCGCCCTGCTGACCCGGCTCAAGCAGGTCTGCGACCACCCGGTGCTGGTGGCCGGCGAGCTGTCGTCGAGCACCGACTCGGGCAAGATCGAGATCCTGGACCAGATCCTCGACGAGGCGCTGGAGGGCGACCACAGCGTGGTGGTCTTCTCCCAGTACGTGACCATGATCGACTACCTGTCGGGCCACCTCGACCGGCGCCGGGTGCCGCA
This sequence comes from Candidatus Methylomirabilota bacterium, assembly GCA_035464095.1. Classification (GTDB taxonomy): domain Bacteria; phylum Acidobacteriota; class Thermoanaerobaculia; order Thermoanaerobaculales; family Sulfomarinibacteraceae; genus JAHECW01. Next base: position 52,064 of record DATHSO010000195.1, on the reverse strand, counting down.
CCTGCTGCTCACCGGCTCGACCCGGGACCGGGGCCGGATCGTGCGCCGCTTCAACTCGGAGCAGCACGAGCGGGTGCTCCTGGCGAGCCTGCTCGCCGGCGGGGTCGGGATCGACCTCACGGGGGCCTCGGTGGTGATCCACTACGACCGCTGGTGGAACCCGGCCAAGGAGAACCAGGCCACCGACCGGGTCCACCGCATCGGCCAGAAGCGCTTCGTCCAGGTTTTCAAGCTGGTCACCCGCGACACCGTCGAGGAGCGGGTCGACGAGCTCATCCGCTCCAAGCTCGAGCTCATGGACCGCGTGGTGGCGCCGACCGAGGACGTGCTGCGGTCCTTCGACCGGCGCGAGCTCGCCGCCCTGCTCGGCATCGAGGTGGGGTGACGACGGCCGGGCCGGCCGAGCCCGGCCGGCGGTCGGTGTGCTACGGTGCGAAGGCCGTGCAGCGGAGGCTGGTGCCATGACCCCCGACTACGTGATCTGCCTCGAGTGCGAGAGCCCGACCTACGTCTTCGAGTGGCGCGACGACAAGATCAAGGAGGCGGTCTGCGAGGTCTGCGGCAACGACGACCCCCAGCAGTTCGCCACCGAGGACGAGTACGAGGACCTGAGCCTCGACCGGCGCTTCAGCACGCCCAAGAGCGGCTGGCGCGACGGGCGCGACGACTCCGAATGACCGCAGACCGCATGACCGAATGACCGCATGACGCGACTCAGCTTCCTCTGGCACCTCCACCAGCCGTCCTACCGCACCGCGGACGGGACCTCGCACGCGCCGTGGACGGTGCTCCATGCCGGCGGCTCGTACCGGACCCTCGCCTCGGGCATCTTCGAGGCCGGCGGCCGCGGCCAGGTGCTCAACGTGGTGCCCACCCTCCTCGACCAGCTCCTCGCCTACCGCGACGGCACGGTCCACGACCCGGTCCTGGAGAGCCTCACCACCCGCGCCGGCGACCTCGCCGAGGACCAGCGGGAGACCCTGGTCGAGTGGGGCTTCCACGTCACGCCCCGGCAGCTCGAGCGCTACCCGCGCCTGGCCGAGCTCGCGGCCCGGCGCCCGGCCCGGGGGCCGCGGCTGGCGGCCGCCTTCGGCCCCGGCGACCTGCGCGACCTCCAGGTGCTGTTCGTCCTCGCCCAGGCCGGGGAGCAGGCCTGGCGCGACCGGCGTCTGGCCGACCTGGCGGCCCGCGGCCGGGGCTTCTCCGCCGCCGACCACGACGCCATGGTTTACTGGCTGCTCGCCCAGCCGGGCGAGCTGGTCGAGCTCTGGCGCTCCCTCGCCGGCAGGCCGGGCGTGGAGATCGCCACCAGCCCCTACGCCCACCCGATCATGCCCCTGCTCATCGACACGGGGGTCGTCGAAGCCAGCTGGGCGCCGAGCCCGGCGCCCCGGGTGCCGGTCTTCCGACACCCCGAGGACGCGGCCTGGCAGCTCGCCGAGGGCCTCGCCACGATGCGCGCCCAGGGCTTCGAGATCCGCGGCTGCTGGCCGCCGGAGGGCTCGGTCTCGGCCGAGGCCCTCGGGATCTACGCAGGGGCGGGCGTGTCGTGGCTGGTCACCGACGAGGGCATCCTCGAGCGCAGCCTGGGCCGGTCGCTGCGCAGCGACGGGCGCGCCGCCCCCGAGCTCTACCGGCCGTGGACCCTGGACGGGCCGAGCCCGGTGCTCTTTTTCCGCGACCGCGAGCTGTCGGACGCCATCGGCTTCCGCTACGGGCGCTGGGACGACGAGGCCCGGGCGGCGCGGGCCCTGGTCGAGGAGCTCCGGGCCGTCGCCGGCACCCTCGACGACGACGCGGCCATCGTCCTCGCCCTGGACGGCGAGAACCCCTGGCTCCACTACCCCGAGGGTGGCGGGCCCTTCCTGCGCGAGCTGATGACGGCCCTCGCCGAGGACGGTTCGGGGCTCGAGCCGGAGACCCTCGGCGACCTGGCCGCTGACGCCCACCCCCAGGTCCTCGACCGCCTCCACCCGGGGTCGTGGATCAACGGCACCTTCGCCACCTGGATCGGCCACCCCGAGAAGAGCGCCGCCTGGCGGCTGCTGGCCGAGATCCGCGACGCCATCGGCTCGACCCCCCAGGCCCGACCCCCGTCCCTGCTGGTGGCCGAGGCGTCGGACTGGTTCTGGTGGCTCGGCGACGACAACCCGACCGAGCTCGCACCCCTGTACGACGAGATCTTCCGGCGCCACCTGGCGGACGCCTGCCGCCAGGCTGGGCTCGAACCGCCCCCGGTGCTGCAACGCCCCCTGAAGTCCGCCGCCCGCCGCGTCACCGTCCCGGTCTCGTCCCGGTGGCCGGCGCCGAGGGTGGACGGCCGGGTCGGCTCCTACTTCGAGTGGTGCCTGGCGAGCCGAGTGGCGTCCGGCGCCGGGCCGTCCGCGCGCTCCCTGTCGCTGTGGGCCGGTCCCGGGCGGCTCCACCTCCTGGTCGAGGCCGAGCGGGCGGTCGACCGACTACTGGACGACCGGGTCCTGTCGATCCGGCTGTGCTCGGCCGACGGCGCCGAGCTCGCGGTGGAGGTCGGCCGGCACGGCTGCAACGACACGGCTGTCGAGTGCTCGGTCGGGCGGGTGGCCGAGGTCTCCCTGCCCTGGTCGCCGGCGGCCGGCGCCCGCCTCGAGGTCGGCCTCGGCGACGGACCCTTCGTCGACGACGAGGTCCTGGCGCTGGAGCCGCTCCCGGTCGACGAACCCGCCGCCGGGCCGAGGAAAGGGTGAGCCCCATGTCCGAGCTTCGCTACTGCCCCGTCAAGGGCCGCTGGACCATCATCGCCCCCGAGCGCCGGATGCGGCCCCAGGAGTTCCTGGTCCCCGAGAAGGCGACGCCGCCCGACCCGGCCGACGACCCCTTCGCCCCCGGCAACGAGGCGCTGACGCCCCCCGAGATCCTGACCCTCCCCCCACCGGGGGGCGACCGCGGCCGGTGGCAGGTCCGGGTCTTCGCCAACAAGTTCCCCGCGCTGCGGGTCGAGGGCGAGGTGGTCCGCGCCGGGGTCGGCCTCAACGACTCGGTGAGCGGGGTCGGCGCCCACGAGGTGATCGTCGAGTGTCCCGAGTCGGACCGGGAGCTGGCCGACCTCGAGATCGACGAGGTCGCCCAGGTGCTGAGGGCGTGGCGGGCGCGGATCGTCGACCTGAGGCGCGACCAGCGCCTGCGCTACGTTCTCATCTTCAAGAACCGCGGCGCGGAGGCCGGCGCCACCGCGGCCCACGCCCACTCCCAGCTCATCGCCACGCCGATCATCCCCACGGTGGTGGTCCAGGAGCTCAACGCCGCCCGAGAGCACTTCCGGAGCAAGGAGCGCTGCCTGTTCTGCGACCTCGTCCGCCAGGAGCTCGCGTTGGCCGACCGCATCGCCATCGAGACCGACGGCTTCGTCGCCCTCGCCCCCTACGCCTCGGCCCTGCCCTTCGAGACCTGGGTCCTGCCCCGCCGCCACGGCCACGACTTCGCCGAGGCCGACGACGGCACGTTGCGGGGCCTGGCGATGATCCTCCGGGATCTTCTGCGGCGGCTGCGGTCGGTCCTCGACGACCCGCCGTACAACCTGGTCCTGCACACGGCGCCGAGCCCCCACCCGCGGCCCGGCCACCCGGAGACCTGGTCGACCATCGAGCAGGATTTCCACTGGCACCTCGAGCTGCTGCCGCGGGTCACCCGGAGGGCGGGCTTCGAGTGGGGCTCTGGCTACACCATCAACCCGACCCCGCCCGAGGAGGCGGCACGCCACCTCCGCAACGCCGACCCCGACCACGCCGGCGCCGGCGGCTGACGGCGGCTCAGCGGCCGCCGTCCTCGAGGTCGCGCACGCTCTCGATGTGGCTGCGGACCAGGTCGACGAAGCGGCGCTGGTCGCCGATCGGCTTGGCGACGTAGTCGTTGGCGCCGGAGGCGAAGAGCAGCCGCTCCCGGTCGCCGGTCATGGCGTGGGCGGTGAGCAGGATGACCGGCAGGCCCGAGCCTCCGGGCAGGCGCCGGATGCGGCGGGTGAGCTCGACGCCGTCCACCTTCTCGCCGGCGACCCGGGTGTTCTTGAGCGACACGTCCATGAGCGCGGCGTGGATCGGGCGGGTGCTGACGATGTCCAGGATCTCGTCGCCGTCGTCGCTGCGCACGACGTCGAAGCCGCCGATCCGGGTGAGGATGGTCTCGACCAGCAGGGCGTTGGCCGGGTCGTCCTCGACCACCAGCACCGTTTCCGTCATCCGAGCCCTCCGAGCTCCTCCAACGGTACCATCTTCCGGCCTCGACGCGGGGGTCCCGACCCCGGAGCAGCGGCCCTTGGAGGGCGCCTCCCGGTGCTCGTGCCGGCCCGTCCCGGCGGGCCCATCTATCGTCCCATGATATATTTCTCACGATCAGATGGGCCCTCTGAGACGCTTCAGATCCAGCCTCACCTACCCCATCGCCGCAACTCTGGTGCTGGTGACGGTAGTGCCGGTCGCACTCGCCGGCTGGCTGTTCGCGTCGTACAACCGGGAGCACCTGACCACGGTCGAGAAGCTCTACCTCAACCGCCAGGCCGTCAGTCTGGCCGGCGACGTCGACCACTTCATCGCCAGCCGCGGCACCTACCTCGCGAGCACCGCCCGCGCTTTGTCGGTGTCCCTGCGCACCGGGGTCGGCTCGGTGGAGTCCTTCCTCGAGGAGCTCGCCCGCGAGGCGGGCCCCTCCTTCGCCTTCCTCCAGATCCTCGACCGGGAGGGGCGCGGCAGCTGGGTGTACGACCCCGAGATCGACATCGGTCAGGTCGAGGGCCTCGCCCGGCTGGTCACCGCCGCCCAGGCCGAGGTCCCGGAAGACGATCCCGTGCCCGAGCTCCGCCTCGAGCTGCCCCGCGACCGGCCGGCCTGGGCGATCATGATCTACCCCCTGACCGCCGGCGGTGACGAGCCCCTGGGCAGCCTCGCCGGGGTCGTCGACCTCGCCGACTTCGAGCGGCTGTTCGACGACAGCGCCTTCAGCGGGCTCTTCGTGGGCGTCATCGACGGGACCGGCCGGCTGATCGTGAGCTCCGAGCCCGAGCTCCGCGGCGCGAACCTGGCCGACTCGCCCCTGGTCCGCGACTTCCTGACCCGGCCCCTGGCCCTGACCTCGACCTACACCAACCCCGCGAACGCCGATGCCGGCGAGGTGCTGGGCTCGGCGGCGCCGGTCCCGTCCCTGGGCTGGGGCGTGGTCCTCGAGCGCCCGACGGCGGTCGCCTTCGCACCGGTTCGGGTCATGCAGCAGCGCACCCTCGTGGTGAGCGCGATCGCCGGCCTGGTCGCCCTCGCCCTCGGCTTCCTGCTCAGCCGGCGCCTGATCGGCCCCCTGCAGGAGCTCGCCCGGATCTCGAGCGAGATCTCCGAGGGCAAGCTCAGCGTGCGCTCCGAGCCGGTCGGCGACGACGAGCTCGCCCAGCTCGGCCGGAACTTCAACCAGATGGCCGAGAACATCGAGTCCCTGGTCCGCAAGCTCAAGCACGCCCTGCGCCAGAACCAGGAGCTGTTCTTAGAGACGATCCGCACCCTGGCCGCGGCGATCGACGCCAAGGACCCCTACACCAAAGGCCACTCGGAGCGGGTCAGCTCGTACTCCATGGCCATCGCCCGCCACCTGGGCCTGAGCTTCGACGACGTCTTCCACGTCCGGATCGCGGCCATCCTCCACGACGTCGGCAAGCTCGGCATCGAGGACTCGATCCTCAACAAGCCCGGCGGCCTGACCGACGACGAGTACGAGGTCATGCGCCGCCACCCCGACATCGGCGCCCAGATCATGGCGCCGATCAGCAAGCTCAAGACCATCATCCCCGGGATCCGCAACCACCACGAGACCTGGGACGGACGGGGCTACCCCGACCGCCTCGAGGGCGAGGGCATCCCCATGGTGGCTCGGATCATCGGCGTCGCCGACACCTTCGACGCCATGACCACCAACCGGCCCTACCAGCGCGCCATGCCGCTGGAGTACGTGACCCAGAAGCTGCGAGCCATGGCCGGCAGCCGCTTCGACCCTCGAGTGGTGGACGCCTTCGTGGCGGCGGTCGAGGCCGGCGACATCACCCCCCCGGAACCGGCGGCGGAGACCGATGCCGTCGCCGCCCAGCAGGAGGTCTCATGAAGCGTCGCTCGTCCTGGATCGCCATCGTGACGGCGGCCGCGTGCGTCGGCTCGCTGGCCGTCGCCACCGCGACACCGGCCGAGGCCGGCAACACCAACAAGAAGAGCAAGAAGAAGGGCGCCGTCGACCCCCTCCACGCCCAGTCGCTGATGGGTCAGGGCGTCGTTTTCATGCAGCAGCAGCGCTTCGAGGAGGCTCTCGACCGCTTCCGCGAGGCCGACGCGGCGAGCCCGGGCAACGCCACCATTTACAACATGATGGGGCTGTGCCACCTGAGCCTGGAGCAGTTCGACAAGGCCCTGGAGCAGTTCGACCGCGCCCTGATCGTCATCCCCGGCTTCACCGACGCCCGCAACAACCGCGGCACGGTCTACCTCGCCCTCGGCCAGTACCGGCTCGCCGAGGTGGACTTCGTCGCCGTGCTCTCCGACGCCACCTACCCTCACCGCTGGAAGGTCTACTACAACCTTGGCGTCACCTACCTCCAACGGGGCCAGGTCGGGGCCGCCGAGGAGAACTTCCGAAAGGCCATCACCGCCCCGATCCCGGTCTTCGACGCCTACCTGCGGCTCGCCGAGATCGCCCGGACCCAGGGGCGCACCGACTCCGCCCTCAGCCTGCTCGAGGAGGCGCGGCTCAAGTTCCCGGACCGGACCGAGGGCACGCTGGCCTACGGCCGGCTGCTGGTCGAGGTCGGCCGCGCCAACGAGGCTCGACCGTACCTGGAGGACGTGATCGCCTCCAACCCGAGCTCGGAGATGGCCACCGAGGCGCGAGCGCTTCTCGGCCACTCCTGATGCCCTTCAGCTACCTGCTCACCAACCTCCTGGTGGACGTGCCCGAGGCCCTCGGCGCCATCTTCGTCGACGACGAGGGCGAGGCCGTGGATTACGTGACCCGGCACGGCGAACCCTTCGACCTCAAGGTCGAGGGCGCCTACCAGGGCATCTTCCTGCGCCGGCTCGCGGCGAGCCTGACCACCACCGGAGCGGGCATGCTCGAGTCCTTCGTGGCCGAGGGGCGCGAGCTCGCGACGTTGACGCACCTGCTGCCCGATGGCTACTATGTGGTGCTCGTGGCGCGCAGCCCGGTCGCCCGGGCACGAGCCCAGTATCATCTCCGCCAGACGGCCAGGATGATCGCCCTCGAGCTGCTGTAGTCCGGCAGCCCCCGAACGCGACCAACAGAGAACCGCAGCGCAGCGCCGGCGGTCCGAACCGAGGAGAGACCATGGCTGGCACCTTCCTGAGCAAGCTCAAACGCGGTCTGTTCATGACCCACACCGAGTTCCTGGAGCGGGTCGGTGAGGCCTTCCAGCGCACCGGACCGGTGGAACCCGTCCACCTCGACCGCCTCGAGGAGGCCCTGATCTCGGCCGACGCCGGTGTCGCCCTGTCGGCGCGGCTGGTCGACGAGCTCAGGACCGAGGTCCGGGCCAACCGCATCACGAACGCCGACGAGCTCCGGCCCGCGGTCAAGCAGCGGCTGCTCCGCTTGCTTCAGGACGCGGACAGCACGCGCCCCCGCGCCGGCGGGCCGCCCAGGGTCACCCTGGTGGTCGGCGTCAACGGCACCGGCAAGACCACCACCGTGGCCAAGCTCGCCAAGCGGCGCCGGGAGGCCGGCTCGACGGTGATCCTCGCCGCCGCCGACACCTTCCGGGCCGCGGCCGTGGAGCAGCTCATGGTCTGGGCCGAGCGGGTCGGGGTCGACGTCGTCCACCAGCGCGAGGGCGCCGACCCGGCAGCCGTGGTCTACGACGCCATCGCCGCCGCCCGGTCCCGGGGCCTCGACGAGGTCATCGTGGACACCGCCGGTCGCCTCCACACCCGCAACAACCTCATGAAGGAGCTCGAGAAGGTCAAGGCGGTGGCCGGTCGCGAGGTCTCGGGCGCCCCCCACGAGGTGCTGCTCGTCCTCGACGCCACCACCGGCTCCAACGGCATCGAGCAGGCCCAGCAGTTCGGCGCCACCGCCGGCGTCGACGGCGTCGTGCTCACCAAGCTCGACGGCACCGCCAAGGGCGGGGTCGTGCTCGCCATCGCCGAGCGCCTCAAGCTCCCGGTCCGCTGGGTCGGCGTCGGCGAGGGCATCGACGACCTGCTGCCCTTCGAGCCGGTCGACTTCGTCGACTCGCTGCTCGCCGTTGAGAGCTGACCCGGAGTCCGATACACTGGTCGCTACCTCGTTGCAGGAACGGTCGACCTTGAGCCCATCACATACCGGAGGAGGGAGTCGCGGCTCGGACGACGCGGGGGTGCGCCCGGGCGAAGAGGGGCGGTCCCCGGTCCCCGTGAACGGCGTCGTCGACCCCGAGCACCGCCGCTGGATGCGCCGCGCCCTGGAGCTCGCCCGGCGCGGCCGCTTCGGCGCCTCCCCGAACCCCCTGGTCGGCGCCGTCGTCCTCGACCGGGACGGCGCGCGGGTCGGCGAGGGCCACCACGCCGTGTGCGGCGGCCCCCACGCCGAGGTCGTCGCCCTCGCCGAGGCGGGCGGGCGGGCCCGCGGCGGCACCGTCGTCGTCACCCTCGAGCCCTGCGCCCACCACGGCCGCACCCCGCCCTGCGTCGAGGCGATCCTCGCCGCCGGCATCCGCCGGGTGGTGATCGGCATCGCCGACCCGAGCCGCGAGGCCGGGGGCGGCGCCGAGCGCCTGCGGGCCGAGGGCGTCGAGGTCACCGAGGGGGTGGAGGTCGGCAGCGGCCGGATCCTCAACCGGCGCTGGCTGCGCTGGGCCCGCACCCGGCGGCCCTGGGTGAGCGCCAAGGCGGCGGTCTCCCTCGACGGGCGCATCGCCACCCGCACCGGCCGCTCCCAGTGGATCACCGGCGAGGCCGCCCGCCACCGCGGCCTCGAGCTCCGGGAGGAGCACGACGCCATCGTGGTGGGGGTCGGCACCGTCCTCGCCGACGACCCGCGCCTGACCCGCCGCCTCGGCCTCAACCCCGGCGACGGCTGGCGGCGGATCGTCCTCGACTCCCGGCTCAGAACCCCGAGCGACGCCGTGGTCGTTACCACCGATCCCGAGCTCACCGTCATCGCCCACACCGACGAGGCCCCGGGCGACGACCGTCGCCGCCTCGCGGCGGCCGGGGTCGAGCTCGTCGAGCTGCCGGCCGACGACCGCGGCCGGGTCGACCCGACGGCCCTTCTCGACCACCTCGGCGAGCGCTCGCTGAGCGCCCTGCTGGTGGAGGGCGGGGCCGCGGTCCACGGCTCGTTCTTCGACGCCGACCTGGTCGACGAGATCTTCCTGTTCATGGCGCCCATGGTCATCGGCGGCGAGGCGCCCGCCGCCGTCGCCGGACGCGGGGTCGCCGAGCTCGAGGCGGCGCCGCGCTACGTCTTCGAGTCGGTGGAGGGCCACGACGAGGACCTGGAGCTGCACGCCTTGCGGCCGGAGGACGCGGATGTTCACGGGGCTGATTGAGGCGGTGGGCTCGGTCCGCCGGGTGGCCCGGGCCGGCGCCGGCGCCCGGCTCGAGGTCGCGGCCTCGTGGCCCGACGACGAGCGACTGCGCCGCGGCGACAGCGTCGCGGTCAACGGCGCCTGCCTGACCGCCGTCGAGCCGACCGCCGGCGGCTTCACCGCCGACATCTCCCCCGAGACCCTGAGCCGCACCCTGCTCGGCGAGCTGCGGCCCGGCGACGCGGTCAACCTGGAGCGCGCGTTGAAGCTCGGCGACCGGCTCGGGGGGCACCTGGTCCAGGGCCACGTCGACGCCCGCATCCCCCTCCTCGCCATCGAGCCCGAGGGCGGCTTCCAGCGCTGGCGGCTGTCCCTACCCGCCGAGCACCGGCGCGAGGTCGCCGCCAAGGGCAGCGTCGCCCTCGACGGCGTGTCGCTGACGGTGTCCCGCCTGGGCCCGGACTGGTTCGAGGTCGCCCTGATCCCCGAGACCCTGGCCGCCACCACCCTCGGCGGGCTCCGGGTCGGGGCGGCGATGCACCTGGAGACCGACGTCCTCGCCAAGTACGTGGCGCGCCGGCTCGCGGGCGGTGACGAGCCGCCGGCCGGGCGCTCCGCCATCGACGCCATGTTCGGGGGCGGCGGTGCGTAGGGTCGAGCCCGCCTACCCGGACCTCTTCCCCGTCACCCACGTGCTGCGGCCGGGCTACCTGCCCGGGCCCAAGGTAGCCCTCGACCCGGTCAAGCTCGGGGTGGTCTGGGAGGACGCGCCCCGCCGGATCCTGCCCGCCGAGGGCTCGGTGCCCCGGGAGGCGGTGCGGGCGATCTTCTTCGCGCGGGTCGCGCGCGAGCGCACCGACACCCTCCAGCGGGTGCTGGAGCGCGGCGGCTCGGTGCTGCTGGTGCTCGACGACCCGGAGACCACCCCGGCCGAGCTCGGCCTGTTCGGGCCCGCGGACGACGTTCGGGTGAGCGCCCTGCTGCCGGTGCTGCCGTTTCCGCTGTCCGACGGCCTCAAGATCCCCGCCGCCTGGTCCGACTGGCGCTGGGGGGCGGTGCTCGGGCTGTTTCCCTTCCCCGGCGCCGCCACCGAGGTCGAGCGGCGCATCACCCAGCTCAAGAAGGCCGGCGCCCGCTTCGCGGTGGCCGCGCCGCTGCTGCTGACCCCCAAGGACCGGCACCGGATCCTCGACGGCTGCGACGGCACCGGCATCGTCGGCGAGCTCGAGAACGCCCTCTTCCACGCCGACGTCAGCCGCGGCCTGCACCGCCTGGAGCGCCTCGCCGGGGTCACCCTCAACGGGGTCGGCATGGACCCCTTCATCCCGTGCATGGTGCCCCGGGACCGCCAGCCCAACGCCGTCCGCACCGCCGCCCTGCTGCGGCTGTGGGCGCGCCGCCTCGACCAGAGCCACGAGGAGTCGTCGTGGGGCTGGCGGCTGCGGCGCGCCGCCACCGCCCTCGAGCAGCTGCCCAACGACCCCGCGGTCCTCGCCGTCGAGGACAACCTGCGGGTGGTTCCCGGCTTCGACCCCTGGGTCGAGAGCTTCACCCGCGCCCTGTGGTACGGCGGCGAGCCCGTGGAGTCGGCCTGGCGGCGCTGGTCCGGGGAGGACGGCGGGGATCAGTGATCGGGGATCGGGGTTTCGGGCCCCGGACGGGGTCCGGTCCGCTGTGACACGGAAGACCGGCCCCGAATCCGGTGTTGTCCCCATGGATCGAAGCGACGAGGAGGGAACCATGCCCGAGAAGGTCTACAAGAAGATCAGCGTCACCGGCTGCTACACCGAGAGCTACGAGAAGGCCATCGAGGCCGCCGTCCGCAAGGCCTCCGAGAGCCTGCGCGGCCTGTCCTGGTTCGAGGTCACCGAGTTCCGCGGCGGCATCAACCCCGACGGCACCGTCGAGTACCAGGCCACCCTGGACGTCGCCTTCAAGGTCGACTGACCCCGACCCCCCGGCGCCGCTTGCGTCCCGACCCGACCTGCGGTACCATCCGCTCCCGGTCGTGGGGCCGTAGCTCAGTTGGGAGAGCGCAGCGTTCGCAATGCTGAGGTCGAGGGTTCGATCCCCTTCGGCTCCACCAGTTTTTCGCCCCCCCGCTCGGCGAGCGGGGGGGCGAAAAACTAACTGGCCGCAGCCCATCGGGCGGAGCCGGCGCCCTCTATAATCCTCCCCGTGGCGAGGGGTCGAGCATGGCGGTGGTGATCGGGGTCGACGAGGCCGGCCTGGGGCCGGTGCTGGGGCCCCTGGTGGTGTCGGCGGTGGCGCTGGAGGTGCCGGACGAGGCGGTGGATGGGAGCCTGTGGCAGCTGCTGTCGGGGACGGTGTCGCGGCGGATCGGCAGCCGGCCGGGCACCCTGGCCATCGCCGACAGCAAGCTGCTGTACAACGGCGCGGCGCGTGAGCGGGGCCTGTACCACCTGGAGCGGGGCGTGCTGGCCTGCCTGGCGGCCGGCGGGCACGACGGGCTGACCCTGCGCAGGCTGCTGGACCGGCTCGCCCCCGACGTGATCGCCCACGCCCCGGCCTACCCCTGGTACCGCGACCTCGAGGTCGTCCTGCCCACGGCGGTCGCGGCCGACGACTTGGCCGACGTCGCCGAGCGGCTGCGGCGGCGGATGGCGGCGGTCGGAGTCCGGGTGCTGTCGATCCGCTCGACGGTGCTTCTGGCTCGGGAGTTCAACCGCCAGATCGAGCTCCTCGGCAACAAAGCGGCGGTGAACTTCGCGGCCGCGGCGCCGCTCCTGCGGGAGGCGCGGTCCCTGCTGCCGGGCTGCAGGACCGTGATCCACGTCGACCGCCAGGGCGGCCGCCACTACTACCTCGGACTCCTCAAGGAGCTGTGGCCGGAGGCCTTCGTGTGGATCCGGGAGGAGCAGGTCGGCTCGTCCTGCTACGCGGTCGAGGACGGCGACGGCGCCCTCGACATCGCCTTCACCGTCGGCTGCGAGCAGCACCAGCTGCCGGTGGCCCTCGCCTCCATGGCCAGCAAGTACCTGCGCGAGCTGCTCATGGCCCGCTTCAACGCCTACTGGAGCGTCGCCCTGCCGGGCGTCAAACCGACGGCGGGCTACTTCCGCGACGGCCGCCGCTTCTGGGCCGAGGTCGAGCCCGAGCTGCCCCGCCTCGGCCTCGACCCGGACCTCATCCTCCGCTGCCGGTAGCCGCAGCCCGCCCGGCGAGGTCACGTACAATCGGCGGCCGTGGGCCAGATCCTCGCCTCCGCCGCGGCCACCGGCGCCGCCATCCTCGAGATCTTCGTGGTGATCGTGGTCGCTGGGCTGCTGGTGCGGCGGCGGGTGCTCACCGACGGCATGGTCACGGCGCTGAGCACCGCCACGGTGGTGCTGCTGCTGCCGTGCCTGATCTTCGACAAGATCGTCAGCAACTTCGCGCCCGCCGAGCTGCCCCTGTGGTGGCTGCTGCCCCTGTCGGCGGTGGCGATGGCGGCGGTCGGCCTGGCGGCGGCGGCGGCCCTGTTCGCCCGCGAGCTGCCGGCCAAGCGCAACCTGCTGCCCCTGGCGAGCATCCAGAACGCGGGCTACCTCATCCTGCCGGTGGGCCTCGCCCTCTACCCCGAGCAGTTCGACGAGTTCGCCCTCTACGTGTCGCTCTTCATTCTCGGCCTCAACCCGGTGCTGTGGAGCGTCGGCAAGCTCCTCACCACCGCCGGCGGCCACGCCCGGGGCGGCTGGCGCGGCCTGCTCAACCCGCCGCTGGTCGCCTGCCTGGCGGCGCTGGCGGTGGGGCTGACCGGAACCGGCCGGCTCATCCCCCGGCCCCTGTTCGAGGCGGTGCAGCTGGTGGGCGACGGGGCGGTGCCGGTGGCGACGGTGGTCCTGGGCGCAATGCTCGGCGGCATGCACCTCGAGCTCCGGCGGAACCCCCTGGACACTGCCCGGGTGCTCGCCGTCAAGTACCTGGTGGTGCCGGCCGCGACGGTGGCGGCCCTGGTCGCCACCGGGATCGGCGCCGCCAACCCGCTGCTCGCCTCGTTCCTGGTCCTCGAGGCCGCCGCAGCCCCGGCCGCGGGCCTCATCCTCCAGGTCAGGACCTACGGCGGCGACGAGGCCAAGATCGGCTCCGTCATGCTCGTGAGCTATCTCGCCTGCCTGGTCAGCCTGCCCCTGTGGCTCGCGGTCTGGGAGGCGGCAGCGCGATGAACGCGAGGCCCCGACCGAGATCAACCCGACCGAGATAAAATGGCTCCCGCCCGCGGAATCGCGAACCGAAGCACAGCCACGGCCCGGCCCGTGGGGGAGGAACCATGAAGCCAGCCGCCACCGTCCGAGGACCGCACCGCACCGCCACCGCCGCCGTCGGCATCGTCGTCGCCGCCGCCCTGCTGCTCACGGCACCGGCCGGCGCCCAGGAGATCGCCCACTCCCAGTTCTTCCCCATCCTCGCCCGCACCGCCGGCGTCGGCGGCACCCAGTGGGTCACCGACCTCACGGTCCACAACATGACCGACCAGCAGCTGTCGGTCGGGGTCCAGTTCCTCGAGGCCGACCGGCCCAACGTCTTCAACCCGTCCTTCCCCGACCGCTTCACCCTGGCGCCGCGGGAGACCCTGCTCATCCCCGACGTCCTCCACGAGCTCTTCGGCTTCACCAGCGACGTCAAGGGGGCGATGCTGGTGACCGTGGACCCGTCCCTGATCTCGGGCAACCCGGATGGCGCCGAGATCCTGGCCACCACCCGCACCTACAACGTGGGCGACCCGGCGGGGACCTTCGGCCAGACCGTGCCCGCCCTGAGCCGGTCGATCAACGCCTCCGCCACGACCTCGGTGGTCACCGGGGCCGTCAACAGCACCCGCTTCCGCTCCAACCTGGGGATCATGAACATGTCCCTGCTCACCGAGCTCCGGGTCAACTACCGGGTACTCGACGGCGACGGCGGCGTGGTGGCCGAGGGCATGAGGACCGTCGACCCGGCCTCGGTCAGGCAGTGGTCCTTCCAGCAGCTGGGCGTGCCCAAGCGGGACGGCGCCCTCACCGTCGAGCTCTGGATGCACCCCGACGACGTGCTGCCCGACCCCTGCGCCACCAACTTCCCCAACATGTTCATGGCCTACGTGTCCAAGGTGGACGGCAACCCCGACGGCACCGGCGACGCCGAGTTCATCTACGCCGCCCCCAACGACCCCTACAGCTGCCGGTAGCGGCGACCGCGGCGCAGGGTGACCAGCCACCGCCCCCCGGAGGGCGCCCGCAGCGCCCGCTCAGCGGAGCTCGGCCAGGGCCGCCTCGCCCTGGTCCGCCCACTCGGCGGCCTCGGGGTCGTCGCTGGACCGCGCGAGGGCGACCCCGCGCTCCAGGGCGCCGCGGGCCTCGACCGGGAGGTCGTTGTCGAGCAGGGCCTCGCCGAGCACCAGTTGGTTGGGCGGGTGGTCCGGGAAGGCCTCCACCGCCGCTCTGGCGTGCTCGAGCCCGAGCTCGGGGTCGCCGGGGCCGGTGGGCCAGCCCGGCGCCCGCAGCAGGACCAGGGCGAGCACCCGGTGGCCGCCGGCGTGGTCGAGGTCGGGGGCGCTGGCGATGACCTCCTCGAGGAGGCCGACCATGACCTTGAGGCCGTCGGTGGCGGTGGCCGGCCGCTCCCGCGCCTGCTGCCCCACCGCCAGGGCGAGGCGGTAGGTGCACTCGGGAGCGTCCGGGTGGTGGCGCCGGCAGAGCTGGCCGATCTGCACACCCTCGGTGGCGAGCTCCTCGCGGCGCCCGCCGGCTTCCTCGTGCTCGATCAGCCACGCGGTGGCCCGGGCGGCGCCGAGGAAGCCCTCGAGCCTGGTCGGGTCGGCCGCCAGGGCGTCCAGAAAGAGGCGCCGCGCCCGCGCCACCGCCCCCGGGTTGCGCGCGGCCTCGAGCTCGCCCTCGGCCTCGGCGAGCCAGCTCGTCACCTGCTCGGGAGCCGCCGCCGCGGGCTGCCGGGCCCCGCCGCCGAGACCGGCCAGGTCGGGCGGCTCGCCCAGGGCGGAGGCGCAGCCCACGGCCAGCGCCGCCAGCGGGCCGCCGAGGGCCGCGAGCAGGAGGCGGCTCACTCCCCGACCCCGGCGAAGGCGGCCTCGGCGCGGGCCAGGGCCTCCCGGTCCACCGGCTCGAAGCGCTCGATCCGGACCCCGGCCAGGGCCTCGGCGGCCTCGGGGCGCCCGTCCAGGGATTGCAGGGCGCCGGTCAGCTTCGCGAGGCGCTCGGCGGGCACCCGGCCGGCGACCGCCGCCAGCACCGACACCGGCAGGGGCGGCGAGCGGTGCACGACCTCGAGGTCGCCGGCGAAGGGCAGGTCGTCCAGGGCCGCGGCCTGCTCGGCGTCGAGCAGCACCGCCACCTTCTCCCCTCGCGCCGCCTTGCGCAGGGCCGACAGCACTCGGCCCGAGAACTCGACGGTGAGGTCGCCGGGCAGCTCGCCCCAGCCGCCGAGCGCGGGGCCGCGGACGAAGCGCTCCGAGTGCCCGGCCAGGCTCACCAGGGTCCAGCCCGCGAGGTCCGAGGGCGCGGCCACCAGCCCGGCCCCGGCGACCAGGGTCCACGGCTCGGCGGCCTGCCGGCCGGCGGGCACCGCCAGCAGCACCGGCTCCAAAGCCAGGTCCTGCCGGTGCTCGAGAAAGAAGGGCAGGGTCAACAGGGCGAGGCCGGCGTCGGGCTCGGCCAGGGCCGCCAGGCCGCCGGCCTCGGTCTCGAAGTACGCCGCCTCGAGCCCGTCCGGTCCCGGGCCGGCGGCCCCGGCGACCGCGGCGGCGAGGGCGTCCATGGCGGGCTGGGCCTCGGCGGTGGAGCCCGGGTACCCGGGGGCGCAGACCACGAGGGTCGGGCTCTCGGCCTCGGCCGCGTCGGGCGCTCCGACGAGCAGCACGAGCGGCACGAGCAGCGTCACGAGCAGCTTGGCATCGGTGGAGACGCACATGGGGGCATCATACCGTGGCCCTCGTTGACCGCGAAGTCGAGGCCCGGCTCGAGCCGCTGCTGGCCGCCGTCGTGCGCTGGCGGTGGCCGGTGGTGGCGGTGTACGCCGTGGTCGTGGTCGCGGCCGCCTTCCTGGCCGTGGGCATCCCCCGCGACACGGCCATCGAGAGCATGGTCGTGGCCTCGGACCCGGACGTGGTCACCTCGCGCCGCTTCGAGGCCCTCTTCCCGGAGCGCGAGACGGCGCTGGTGGTGCTCCAGACCGACGACCCCTTCGACCCCGGCGCCCTGGCCGAGCTCGAGCGGGTCGAGGCCGGGCTCGACGCCATCGACGGCGTCACCGCCTTCTCGGTGGCCACGGTCTGGCGCCGCAGCCGGCCCGGGGCCGGCTCGCCGGCGGACGACCCGGCCGCCTTCCGGGAGGTGGTGGCCACGACCGACTTCTTCCGCCGCCAGGGCCTGATCGGCGACGACTTCCTGTCGGTGGTCCTCGCCCTCGACGCCGACGACGCGGCGGCCCGCGACCGCCTGCTCGGCGCCGTCGACGCCGAAGCCGGCGCCATCCCCGGCTGGGCCGAGGCGGTCACCGGGGTGCGCCGGGTCGGCCGTCCCTGGATCGAGGCCTGGCTCGAGCGGGAGACCTCGCTGTCGAGCCAGACCTACTTCCCCCTGTTCGGGGCCTTCGTGGTCGCCCTGGTCCTCGGGCTCTACCGGTCGTGGCGGGCCCTGGCCGCGATCCTGACCTCCCTGGCGACGGCGGTGCTGCTGGGCATGGCCTTCGCCGGGCTGGTCGGTCTGCAGTTCACCATCGTCTCGGCCCTGGTGCCCCTGACCCTGATGGTCACCGCCACCGCCAGCCTGGTCTACCTGCACTCGCGCTTCGTCGACCAGCCGCCCGGGGTCGACCTGGAATCGCACCGGGTCCGGGCGCTCGCCAACAAGTTCGTCGCGGTCACCGCCTCGGTGTTCGCCGCCGCGGTCGGCTTCGCCGCCCTGACCGTGTCGGAGATCCGCCCGATCCGCGACCTCGGCCTGTGGACCTCGGGCGGCCTGCTCCTGGGCTGGCTGGTCTGCTTCACCCTCTACCCGGCCCTGCAGACCATCCTGAAGGCGCCGACCCGCCGCCAGCGGCAGGTGGCCGGCACCTGGGTGCTGCGCGCCGCCGAGGTCCTGCCGCGCTGGTCCTACCGATGGCGCTGGCCGCTGGTGGTCGTCGCCAGCCTTCTCGCCCTGGCGGGCCTGGGAGCGCTCCTCGGGGTGCCGGGGCTGCTGCCGGCGATGGAGCTTCAGACCGACGCCCTGGCCTACATCGACCCCGACGAGCCGGTGGCCCGGGACACCCGCTGGTTCGAGGAGACCGTGCTCGGGCTGCAGTCGGCCAAGGTCTGGATCACCACCCCCCCGGACGGGGTCGTCGAGCCCGAGGTGCTGCGCGCCCTCGACCGGCTGACCCGGACCCTGGAGGCCCACCCGGCGGTCGGCTCGGTGGTCGGGCTGCCGTCGATCCTGCAGCTGCGCCGGAGCATGGCCGGCTTGGCCGGCGCTCCGGGCGACGACCCGGCGGCCTGGGAACGGATCGCGGGCGACCTCGAGCAGCTCCTGCTCACCGAGCCGTCCCTGGCCCAGTGGGTCGACCTGGACAGCCTCGCCTCCACCTACCTGACGGTGACCACGGCGGCGGGCTCGGAGCACCGGATGGCCGACCTCCTGGCCGCCGTCGACGCCGGCTGGGCCGAGGTCGCCGCCGTCGATCCCGCCCTGGCGGCCTGCGACCACCGGCTGACCGGCGGCGGCGTCCTCCAGGCCACCATCGCCAGCCACCTGGTGCCGACCCTGGTGGAGAGCTTCGCCATCACCTTCACCATCATCTTCGTCACCTTCGTGCTGGTCTTCCGCTCCGGCCCGGCCCGGCTCAACGCCATGGTGCCGTCGCTGTTCGCGATCCTGGTGACTTTCCTGGTCATGCGCCTGGTCGGCATCCCCCTCAACATCGCCACCATCCTCATCGCCACCACCGTGCTCGGGGTCACCGAGAACGACCAGATCCACTTCTTCTACCACTTCCTCGAGCGGCGCAACGGCGGCTCCACCGAGGCCGCCCTGGCCCACGCCATCCGGGTCGCCGGCCACGCCATCCTGTTCGCGACGGTGATCAACGCCGGCGGCTTCCTCGCCCTGGCCCTGTCCGACCTGCCGCCCATGCGCCAGTTCGGGGTCGTCACCTCCATGGCCTTCACCCTGGCCATGCTGGCGGACTTCACGGCTTTGCCCGCGGCGCTGTGGATCTTCTTCCGGGAACGGCCGGGGTCGAGCCCCGCGGCCCCGCCGGCAGCCACCACCGACCCGCCGGCCGGGGCCTGAGGCGCGGGCTCTTCACCCCCGCATCACATCACCCGTCGACGATCCCGCCACCACCGGCGCCGCCCGGGCCGTACTATCATGCGGACGCGGACGGGCGTGGGTGAGGAGGGTTCGTGGGCGTGTTCAACGGTGGCTTCGCTCCAGCAGTCGTCCTGATCCTGGCGATGGTCTCGGCGGTCGCACCGGCGGCCGCCCAGGAGCCGGGGGAGATCTCGGGCGTGGTGGTCGACCCGGCCGGTTTCGCCCTGCCGGGAGCGACCGTGCGCCTCGACGGGCCCACCGAGCGCGGCTTCCTCGCCGGCCGCGAGGGCCGCTTCCGGGTCGCCGGCCTGCCCCCCGGACGCTACCGGCTGAGCGTGGTCCTGCCGGGCTTCGCCACCCTCGAGCAGGAGGTCGACGTGGCCTCGGGCGCTCTCGTGGAGCTCGAGCTCCGGCTCCAGCCGGCCTTCGAGGACACGGTGGTGGTGTCGGCGTCGCGGACCAGGATCCTGCTCGAGGACGCGCCCACCACCATCAGCGTCGTCGGCCGCGACACCATCGAGACCCGGCCCGCCCAGAACGTGGGCGACCTGCTGCGCGAGGTGCCGGGGGCCAACGTCGTCCAGTCGTCCGCCCGCGACGTCAACGTCGCCACCCGCGGCCCGAGCCCCTTCCTCACCGGGACCCAGATGGCCATGGTCGACGGCCGCCCGCTCTACTTCGACTTCTTCAACGTCATCTTCTGGGACCTGGCGTCGGTGCAGGGCACCGACATCGAGCAGATCGAGGTCGTGCGGGGACCGGCGTCGGCCATGTGGGGCGCCAACGCCGCCACCGGCGTGGTCAACATCGTCACCCGCGACCCGCGCGACTCCCAGGGCCTCGAGCTCGCCGTCACCGGCGGCCTCCTCGAGCGCTCCGCCGAGGCCGGCGGCACCGGCGGCATGGGCAGCCTCAACGTCCGCTGGGCCGACGCGCCGTCGGACCGCCTGGCCTACCGGATCTCGGCCGGGGTCTCGGCCAGCGACCCCTTCCAGCGGCCCACCGGCGTCATCCCGGAGGTCCCGACCCCGGTCGACCCCGAGGTCATCGTCGGCGGCGGCAGCTACGAGGACGTCCCCTACGACAACAACGGCACCCTGCAGCCCAAGCTGGACATCCGGATCGACCAGGAGCTCGAGCACGAGGGCAGGATCCTGTACGCCGCCGGCGTCGCCTTCACCGAGGGCATCATCCAGACCCCCATCGGGCCCTTCGACGCCGAGCGCGGCACCAACCTGGCCTACGGCCAGGTCGCCTACAACCGGGGCAGCTTCCGCGCCCAGGTCTTCGCCAACTACCTCGAGGGCAAGGCGCCGAGCCTGATCTCCCTGGACTCCGAGGGCGATCCCCTGCGCATCGACTTCACCAACGGGGTCTACGACCTCGACCTGGGCTGGACCGGCCTGTTCTGGGGCAACCACCTGTGGTCCTTCGGCGGCAACGTCCGCGCCAACACCTTCGACCTGTCCATCGCCCAGGACGCCGACGACCGTCTCCAGGCCGGGATCTGGGCCCAGGACGAGATCGACCTCGGCCGCTTCAGGCTGGCCGTGGCCGCCCGGGCCGACTACTTCTCGAACCTGGAGGACATCAACGTCTCGCCCCGGGCGGCCCTGATCTGGACCCCCGTCGACGGCCACTCCTTCAAGCTCTCCTACAGCCGCGCCTTCCGGGCGCCGTCGGCGATCGAGAACGACCTCGAGCTGAGCATCATCGGCGGCTACTTCCCGGTCAGCATGTTCGACCCGCGCCTCGAGGAGGACTTCCCCCTGGTGGTCAACACCTGGGGCAACCCCGACCTGGAGGCCGAGACCATCGAGCAGGTCGAGGTCGGCTACACGGCGACCCTCAACGGCGGCCGAACGAGGCTCGAGCTCGCCGCCTACGTCAGCGATCTCAGCAACCAGATCGCCACCTCGCCGTCCAAGGAGGCTCTGATCGAGGCGGGAATCGATCCCTACTACACGTCCGACAAACCGCCGCCGGGGTGGCCGCTCAACCCCATCGTCATCGACTTCCTCGCCCAGATGGGGATCCGCTTCCCGTCCGACGTCCTCGCCCTCAACATCGGCGGCATCCGCAACGCCGGGGTCGAGCTGTCGGTGAGCCACACCCTCCGCAGCGGCCTGACCGTGTTCGCCAACTACTCCTACCAGCGCCTGCCCGAGCCCCTCGACCCCATCGGCGACCCCATGCGGCCGCCCTCGGACACCATCCACACGCCGCCCGAGAACCGCTTCAACCTGGGCGCCACCTACAACGGCCGCACGTGGCTCGGCAGCCTCACCGTCAACCACTCCGACGAGGCCTTCTTCGCCCAGGGACTCCAGCCCTTCTACTACGGCTACAGCGACGACTACACCCTGGTCAACATCAGCGCCGGCCGCCGCTGGCAGTCCGGCCGGCTGACCACCAACCTCAAGGTCCTCAACCTCTTCGACGAGGCCGTGCAGCAACACGTCTTCGGCGACGTCCTGCGGCGCACGGTGATGCTCGAGGCGTTGCTCCGGTTCTGACGGGGGGTGGATCCGATGCACGCGCCGCCCCCCCGAACGCAACCCGCCCGGCAGTGGCTCGCCGCCGCCGCCGCGGTGCTCGCCTCGGCCTGCGCCTCCATCGACCACCGCCCCCTCGACGCCACCGCCGGCGTCCAGGGTGTCCGGTCGGACCCCGACGCCCGCTTCGCCTCCGAGGCCTTGCCCGCCGAGCCGGCCAACCACGTCGTCGACACCGGGCGGCTCTACACCGTGCGGCGCCTCGAGTTCCCGTCGGTCGGCGACAACGGCCAGCCCGGCGACCTGGTCGCCGTCGACTACCACCGGAGCACCCTCCCCGGCGCCCACCCCGCCGTGGTCATCCTGCCCATCTGGGGCCGCCACCTCTACCCCTCCGACGCCATCACGAAAGCGGTGAAGCGGCGCAGCGACGGCGCCCTCCACGTCCTCAACGTCCTCGGCCCGAGCTTCCTCATCGACTGGCCGGCTTTGGGCGAGGCCACCGACGAGACCGAGTTCGTGGGGATCTGGGAAGAGGGCGCCGAGCGCGAGACCACCACCGTCGTCGACGTGCGCCGGCTCCTGGACTGGGCCGAGGGCCGCCCCGAGATCGACGGTGAACGCTTCGGCCTGGTCGGCTTCAGCCATGGCGCCATCGTCGCGCCGGTGGTGGCCGCCCACGACGACAGAATCGCGGCCCTGGTCCTGGTCGTGGGCGGGGCCTTCCCGCACCGGGTCATCGCCCGCTGTGAGGGCTCCCGCACTGCCACCATCCAGGACCGCGCCGCCGAGCTCTTCGGCTGGAGCCGGGACGAGATGGAGGCCCGCCTCGAGCCGATCTACCGCCACGTGGACCCGGCCCGCTACCCGGGGCGGGTCGACCCGGCCGGGGTGCTGATCTTCGAGGCCGCCAGGGACGACTGCATCCCGGCCGACGCCCGGGAGGCGCTCTGGGAGGCCATGGGCCGGCCCGAGCGCTGGGTCATCGACGCCAGCCACCGGCGCGCCTTCTTCACCATGACGCCGCTGTACCTCAACTGGATGCGCGGCGAGATCTGGCGCTTCCTCGCCGACCGCCTCCTCGACCCCGATCCCACCCCCACCTCGCAGTGACGCGCCCAGGCGCACCGGCGAGGTCGTCGTCTGAACCGCGAAGACGCGAAGAACGCCAAGACGTCGCACCATCACAACTCAACCCAGAGGCGCAGAGACATCGCAGGCTCAGAGCCGGGCGAACTCGAACTTGACGGTGCCAGGTGTCGGAGATTCTCTCGAGACGTCTGCCGCTCCATCGGCATCGGATTCGATCCGTTCGTGCGATGTCTTCGCGTTCTTCGCGTCTTCGCGGTTCACTCGCTCTCGATCTCGGGCTCGGGCAGCGCGGACGCGTCGGCGGCGATCTCGGCCGCGATGTCCTCGGCGGCCCGGGACAGCGCGCGCACCACGGCCCCGGCGCTGGCGGTCTCGGCGGGCCGCGTCGCCTCGTAGGTCTTCGCGAGCAGCGGCTGCCCCCGTCGCGGTGAGCCGGCCTCGCGGATGGTCACCGCCAGGGCCAGCCGGGCCTCGGCACCGCCCGGCACGTCCACCTGGTGGCAGGCGATGACCTCGCCCCCCACCACCAGGGTCCGGCGCCCTTCGCGAGACGGAGAGAGCTCGGCCTGGAGCTTGCGCTCGACGAGCTCGCCGAGGCTGGCGGCCCAGCGGTCGGTGGCGTAGAAGTCGATCCCGGTCTCGGAGTGCTGAACCACGATCGGGTCGCGGGCCAGCATCCCGGTCACCGTGAAGCGCTCCACCTCGAGGTTGACCGCGGGCTCGGCGCGGCCCGACGGCGTCATGTCGAGGGTGTAGAAGTCGAGATCGGGGCTCGAGGCGCAGGCGCCGAGCACGAGCACCAACACCGCGACGGTGGCGGTCGCCCTCATGGTGAATCTCCGTTCCTCCGGCCCCGAGGCTCGAGGCCGCGAATCAGGGCGTTGGGCTGCTCGGCCAGGCGGCCCGAAAGCTGCCGCAGGTTGCGGGTGACGGCCTCCAGGTTGATGAGGATCTGCTCGAGGGTCGGCCCCTGGTCGTCCACCAGGGCGCTGGCGGCCCCGGCGCTGGACTGGAGGTAGTCCAGGGTCACGGTCAGCGACCCGGTCAGGGCGTCGAGCTGCCGGACGGCGTCGTCGGTGAGCTGCTCGAGGTTGCCGGTGGCGGCGCGCAGGGGCGGGCGGTTCTCCGCCACCGCCTCGTTCAGGTTGACGATCAGCTCGTCGGCGGCCTCGGTGACGTCGGCCAGGCGCTCGACCAGCTCACGCAGGTCGTCCCGGTTCTCGGCCACCGCCTCACCGACATTCTCGATGGTGGCGGTGCCCGCCGTCAGCGCCCGCTCCAGCGCGGCGGTGACCCGGGCGAGGTTCACGACCTCCTCCCCGGTCGCGGCAGCTTCGGCCTGCGCCCGGTCGACCCCGAGCAGGGTCACCAGGCCGTCGAGGACCGTCTCGAGCCGGGTGATCACGCCCTCCAGGTTCGGGACGTTGAACAAATCGCCGCCGCCGTCCCGCGAGGTGATGTGGTCGCCGGACTCGTGGAGCGGCGCATCCGGGCTGCCGGTGGAGATCTCCAGGTGCATGCCGGTGGTCAGGCTGATCTGCTCGATGGTGGCGACGCTGTCCCGGTTCACCGGAATCCCGTCGTGCACCTGGAAACCGACCAGGATCCGCGACCGTTTGTCCGGGTCGGGCCGGATGGCGGTCACCTTGCCGGCCTTGATGCCGCCGAAGCGGACCTCGGCGCCGAGGTTGAGGCCGTGGATGCTGCCGAAGTCGGCGCTGAAGCGCTTGACCTCCTCGCCCGCCAGGCCGCAGCCGCGGATCAGCACCACGAAGCCGGCCAGAGTGAGCACGGCGGCGAGGACGAAGACGCCGGCCTTGATCTCGGTCACGGTGAAGCTGCGTTTCTCGACAGGCATGGTCCTCCCGTCTCAGCCGGCGCCGGTGAGGGCCCGGGCCCAGGCCTCGTCGTCGGTGCCCGGCTCGTCCGGCCGACGCTCGAAGAACTGCTGGATGTAGGGGTGGTCGGAGCGCTCGAGCTCGTCGAGGGTCCCGATGCCGGCGACCTGGCCGCGGTGCAGAACGCACACCGTGTCGGCGATCAACCGGACGCTCTCCATCTCGTGGGTGACCACCACGCTGGTGAGGTTGAAGGTGGAGCGCATGGTCCGGATCAGGTCGTCGATGCCGGCGGCGACGATCGGGTCGAGCCCGGCCGACGGCTCGTCGTAGAAGATCAGCTCGGGATCCATGGCCATGGCCCGGGCGATCCCCGCACGCTTGCGCATGCCGCCGCTGAGCTCGGCCGGCAGGTAGTCCTCGTAGCCGCTCAGACCCACCAGCTCGAGCTTGATCCGGGTCATGATGTCGATGGTCGACTCCTCGAGTCGGGTGTGCTCGCGCAGGGGCAGGGCGACGTTGTCGGCCAGCGACATCGAGCCGAGCAGGGCGGCACTCTGGAAGCACATGCCCATGCGGCGGCGGAAGTCGACCCGCTCGGACTCGGACATGGCGGTGAAGTCCTCGCCCTGGATCAGGATCCGGCCCGAGCGCGGCTGCATGAGCCCGACCAGGTTGCGCAGCAGGGTGGTCTTGCCGGAGCCGCTGCCGCCCAGGATGACGAAGATCTCGCCCTGCTTGACGGCGAAGCTGACGCCGTCGAGGACCACTTTGTCGCCGAAGGCGACCACCAGGTCCTCCACCTCGATCTCCGGTCGGTCGGCGCTTGCACTCATGGTCACAGGAAGTAGAACAGAACCGTGAAAACCAGGTCAACGACGATGATCAGGAAGATCGAGGTCACCACCGACGAGGTCGTCATCCGGCCGACGCCCTCGGCGCCGCCGGAGACCTGGAAGCCGCGATAGGCCCCGACCCAGGCGATGACCAGGCCGAAGAACAGGCTCTTGACCATGCCGTTGACCAGGTCCTTGACGACGATGGCGTTCACCGTCTGCTCGAGGTAGATCTCGGTCTCCACCCCGACGATCAGGACCGCCGACACCCAGCCGCCGACGATCATGATCAGCATGGCCAGGGCGGTGACCGCGGGCACCGCGATCACCATCGCCAGGAACTTGGGCGCGACCAGGTACTTGATCGGGTTGACCCCCATCACCTCCAGGGCGTCGATCTCCTCGTTGACCTCCATGGTGCCGATCTCGGCGGTGATCGCCGACCCGCAGCGGCCGGCGATGATGACCGCGGTCATGAGCGAGGCCAGCTCCCTGAGCGCGGACACCGCCACCAGGTCGGCGATGAAGCGGTTGGCGCCCCACTGCTCGAGGGTGTAGGACGCCTGCAGCGCGATGATCACCCCGACCAGGAAGCAGATCATGCCGACGATGGGCAGCGACCTGAGGCCGTACTCCACCACGTGCCGGACCGCCGAGCGCCACCGGAAGCCCCTGCCCCTGAGCGGGGCCACCACCAGCCAGGTCACGGTGTCGACCATGAGCACCGACACCCTCAGGGCGGCGGCGAGCTGGTCGAGCGCCCACCGCCCGACCCGGCCGACGAGCTCGCCGGTCACGACCGCCGCACCTCGAAGACGCTGTCCAACCGGGCGAGCTCGAGGACCTTCATGACCGACTCGGAGGGCTCCGACAGGGTGAAGCGCACCTCGTGCTCGTTGGCGCTGCGCAGGCCCTCCACCAGGGTCGCGACCCCGGACGAGTCCATGTAGGTGACCTGGCCCAGGTCGACCTCGACGCCGGCGGAGGCCCGGGGGACCGCCTTGAGCACGGCGGTCCGCAGCTCGGGCGAGCTGTAGAGGTCGACGTCGCCCTCGACCCTGATGACGATCACGTCGCCCTTCACCTCAGACTCGACCTTCACCGTCGACCCCGTCCTTCCCGCCCCGCCGCAGCCGCAGGACCACGCAGTTGCCCCCCTCCGGTCCGGAGCAGAGCCGCACCTCGTCGAAGACCTGGCGCATGAGCCCGAGACCGAGACCGCCCGGCCGCAGGTCGTCGGCGCTCGTCACCCTCGGCAGCTCCCGCCGGAGGCACTCCGGCGGGCACGGCCGGCCGCGGTCGCTGACCGTGATCTCGAGCCACTCGTCGGAGGCGCCGAGGGCCAGGTCCACGGTCTCATCGCAGCGCCCGCCGTAGGCGTGGCGCATGGCGTTGGAGCAGGCCTCGTCCACCGCCAGCACCACCTCGTGCCGGCGCTTCTCGTCGACCAGGTCGAAGGCGTCCATCCAGCTCCGGACCACCCCGCGGATCAGCCCCAGCAGCCGCGGGTCGGAGCACACCTCGAGGCGAAGGCCGGCAGGATCAGCCATGTCCGTTGACCCTCAAGGCGATCATGGTGCAGTCGTCGTGGGGCGCCGACGGTCGGCAGAACCGCTCGACGTCCGCGAGCACGGCGCCGATAAGGCCCCGCGGCGTGCGGTCGTCGGCGGCGAGGATCGCCCGCTTCAGACCCTCGACGCCGTACTCCTCGCGCGCACCGTCGGACGCTCTCCCAGCAGCGCCGGGCCGCGCCTCGACGATGCCGTCGGTGTACAGCAGGAGGGTCTCGCCCGGCGCCACCACCGACGACTCGTCCCGCCAGTCGGCGCCCGCCAGGATCCCCAGCGGCGGACCCGACGCGGGCAGGAAGGTCGACACGCGATCGCCGGCGATGCGCAGCATCGGATGGTGGCCGGCGTTGGCCCCCATGATGGTGCCGGTGTCCAGGTTCACGGCCACCAGGGCCGCGGTGCAGAAGGTCCCCCGCCGGCTGCGCCCCACCATTCGCTCGTTGAGCCGGCGCAGCACCTCGGCGGTGGACTCCGCCCCGGCGGCACAGAGGCGGAACTCGGCCAGCAGCAGGGCCATGGTGAGGGCCGCGGGAACCCCTTTGCCGCTGACGTCGCCGATGAGCATCCCGACCAGGTCGCCGTCGAGGCGCGCGAAGTCGTAGAAGTCGCCCCCCACCACCCGGGCCGGACGGGTCACGCCGTAGACCTCGAACCGGGGGTCGTCGGTGGGCCAGTCGTTGACCAGGAAGCTCTCCTGGATGGTCCACGCGGCCTCGATGTCCTGCTCCATGCGCTGCTTGGAGAGCAGCTCGGTGTGGGCGCGCACGTTCTCCAAGGCGAGACCCGCACTGTTGCCTGCCGCCGCGGCCAGGAGCAGGTCGTCCTCGGTGTACTCGTGGTCGGCGAGGTCGGTGTCGATGTAGAGGATCCCGAGCACCCGGTCCTGGGTCCGGATCGGGACGCAGAGAATGGAGGTCAACCTGAGAGCCGCGATGCTGACGCTCGGGTCGACCGCGGCGTCGTTCGAGCGGGCTGACTGGTAGAGCACGTTCTCGCCGTCGGCCAGCACCCGACGGGCCACGCTCTCGCTGATCGTGATGTCGTCGAGGCTCGCCGGGCGGGGCGCCCCGTCGCGGATCGTGTGGACCTGCCCGCACGCGGGGCAGGGCAGCAGCCGGTGATCGGGCCCGGCGAAGAACACCGCCCCGCGCTGGGCGTGGACCGCGTTCATGGTGGTCTCGAGGATGCGGTCGACCAGCTGGCACTGGTCGAAGCTGGACGCCAACGAGTTCAGGAGAGCGTAGGCCGCCTCGAGCAGCTCCCGCGAGCGCGAGGCCCGCGGGGCGTGGTGGCGGCCGGAGGCGTCGATGACGGTCTGGTGGAACATGGTCCGGTCGCCGGTGCCCTCGGAGGGCGGCGGTGGCTCGCCGAGCTCGAACCTGAGCCGGGTGGCGCCGATGGCGATCTCGTCGCCGTGATCGAGGCGGCAGCTGCTTGTCGGCCGGCCGTTGACGATGGTGCCGTTGCGGCTGCCCAGGTCCCGGCACTCCCAGGCGCCGTCACTCCGGACGATCTCCAGGTGCCGGCGTGACGCGGCGAGGTCGCGCACGATCAGGCCGCAGCCCTTGCCGCGGCCGACAACCAGGGACGGGCCAACCGGCACCCGCCGGCTCTCGCCCCCCTCTTCGGTAATCACGAAGGCGTGGTCCATCGACAGCCTCGCCCGGATCATACCTCGCCGGGCGTGACCCCGCATGGGTCAGAGCCCGGGTCCCGAGCCCCGGGATGCCACGAGACCGGGCCGCCGGCCCCGGCCTGGTGGGCACCGGCGGGATTGGCTACACTCGAAGGGAACCGACCCGGCAACGATCGCATCAGGTCGCACGGACGCGCCAGGGGGGGAACGACATGACGGCCTGCGGCAGGATCCTGCTCGGACTGCTGGCGGCAGCTTCGCTGCTGGCGTGCGACTCCGTGGAGCTCACCATCGCGGCATCGCCCGGAGCCGACGGCACCCTGGGGGTCAGCAACGCCAACGACGACGCCTGGCCCGACGCCCGGCTGCTGGTGGAGGCGGTGGAGGGCGACGGCAGCACGACCGTCTGCACCGAGCACTCGCTGCCGAGCTGGGCTCCGGGCGAGGTCGTGACCGTCCCCGTCTGCGGCGACAAGCTCCGCCTGACCCTGAGCACCGCCGGCGAGACCGCCCGCTTCGTCTGGGCCGGCGGCCAGCTGTACCGCAAGTTCGGGCGGAAGGAGATCCCGATGCACGATTCTTGATTCTTGATTCTTAATTCTTAATTCTTAATTCTTAATTATGAATTATGAATTATGAAGTGTCGTAGGTGTCGGTTCATTGGGAATTCAGAATTGAGAATTTAGAATTAAAAATTGAGAATTATTTTGGAGGTGCTGATGAACCGGAAGCTGCTGGTGGTGGTGGTCGGGCTCGTTGTGGTCGCCGTGGCCTGCGGCGGGGCGCGAGTGGTGACCGAGAAGCGCATGGTGGAGTGGGGGCCCATGCTCAACCTCTACATGGGAACGAACATGGAGGGCGGCAACTCCTACCCAGAGACCCTCGACGAGGTACCGCCCCACCTCAGCGAGGACATGAAGCGCAGCGACGGCTGGGGCAACCCCCTGCTCTACCGGCTGCTCCGGATCGACAAGTACAACCTGATCTCGGCGGGCCCCGACGGCGAGTTCGGCAACGACGACGACATCGTGCTCGAGAACGGCGCCTTCTACGACGCCGCCAAGATCTACGCCGAGAACCCCCTCAAGCTCTGAGATCGGCCGCGAGCTCGGGCGACAGGTCCTCTCGCTCCAGGGCGAGGGCCGCGAACGGAGCGGGCACGCCGAGGTCTCTCGCGAGCCGGGCGAACCGGACCAGGAGGCCCTCGGGGGTTCGGGCGTCGACGCGGCCTGCGAACCACAGCAGGGTGGTCTCGACGTCGCCGTGCAGGCCCTCTCGCATCAGCAGCTCCGCGAGCCGGAGCACGGTCCTCGGGTCGACCTCCGCCTCCGGGACCCGCCGGACGAGGTCCGCCCAGATCTGGGCCGGCAGGCCGGCGTCTCCGGCTCTCGCCGCCGCCTCGAGCGCCGGCAGCACCTCGGGCACGACCTTCGAGGGCACGCCGGCCGCGACAGCGGTGTTCCACAGAGCCGCAGCGGCGTCGACGTCGCCCGGGTCGCGGGCGAGGACCGCGGAGAGCCTCGCCAGGGCGAGCTCGTGGCGCCCCCGCCGAGCCAGCTCCACCGCCTCCTCCACCGCCGCCGCCTCGTGCACCGTTTCGCGACGCTCGACCGCGGGCTCGACGAAGCGCTCCTCGATGCGAAGCGCGCCCACGAGCCAGGCCGCCCCGACCCCGAACACGAAGCCGCCGACGTGGGCCAGGAAACCGACGTCGCCCAGATCGGCAACGCTCAGGTAGCCCCACAGCCCCATGGCGAAGGCGAGCTCGCCGAGGGCCCACAGCCCGAGCATGAGCCCCGCCGGGGCCTCGAAGGTGCCCTGGTAGATCCGGACGAAGAACACGAAGTAGTAGAAGGTGATGCGGGAGCTCCAGTAGCGCACCGCGAAGGCGCCCATGACCCCGGCGATGGCGCCGGAGGCGCCGATCAGCGGCTCCGCCAGGTCCGGGTAGCGGGCGATGAAGGTCAGCGCCGCCACCGCTCCCGCGGCGACGTAGAAGGCCGCGAACAGCCAGCGCCCCCAGACGTCCTCCACCGCCGGGCCGACCAGGTAGAGGAAGAACAGGTTGCCGATCAGGTGCAACCAGCCTCCGTGCACGAAGGTGTAGGTCACCAGCGCGGCCGGCTCGACGTCGGCGGGCACCACGCCCCAGCGCCAGTAGGGCAGGCGGTCGCGGGCCGCGAAGTAGGCCGCCTCGAGGCGGTCGAGCTCGGCCCGCTCGGCGCGCTGCTCGTCGGCTGAAGGGGGCTCGACCTCGTCGGCCCGCTGCCTCAGGGTGTAGTAGACGTAGCCCTTGAGCTGGGGGTCGAGCTCGAGGTACGGGTGGGCCACGGCGAACGCGACAGCCTGTCGTTCGGCCTCGCGCACCGCCCCCTCGTCGCCCGGCGCGAGCAGGGTCAGCACGAAGACGACCACGCAGCCCGCGATGATGCCGAGCGTCACCCACGGCATCCTCCGGACCGTGGTCTGGTCGTGGCCGATGGGCAGCAGCACGGGTCAGCTCCCGCTGCCCACGACGGTGCTCCACGCCCCTGTTCCACCGTCCTCGAAGCCGTCGGCGAAGATCACGGCCGCGCCGCGCACCTCCCAGACGTGGACGATGCCCTCGCCGGAGGGCCCGACCAGGCGCTCGGCCAGGTACAGGCGGCCCGAGGCCTCGTCGAAGGCGAGGCCGCCGACGTCCGGGCACGCCTGCTGCCAGAGCTCGGCCGGGTCCCAGTGGCCGGCGGGCACGATCTCCCACGGCTGCAGCGACCCGGCCAGGCGGGACTCCAGGTCGGCAGGGTCGTAGACCAGGATCCTGCCGGTGTAGGGGTAGCCGTGGTAGCCCTGGGAGTCGCGGCAGGGGTCGCCGCAGGAGGCGCCCGAGCCGTAGCAGGTGGAGCCGGCCTTCACCCCCGCCACGAGCACCGCCCGCCCGGCCGCCGTCTCGACCCAGTCCGCCCCCATCCACGAGTCGGGTGACTCGTAGCCCGGGAAGTCGCACTGCCCCTGGGAGGGGCAGCCGGGGTAGATCTCGCGGTAGTACAGGAGATCGACGGCGTCGAGGGGGTTGTCCGGGTCGAAGGCGAACAAGGTCGGCCCCTGGGAGCCGCCGTTGGCGCCGGCCTCCCGGGAGAAGCCGGTCACCAGCGTCCTGGAGCCGAGGCCCTGGCCCGCGACCCACGCCACCGGCAGCGTGAACAGGTAGGCCCCGAACTTGTTCGGGTGGAAGGGCGCCATCCGGGGCCCGATCTCCTCGATCGCCGCACCGATCCGGCGGTAGAAGACCGGCGCGTAGTCGCCGGTGACGTTGTACCAGTCGCGGCAGGTCGTGGCCGGCTCGTCACCGATCGCCTCGACCCCCGAGATGTCGGTGGCGGCGCCCGGGCAGCCCCCGGTCGAGTGGGGGCCCTCGACGGTCGCCGCGACCGGCAGCTCGTCCCAGACCTGAGACGCCACCGGCGTCGCGGGCGGGGCGATCAGGCGAACCGCGTAGTCGTAGACGTGGTCGGTGACCCAAAGCCGGCCGTCCGGCGCCGAGCACAGGTCGTTGAGGTTGTAGCTGCAAGCGTCGCCCGGGCACTCGACCCGGAACGCGCCCAGGTAGCTGAAGTCGGCCGGGGTCAGGATCCGGACCGCCCCGGTACCGGCCGACGCTGCTCCGAGCAGCGCCACCGACGCAACGACCGTGAACCACTGGGCGATAGGCGCCATTGGGCCTCCGGATTCTCACGACCGGACGGCGGCCGATCGCTGCCCGGCCTTCCGGCTCGAGTGTAGCCCAGCGGCGTACCATCCCGAGTGTTCATCGGCTAGGAGCGCTCACGCGCTCGCCGGTGGGTCGACCGTCACGACCGCCAGCCGCGCCGTGTCGCCTCGGGGTGCTCGACGAGCCGCTCCTGGCGACGGTGCGACTGTCGGCCGGAAGACCGGTTCGGGCTGAGAGCATCGTCGCGTCGGCGGCGCGCGCCAGACCGTTCACGGGTGATGCGGGCGGAACCTCAGAACGGAAACACCAGCGGCAGGAGCGCGACGCTGGCGCCGAAGACGATCAGGGACAGGGGCAGCCCGTTGATCAGGTAGTCGACGAATCGGTAGCCGCCGGGGCTCATGACCAGCACGTTGGCCGGGTGGGACACGGGGGTCATGAAGCTGGCGGCCGCCGCATAGGCGATGCCCATCACGAAGGGGTACGGCGAGACCCCGAGACCGGCAGCGGTGGCGAGCGCGATCGGGGTCATGACGACCGCGTTGGCGGCGCTGGGGATGAACTGGTTGACGATCAGGGTCAGCGCCGTGATCCCGGCGAGGATCGCGGTCGGGCCCCAGGGACCGACCACGTCGACGACGGCGCCGGCGAGCAAGGCCGCACCGCCCGTTGACAGCATCGCCGCTCCCATCGGCAGCATCGTCGCGATGAGAAACACCGCCCGCCAGTCGATGGCCCGGTAGGCCTCGTCCATGGTGAGGCAGCGGCCGAGCACCATGAGCGCGGCGCCGGCGATGGCGGCGATGGAGATCGGCAGCCACCCCGCGATCACGCTGACCACCACGCCCGCCGTGATCAGCACCGCGAGCGGCGCCTTGTCCACCCGGGGCCGCTCCTGGACCGCCGAGGTGAGGACGACCAGGTCCTCCTCCTTCGCCAGGAGCTCGAACCTCTCGTGCGGCCCGTAGCACAGGAGGGCGTCGCCGAACTGCAGCGGGTGGTCGCCGAGCCCGGTTCGGTACGGACGGTCGCCCCGCCAGACCGCCAGGACCGAGATCCCGAAGCGCTCGCGGAAACGCAGCTGCCGCAACGTCTTTCCGGCCAAGGTGGTCGACGGGGACAGCATGACCTCGACCAGCACCATGTGCCCGCTCTCCAGCTCGCGGAGGTCGAAGGACGGGTCCCGCTCGACGGTCAGACCCTGGAGGCCGCGCAGGACCTCGAGGTCGCTCGCGCGCCCACCCACGATCAACCGGTCGCCGGCGCGCAGCTCGAGGAGCGGCTCGGGCATGCGGCACCCCTCGTCCTCGCGCATGACACCCAGCACCGAGATGCCGAAGCTGCCCGCCAGACGGGCGCCCCGGAGGGTTTGCCCGACGAGACCTGAGCCCTCCGGGATCCGCACGAACCGCAGGCGCTCCTCGAGATGGTAGCGGTCGGCCTCCTCCGCACTCAGCCGGCGGTATCCCGGCTGGTCGCGCAGCCCCTCGAGGCGTTCGGGAGCGCCCTGCACCAGCAGGCGGTCACCGGGCTCGAAGACGAACTCGTGCAGGTTCGTGCGCCGGACCTCGTCGCCCCGGCGAACGGCCAGGACATTCACCCCAAGGGTGTGCCGGAGGTTCATGCCGACCACCGTGCCGCCGTTGAACATCGAGTCGACCGTGACGTCCAGCTCGGCGAGGCCGAGCTCCTCGGTCAGCAGGCGGGACGCGGTGGGGAGGTCGTCCTCGACCACGAGGGCCGGCCGGGAGGAGAGCTCGTCGATGACGTCCAGGCGGCCGAGGACGAGCAGCCGGTCGCCGGCCTCGAGAACCACGTGGCGCTGCGGCGGGTAGCGGCGGCCGCTGCGCCGCTCGACGTTCAGGACGTTGAGGCCGAGCGCCCGCCCGAAACGGCTCTCGGTCAGGGTCCTGCCGATCAGCGGGCTGCCGTCCGGGATGACCAGCGCGGCGAGCCGCTCGTCGAGCCCGTACAGCTGGCGGAGCTTCGGCTGCCCGTCGCTGTCGCCGGCCGTCGACGGCGACTGCGGCGTCTGCCGGTCGGGAAGCAGCCGGCGCCCGATCACGAGCATGTACACGATCGTGGTCGCCGTGATCACCAGACCGATCGGGGTGAAGTCCAGCAGGCCGAGTGGTTGCATCCCGGCGTCGCGCATGAAACCGCTGACCACCAGGTTCGACGACGTTCCGATGAGGGTCAGCATGCCGCCGAGCAGGGAGCCGTAGGCCATCGGCAGGAGCAGCCGCGATGCGGCGGTCCGCGTCCGGCGGGAGATGTCCATGGTGACGGGGAGGAACATGGCGGCGACGCCGACGTTGTTCATGATCGCCGACAGCACGGAGGTGCTGCCCATGATCACGGCGATGAGGCGCGCCTCGCCCCGTCCGGCCAGCTTCAGCACCTGGTTGCCGAGAGCGGCGGCAACGCCGGTCCGAGCAAGCCCGTCGGACAGGATGAACACCGCCCAGATGGTGACCACCGCGGGGTTGGCGAAACCGGAGATGCCCTCCTGGGGGGTCACCAGGCCGAGGACGACCAGGGCCACCAGCACCAGCAGGCCGACCAGGTCGGCGCGCAGGACCTCGGTGACGAAGAGCACGATGGCGACGGCGAGAACTGTGAAGGTGAGGATCACGTCCACGCTCATGACGCGCCCGCCCTCGGCACGGCGCCGGCGTGGTCGGCCCGGATGCCCGCTGCAGCCCTTGAATCGACGCCGGAGAATGTCACGATCATCGCTCGAGGATACCCGAGGCGGCCCGCTCGGAAAAATTACTGGTGCCCGGCCGGGGCGCGCATCTGAGTCGATGCCGCTCCCGCTCCCGACCGACTCCGGGTCCGGACGTCGGGCACGGGCGCGGGAACGGGTCCGGGTCCGGCTCCGGGTTCGGGTCCGGAGATTCGGCGGCCCGAGCCGTCAGCCGGCCACGCTGACAGCGTCCACGATCCCCACGATCACGGTGCGGATCGGGGCAGCGGGGTCGCCGAGGACCTGGCGGGCGCCGTTGCCCTCGTCGAGGACGAGCACGGTCTCGCCGGCGCCCGCACCCACGACGTCCATGGCGATCATGGAGCTCCCGGAGGGTGCGAGGTCGAGACCGAGGAGGTCCACGACGAGCAGCCGGCGGCCCTCGACCGCCGGGTGGTGGACGGTGGAGACCACGGTGCCCACGACCCGCCCGATCTTCACGGCGTCACCTCGCAGACGGCGTCGGCGATTCCGACCACGGCGTGGTCGACCGGGACGAAGGTCTCGGGCAGGGCCAGGGCCGCTTCCCGGCTGGCGACGAAGTAGACGAGCTCGCCTGGCCCGGCCATGGCCACCGCGTCGGCGGCGACCACCGGCCCGCCCTCTGGCTCGAGACGGCGGTCGAGGGGCTGCAGGATGAGCAGCCGCACCCCCTCGAGGCCGGGGGTGACGGTGGTGGCGACGACGGTGCCGGTGACTCGGGCGAGGTGCACCTCAGCCCTCCCCCTGGGCGATCCGGGTCCAGAACTCGGGGCTGGCCTCGAGGTTGCCCAGCATCTCCTCGTGGCACTGCGGGATCACCACCTTCGCGATCAGGACGTCGGGCGGGACCAGGAAGCCCGCAGCCTCGTCGACGGCGACCTCGACCTCGGCCAGGGGTCCGGAGAAGGCGCAGTAGCCCTTGCCGCCCAGGCGGTCGCCGAGGCGAAGCTCCACCAGGCTGACGCCGGCCGCCTTGAGCCCGCGGTCGGCCGCCCCGACGATGGCGGCGGCGGTTCGGGTCTCGACCAGGCCCAGGGCCTCGCCCGCGGACGCGTCCCGACGCCCGAGGAGGGCGCCCAGCACGCCCCGGTGCACCGCCGGCAGGAAGACCTCGTCGAGGAGGGCGCCGGCGGCGGCGTCGAGGCCCGCGCGGTGGGCCTCGTCCACCGACGCCACGTCGCCGGCCACCAGCACCAGGTAGTGGCCGGGGTGGACGGTGCCGGCGTAGGCCACCGCCACCGGGGCGCGCTTGACCATGGCGTCGCCGGCCAGCACACCCACCGCCACCGAGCCGAGCTCGAGCAGGGCGATGGCCGGCTGATCGAGGAGGCTCACACGATCCTCAGGCCGCCGGCAACGGCGAGGCGACGCTCCCGCGACAGGCTTCGCGGCCGGGTCAGGCCCTCGCCGGTCGGGCTCGCGATCGAGAACGAGGTGAAGCCCTCGCCGCCGTCGCCGAGGCCCGCCAGGGTGGCGGCGTTGGCGACGAAGATGCTGACGTCGATCTCCCTGGCCATGCGGGTGATGGTGTCGACGTTGCGGCTGAAGATCGACGCCGTGTGGCCGAAGCCGTGCTCGGCCCGGATCGCGAGCTCGATGGCCCGGTCCACGTCGGGCACCCGGGCCACCGGCATCACCGGCATCATCTGCTCGGTCCAGAGCAGGCTGTGCTCGACGGGCACGTCGGCCACGACCAGGCGGCGGTCGTCGGCGCCCCGGACCCCGACCTCGGCCAGGATCCGGCCCGCGTCCTGGCCGATCCAGCGAGGGTTGACCTTGCCGGGCCTGCCGCCGTGGGGCGCCTCGGTGAAGATCACCCGCTCCAGCTTGCGGAGCTCGTGCTCGGCGAGGAGGTAGCCGCCGTGGGCGACCATGGCCTCGAGCAGCCGGTCGGCCACCGAGGCGACCACGAAGACCTCCTTCTCGTCGGTGCAGATGACGTTGTTGTCGAAGGAGGCGCCGCGCACGATCTCGCGGCCGGCGAGCTCGAGGTCGGCGGTGGCGTCGACCACCACCGGCGGGTTGCCGGGCCCGGCCAGGATCGCCCGCTTGCGGGTCTTGCGGGCCTCCTCCACGACCCCGGGCCCGCCGGTGACCAGCAGGATCCGCACGCCCGGGTGGTTCATCAGCTCCTGGGCGCTGGCGATGGTCGGCTCGGGGATGCCAGCCACCAGGTCCGGCGGCCCTCCGGCCGAGACGACGGCGCCGTTGATGAGGCGGATGGCGTGGACCGAGACCGCCGTGGCGTTGGGGTGGACGTTGAAGACGATGGCGTTGCCGGCGGAGATGCCGGCGATGGTGTTGTTGATGATGGTTGCCGTGGGGTTGGTGGTCGGGGTGATGGCGCCGATGACCCCGAACGGCGCCGGCTCGGTCAGGGTGAGGCCGAAGTCGCCGGTCCAGATCTCGGGCTCCAGGTCCTCCGGTCCGGGGGTCTTGTTGGTGACCAGCAGGTTCTTCAGGACCTTGTCCTCGGCCCGGCCGAGGCCGGTCTCGGCGTGGGCCATCTCGGCCAGGGAGCGGGCGTGCTCGCGCATCACCGCCCGCACCCGCTCGACGATCCGGCGGCGGGCGTCGAGGCCCTGGGCGCGGTAGGTCTCGAAGGCAACGCGGGCCGCGGCCACGGCTTCGTCCACGGTGGCGTGGATGCCGCCGCCCGACGCGGTCTCCGGCGCCGGCGGCACCGGCGTCCGGCGGGCGTCCAGGTCGCCGACCCTTCGCCGCACCCGGGCGATGATCGCCTGGATCTCCTGGTCGGTGATGGTTCTCATTCACACGCTCCAGGTGGCGTCCGTGGGGGTGCCAGGCACACAACTTCGTTCGCGGCGAACGAAGTTGGAGCCAGGCACCCGCTCTGACGCCCGCATCGGCCTTCCCGCCGGAGCGTCAGCTGGCCCATTGGGAGTCGGCGGGGGTCTTGCGGTAGCGGAGCTCGCCGCCCACCTCCCAGCTGTCGACGATGGCCATGACCACGGCGTCGCAGGGCCGGTCGCGGGTGGCCTCGGTCTGGCGCGCCGACGAGCCGGACGCCCACAGCACCACGTCGCCCTCGCCGGCGCCGACTCCGTCCACCGCCACCACGCTGCCGGAGGTCTCGCCGCCGTCCAGGTCGAGCTGACGCACCAGCAGGAAGGTCTGGCCGGTCAGGCCCTCGTCCTTGCGGCTCGCCACCAGGGTGCCGACGACCCGTCCCAGGAGCATCAGGCCTTCCGCTTGGCCGGCGCCGGCTCGCCCCGTCCGAGGGGCAGCACCGCGTCGATGTTTCCGTGGGGCCGGGCGATGACGTGGGTCGACACCACCTCGCCCACGTTCTGGGCGGCGCGGACGCCGGCTTCCACCGCCGCCTTGACCGCCGCCACGTCGCCGCGGACCACCGCGGTCACGTAGCCACCGCCGGTCTTCTCGTACGACACCAGCTCGACCTTGGCCGCCTTGACCATGGCGTCGGAGGCCTCGACCATCGCCGCGAAGCCCCGTGTTTCAATCATGCCCAACGCTTCTGCCATGACAAACTCCCTTCCAAAATTCTCAGTTCTGAATTCTCAATTCTCAATTCCCATCACAGGCCTCTGAAGCCTCCATCAAATATTCACCGAAGCCATAATTCATAATTCATAATTAGGAATTAAGAATTAAGAATTAAGAATTAAGAATTTACATCGTAAGGCATTTCACTCACCCTCCCTGCCGGTGACCGCTTCGATGGCGTCGACGGCGGCGCGCCAGCCGACGTCGATGTCCTTCTCCTCGCCGCCCAGGTAGACCCGGCCCATGGAGCCGAAGGCCCGGACCTCGAGGATGTTGATCTCGGCCGCCTTCTCGGCCTCGTTGGCGGCCAGCGCGGCGTAGGCCGCCGGCTCGACCTCCATCACGTACATCGTCTGGCCCGGGATGATCATGTGGCCGTGGCGCATCCGGTTGATGAGCTGGACCTGGTGGTCGTCGAGGTGGCGGATGACCTGGCTCGACAGGATCTTCGGCTTGCGCCGGTCGGACTCCGAGAGCCCGAGCTCGTCGAGGATGGCCGCGCCGGCGGCCCGGGTCTCCGCCTGGTCCGCCGAGTGGATCTCGAGCAGGCCGTAGTAGCGCTCCACGATCTGCATCCCCGGCCGCACCCGGGTCGCCTTGAGGGCGATGTCGGTGAGCCGGTTGATCTCGATGCCGGGCGAGATCTCGACGTACAGCGACGCGTCGCCGGCCAGGGGCAGGAAGCCCTGGGCGATGGTGCCGAGGAAGGCCGCGTACTGCGGCTGCAGGCTGTCGAGAAAGACGTAGGACCGCAGGTCAATACGATTCACCGGAAGCTCCTTCCTCGCCGGAGACGATCCTGATCCCCGCCGACGCGCCGATGCGGGTGGCGCCGGCCGCGATCATGGCCCGCGCCTCGCCGGCGGTGTGGATCCCACCGGCCGCCTTGACGCCCATCTTGGCGCCCACCGTCTCGCGCATGAGGGCGACGTCGAAGACCGTCGCACCCCCAGGCCCGAAGCCGGTGGAGGTCTTGACGAAGTCGGCGCGGGCGAGCTGGGCGAGCCGGCACGCCACGACCTTCTCCTCGTCGTCGAGATACGCCGCCTCGATGATCACCTTGTTGAGGGCCCCGACCTCGCGGCAGGCGTCGCTGACCCCGGCGATGTCGCGCCGCACCAGCTCGTGGTCGCCGCCCTTCAAGGCGCCGATGTTGATCACCATGTCGATCTCTCGGGCGCCGTCGCGGATCGCCCGCCGGGCCTCCATGGCCTTGATCTCGGGCACGCTGGCGCCCAGGGGGAAGCCGACCACCGAGGCCACCGTGACCCGGCTGCCCCGAAGCCGCCGGGCCGCACGCCTCACCCACACCGGGTTGATGCAGACCGCCGCGAAGCGGTACTCGGCGGCTTCGTCGCACAGCCGGTCGATGGCCTCGGGCGCGGCGTCCGGCCGCAGCAGCGTGTGGTCGATGTACTCGGCGAGGCCCTTGGGCACCGCCGCGCCGTCGCCCGAGTAGCCGAGGCGGGCGGCGCCGTTGGCCACTGCCTGGTGGGCGTTGTCCAGGTCGAGGCCGGCGCCGCTTGCGGTGAGCACGGCCAGCACCTCCCGGGTGACCGTCTCGACGAGCTCGTTGCGGTCGATCATCCTCCGCTCCCCGCCGGCCGCCTCGCCGCGTAGCGCGACTCCACGGCCGTGATCTTCGCCACCCGGGCGGCGTGCCGGCCCGGGCCCCAGTCGGTGGCCAGCCACTCGTCGA
Organism: Candidatus Methylomirabilota bacterium; assembly: GCA_035464095.1. Lineage (GTDB taxonomy): Bacteria > Acidobacteriota > Thermoanaerobaculia > Thermoanaerobaculales > Sulfomarinibacteraceae > JAHECW01. The sequence goes on along the minus strand of DATHSO010000195.1, from coordinate 12,143 downwards.
CGATCTGCCTGGCGAGGGCCTCGCCGATCAGGCCCGCACCCAGGGTCAGCACGTTGGCGTGGTTGTGCTCGCGGCTGTTGCGCGCCGACGACAGGTCGTAGCACAGGGCGGCCCGGACCCCGGGCACCTTGTTGGCGACCATGGCCGAGCCGATGCCGGCGCCGTCGACGACGATCCCCGCCCGGCACCGGCCGCTCGCCACGAGCTCGGCCACGGCGTGGGCGAAGTCGGGATAGTCGACGGCGTCGGTGCTCGTGGTGCCGCAGTCCCGCACCGGGTGTCCGGTCGACTCGAGGTGCGCCTTGAGGGCCTCCTTGAGGCGGTAGCCGCCGTGGTCGCAGCCGAGGGCGATGGTGTCGGGATCGGCCGCCGTCGTCTCGTCCGCTCGCTGGAGAATCCGGTCCACGGCCCGCTCGACCAGCTCCCGGACCCGGGCCTCGTCGACGGTCCGTCGCCGGTCGCTCACCATGCCCTCCAGTCCAGGGCGTCGCTGTCACGGCGGGCCGGCGCCGGTCGTTTCCGGAAGCCCGAGCCGGCGGCCTCCGGCTCGAGCCGGCGTCCGAGCTCGGCCGCGACCCGGTCGAGAATGCCGGCGTCGCCGCCGGCGCGGGCCATGGCCGCGGCGCCCTCCAGCGACGCCACGACCTGCTCGGCGAGGCGGCGTGAATCGGCGGCCGCCGGCAGCGTCTCGGCGGCCTCGGCGAGCCAGCTCTCCACCCGCGAGACGAGCACTTCGACGAGGCCCGCGAGTCGCGCCCTGGCGTCGGCGTGGTCGGCTCCGAGCTCGCCTGTGAGGCTCCCGAGGGGCAGGCCGAAGGCCGGTGGCTTCCCCTCCAGGCTCTGCCGGTAGGCCTCGGCGACGCGGGCAATGCGGTCGACGGGCGCCGCGGCCGCCGCTGCCGCCGTCGAGAGCACCGCGTCCAGGTTGTCGGCGACCTCGTCGAGCACCGCCAGCAGCAGATCGTCCTTGGTGGCGAAGAAATGGTAGAAGCTGCCGCTGGTCGCCCGCGCCCGCTCGATGATCAGGCTCACGCCAGTACCGGCGTAGCCCTGGCTCCAGAAGAGCTCGCCGGCCGTCCTCACCAGCCGGTCTCGGGTTGGAGCCTGTCGTGCCATCTCGTGGGACCTCGCGGTTGAGTAGAACGTTCTATCTATTTTCCAAGGTACGGCTCGAGCCGCCGGATGTCAAGGGCCTCCGGGTGCCGACCTGGCTGACTCCGCGAGAGCGGTGGTAGAGCGATCACTCTAAAACAGTCACCCCCGGCGGGAACGAACGCGATGGAGCCGGTCGCAGTGGCCGGAGGGGGAGCCCGATCCAAAGCACGATGGCGTGAGGAATCTCGAGACCATCAACCCAGACTGAATCCTCGTCTCAGCATATGTCTGGCACCTTCGCTTAGAATCATTCCTGATTCAGTGGAGGATCCATGCGCTACGTCTGCTCGGTGTGCGGCTACGTGTACGACGAGGACGTGGAGGGGGTCCCCCTCGGCGAGCTGCCGGAGGGCTGGGTCTGCCCGGTGTGCACGGCGGACGCGAGCTTCTTCGAGCCCGAGGGGGACGGCAAGGCTGGCGGCGATGAACCGAGCGCGGGAACGGGAACGGACGCGGACGCGGACGCGGGGAGTCTTCGGACCTACCTGGCGCAGTGGCGGCGGGAGAGCAGCCCGGTCGAGGCCGACCTGGCCGTGATCCAGGAGATGGCGATCACCGGTGAGTCGGTCCTCGATCCGATGCGGACCACCAAGCCGGTGCCGTCCTGGGACGGGATCCTGATCTGCGGAGCCCAGCTCGCCACCCTCCCCCTCAACGACGACGAGCCGGTGAGCACCCGCACCGTCATCGGTCCGCGGGCGAAGGCCCCCCTCGTGCTCGAGACGCCGGTGACGGTGAGCCACATGTCCTTCGGCGCCCTGTCCCGCGAGGCCAAGATCGCCCTTGCCAAGGGCAGTGCCGCGGTCGGCACCGCCATGTGCTCGGGCGAGGGCGGCATCCTGCCTGACAGCCTGGCCGCGGCCCACCGTTACATCTTCGAGTACATCCCCAACCGCTACTCGGTCACCCACGACAACCTGCGGGCGGTCGACGCCGTGGAGATCAAGATCGGCCAGTCGGCCAAGCCGGGCCTCGGCGGCCACTTGCCGGGCTCCAAGGTCACCGACGAGATCGCGGCGGTCCGCGGCTTCCCGGCCGGCCAGGACATCGTCAGCCCGGCCCGCTTCCCCGACATCCGCGACGCCGACGAGCTCCGCGCCAAGGTCGACTGGCTGCGGGAGGCCACCGGCGGCAAGCCGATCGGGGTCAAGCTCGCCGCCGGCCGCATCGAGGCCGACCTCGCCGTCGCCCTGGCGGCCGGGCCGGACTTCGTCACCGTCGACGGCCGGCCGGGCGCCACCGGGGCGGCGCCCAAAGCGGTCAAGGACGCCGCCGCGATCCCGACGATCTACGCTCTCGCCCGGGCCCGGCGGTTTCTCGACGAGCGCGGCGCCGACGGTGTGTCGCTCATCGTCACCGGCGGCTTCCGGACCTCGTCGGACATCGCCAAGGCCCTCGCCATGGGCGCCGACGCCGTCGCCCTCGCGTCGGCGGCCCTGATGGCCGCCGGCTGCCAGCACTACCGGATCTGCCACACCGGCCGCTGCCCGGTGGGCATCGCCACCCAGGATCCGGAGCTGCGCGACCGCCTCGACATCGAGCTCTCGGCACAGCGGGTCGCCAACTTCCTCGGCGCCCTGACCCGGGAGCTCGCCGACTTCGCCCGCCTCACCGGCCACGACGACGTCCACCGGCTGAGCCCCCACGACCTCAGGACCACCAGCCCCGAGATCGCGAGATACACCGCCGTCGCCCACGTCGGCGAGCCCGAAGCCAACCCGTGAGACCACCCAAGGAGGACCCGATCGTGTCGAAGACCAAGGACAACCTGATGGCCGCGTTCGCCGGCGAGAGCCAGGCCCGCAACATGTACACCTTCTTCGCCAAGGTCGCCCGCAAGGAGGGCTACCACTACATCGCGAAGATCTTCGAGGAGACGGCGTTCAACGAGATGCGCCACGCCTACGACGAGTTCAAGCTCGCCGGCAAGCTCGGCGACACCGCCGCCAACCTCCGCGAGGCGATCGGCGGTGAGGACTACGAGACCACCAGCATGTACCCCGACTTCGCCGAGCAGGCCCAGGCCGAGGGCAACAAGGAGGCCGCCATCCTGTTCCGGATGATCGCGCGGGTCGAGGCCGAGCACCGCGAGCGCTACCGGAAGCTCCTCGAGATGGTGGAGAACGGGACCGTCTTCAAGCGCGACGAGCCGATCCGCTGGAAGTGCTCGGTGTGCGGCTACACCCACGAGGGCACCGAGCCGCCGGGCAAGTGCCCGTGCTGCAACCACCCCCGGGAGTACTACGAGCCCGACGACGTGTCCCTCTGATCGGCTGCCCCGCGGCTCTCGGGTGGACGCCACAGCCGGGTGGAACCCAGGCTCCGGGTGCGGCTCCGGTTCCGGGACCGCGTCCTGGTGCAGGTGCGGACGCTGCTCGCTGCCGCTGACCCTGCCGCTGACCCTGCCGCTGCCCCTGATTGCTGTCCCTGATTGCTGTCGCTGTCACTGCCCCTGCCGCTGACCCCCGCCTCGTCCCGCCGGCCTTGCCCGGGCGTTCCCCAGCTCAGCCTCAGTGGCAGTGGCAATGGCAGTGGCAGTGGCAATGGCAGTGGCAGTGGCAGTGGCAGTGGCAGTGGCAGTGGCAATGGCAGTGGCAATGGCAGTGAACAGTCGCCCACGCCGCTGCGGTCGTCAACCTCTCCCTCTCCTTCTCCTTCTCCCTCTCCCTTGCGATGGCGATGAGCCCGTCGGGAGGGGGAGAGGGCCGGCACCCCGATCCGGGTCCTGGACCGGCTCCGGCTCCGAACCCTGCCACTGCCACTGAACCTGTCGCTGCCACTGTCCCTGCCACTGACCCGACCGCTGACCCCCGCAGCGGCCCGCCGGCATGTTCACCTCCGGGTCGTTCCGAGCGGCGAATAGTCGCCGGGCCGTCCCGCGTCAAGGGCGCCCGCCCAACCAACCTCCCTTGACCCGGAACGCCCCGGCGACTGGGTGAGAGGACCATGAACGACCCGGAGGTGACCATGCACGACACGCGATCCGTCAACGAGCTCACCGCCCACCGCAAGGCCGTCGAGGCCGCGGGCATCGCCATCAGCCTCGTCTCACGCCTGCCAGCCCACCTCAGGAGCCTCGCCGACCAGGTGGTCCGGTCCGCGTCCTCCGTGGCGGCCAACCTCGCCGAGGGTCAGGGTCGGTTCGGGAAAGACCGCGCCTACCACTGGCGCGTCGCCTACGGCTCCGCCCGGGAGGTCGACACGCATCTCAGGCTGCTTGTCGGAGCCGGCGCCATCGACGGCAGTCGAGCCCTGGTCGCCATCTCTCTCTTCGACGAGGTCCGGGCCATGACCTGGCGGTTGCTCCATCCCCAGCCCTGACGCAAACGGGTCGGCGTGCCCCATTGTAGGGCCGGCGGCTCGCCGGCCTTGCCCGGGCGTTCCGGGGCTCAGTGGCAGTGGCGGCAATTCGTCGGACGAATTGTGGCGGCGCGTCGGACGCGCCGACTGGCCCGGGAGGACAGCTGAGGCATTCCCCCTCCCGCTCCCGAACGGATGCCGGGTCCGGGTCCGGGTCCGGGTGCGGTTGGCGGTGCGGACGCTGATCACTGCCGCTGCTCGCTGCCGCTGACCCTGATCGCTGTCCCTGATTGCTGCCTCCGACCCCCCTGGCAACGGCCACCACCGATCCCGAGGTCGGGTTCGAGACCCGACCTCACGATCGGGGTGGCCGTAAGCCAGCCGACCCCCTCTCCGGCCCTCCGGAGAGTTCGTACCCGCGGGAAGCGCAATGCCCGGGCCTCCGACCCCCCTGGCAACGGCCACCACCGATCCCGAGGTCGGGTTCAGGGCACGACGAGGGACCAGGCGCCGGTCGTGCCGTCCTCGAAGTCGTCGGCGAAGAGGGCGCCCACGTCGCACGGCTCGTTGACGGTGAGCTGCAGCTGCCAGGCATCGATGGTGCCGATGTCCCCGCCCAGGCGGTCCACCACCTTGAAGGTCCAGACCCCCGCGGCCGGCTGGCCGTCGAGGGCGGCCAGCGGCTGGTCCGGCTGGAACGAGCCCGTGAACGGCGCGCTGCCGCTCGCGATCGGCGTCGCCGCCTCGTCGTCGAAGTGGGTGTCGGTGTAGTTGTTGCCGCTGCCGCCATGCTGGTCCGACAACAGCACCGTGGTGCCGTCGGGGCCGATGAGGAAGAGCTCGAGATCTCCGGTGTAGGTGTGGGTGATGTTGACAAGCAGGTCGACGTCGACCACGTCGTAGGGCGAGACGACGGTGATCAGGGAGCTCGCCCCGGCCGTGTTGGCGTCCGGGATCGACACTGGGGTGTCGATAGCGTCCACCACCACGGGCGTTCCGGCGGTGGTCATGAAGGCGTGGTAGCTGCCGCCGTTGTCATCGGTGACGGTGTAACAGCCCGGACTGCTCGAGCCCACCTCGAAGACGTACTCGACACAGGGATCGAGGCCGGTGAGCTCGACCTCGTGGGCGGTGCCGAGCTGCCCGTCCTCGACCACCGTCGCCGGTACATCGGTGCCGTAGGTGACCCGGGAGGTCGCCGGGACGTTGGTGGTCCAGGTGATGACCGCCGAGTCGTTGCTGACGAAGCCCGTCGTCACGTCGCTGATGACAAGGTGCTCGCACACCGGCAGCGAGAACACCGTCGCGCCCGAGTACCCGCCGCTGGCGCCCCAGTCCAGGGTCAGCACCGCGACGTGACCGTTGGCGGTGCCCGGGTCGAGGGCGACGGCGAAGTGATCGGGCAGGCTCTGGACCTGGGCGCCGACCACCGCGTCGGGGAAGTCGGCGGCGGCGTCGGTCACCGCACAGTGGGCCGACCCCGAGCTCAGCACGCCCGCGATGCCGGTGCCGTCGTCGGCGCCGACGTTCTCCACGGTGACCGGGAGCACGATGGTCTCGCCCGGGTTGGCGATGCCGTCGCCGTCGCCGGCGCTGTCATCGCAGACGTGGCCGCGGTGGACCATCCACGGGCCGGTCGGCACGATGACCTCGGTCGTGCCCTGCCAGGGCACCAGGTTGTGGCCGGTGACCACGACGTCCAGGGTGCCGGGGTCCTCCGGCACCGGGTCGAGGGCGATCACGGCGATGCCCCCCGCCGAGATGGCGCGCCCGAGCAGCGAGCCGTTGTCGGTGACCGCCACGAGCGCGCCGTCCACGTCGACGGTCACGGTCAGGCTGGTCGAGCCGACCGGAACGGTCGGGTCGAGGCCGACCGCGGGCGTCGCGGGGACCGCGGTGAAGGCGCGCATCTCGGGATCGCCGTGCCAGTGGAAGAGCTCGAACTCGAGCTGGGTGGTCGAGCCGGCGCCCTCCCAGTGGTACATGTAGTACTTGCCGTACAGGTAGGCCTCGGCGGGCCGGAACGAGTGCGGGTAGATGTTGCCGCCGTCGTCCGTGTCGTAGCCGTCCCAGAAGCTGTCGTAGGCGCCCCGTACCAGCAGATCGTTGTGACCCGAGTAGCTGACGTCGGTCGCCGCGATCACCCCCACCGCGCCGCCGGGGTACTTCTTCATGAAGGCCTCGGCGAAGCAGTCGCCGGTCATGTTGAAGGTGCCGGTGAGGCAGTTCACCGAGTACACCACCGGGGTCATGGTGCCGTTGGCGAGGGCGTTGACGTTCGAGTTGTGGTACGGCGGGTCCCCCCAGCCGGTCTCGCCGCCGTGGTCGCGGTGCTGCACGATGCTGACCCCGGCGTTGATGGCGTCGGTGATGTCCTGGGTCGAGACCGAGGACGAGGTGATGAGATCCGCGTCGGCCTGGGGCACGGGCTGCAACGCGTAGCCGGGCGGGCGGTGCGGGTACCAGGTCGCGTCCTCGCGCCAGGTGTAGGGGGTGCAGCTGAAGTTGTCGCTGGTGGCCGCGGTGAAGATCCCCATCCCGACCACGTCCCGGATGTAGTGCATGGTGTGGGTGCCGGTCTCGAAGAAGAAGCGGTCGGCCCGGCAGTTCATGTCGTTGTAATCCTGAAGGTAGGCGGCCATCAGGTAGTCCCCGTGCCAGGCCCCCGGCACGGTGTCGCGCTCGAAGGTGAGGATCTTGTCGACCACGTGCTCGCAGTCGATGGCGGCCTGGACGGCGATCCGACCCATCACCACGTCCGGGAAGTAGTCGGCGCCGTCGAGGCACGACAGGTAGAGGTCGCTGACCATGCCGCCGCCGACGTCCTCGGACGGGACCATCGGATGGTCGCCGGCGAGCAGGACGTAGGTGAGGTCCTCCTCGGCGTCGTAGCGAGCCTGCAGGAAGGCCTTGAGCTGGGCCGAGGTCGTGCCGATGGTGCTCATGGGCACGATCTCGACGGTCAGGCCCTTGCGGCGCTTCCACTGGGCGAGGGGCTCGAGAGCCGGGATCAGCGGGTCGTAGGCGACGATCAGGTACTCGACGCCGGTGGGGCTGCTGTCGGCGGGCGCCGGCCCCTCGAGGTCGGTGAGCGTCGGGAACAACGGGCTCACCCGCTCGGCCTTGCGCGCCTCGGCGGCGGCGTCGACCTCGCCGACGAGATCCACGGCGACCGACAGGCGGGCGTGGGCGGCCACCTCGCGCCGCGCGGGGTTGAAGGCGAGGGGGCTGATCTCGACCACCAGGAAGCGCTGGCCGCGCACCACCACGTCGTCGGCGATGCGGGCCGGGGCCGCTGGCAGCCAGGCGTCCGCGGCGTAGGCCTTGTCGTCGACCACGGTCTCGGGCTCGGCGGTGCCGCAGTCGGGAGCGGGCGGCTGCTGGGGGATCACGGTGACCCCGTCGAGCACCACCGACGAGCGGGAGTCGAGAACCCTCAGGCTGGCGGCGGGGCCGTTGGCGACCGGCACCAGGACCGTCCGGAAAGGCAGGTGCGGGGCGCCGACCTGGCCATGGCCGCCGCACCCGGGCACGGTCAGCTTGACGTAGGGGGCGCCCGCCACCAACCGCTCCTCGAGGTAGAAGCCGGGGAGATCGAGGTCGATGACGACGCCCCGAGCCTGATCGAGGACCGACACCGTCGGCGCCGAGCCGGCGGGGCCGGGCGAGACCTCCACCCAGAGGCCGTCGGCGCCGCCGGGTCCGACGACGAGAAGGACGACAACCACGAACGACCACGACCAACGGCGAACGAGCTGATGCGGCATACGGCGAACCTCCAGACGGCCCATCGCCCCGCCGCCTGCCGCTCGGGTCGGTTGTCTCACGAGCGATTCCGAAGCAGCCCGGCGAGCCGTTCTCTTGGAGTGTACTCCCGTTTCACTTCGACACCCAACATTGAGATTATTGATTATTAGATCAATTGATTCTTGGTCCCGTCGGGGGCTTCGAATCCCGGGCACTCGACCGGAGGGTACAGTCGGTGGATAATGCCGTCGATCTCGACCAGGGGGGGCAGCTCCGTGACGTGGAAGACAGCTTTGCTGGCTGCCGGTCTGACCGCCGCGGCCCTGACCGGAGCCGCTGCCGAGGCGCCGCCGTCGCCGGCACCTGAAGCGGCGTCCGAGCCCAAGTTGGCGCTCGTGCTATCGGGCGGCGGCGCCCGCGGCGCCGCCCATGTCGGGGTCCTGAAGGTCCTCGAGGAGCTCCGGGTGGCGCCGGACCTGATCGTCGGCACCAGCATGGGCTCCATCATCGGCGGGTTGTACGCCGCCGGCTGGTCGCCGGAGGAGATGGAGGAGCTGCTGGCCTCCATGGACTGGAACGCGGTCTTCTCGGACGAGGTCCCTCGTCCGGACCAGACCTTCCGCCGCAAGCAGGACGACCGACCGGTCCTGATCCAGGCCCGGATCCGCTTCAAGGGGTGGCGGCCCTACCTGCCGTCGGGGATTCTCGGCGGGCAGAGCCTCCAGCTGCTGATGGACGCCCTCCAGGCCCGATCCGCCCTGGGGCGGAGCCTCGACGAGCTCAACATTCCCTTCCGTGCCGTCGCCGCCGACCTGGAGACCGGGCGGCCGGTGGTCATCTCCGAGGCCAGCCTGTCGACCGCCATGCGCGCCTCCATGTCCATCCCCGCCGCCTTCGCCCCGATGCGGGTCGACGGACGGCTCCTGGTGGACGGCGGGGCGGTGGCCAACCTGCCCATCGGCATCGCCAAGGAGCTCGGCGCGACCGCCGTGATCGCGGTCGACATCTCGAGCCCGATCGATCCCTCGCAGACGTGGGACTTCCTTTCGGTGTCGCAGCAGATGACCAGCCTGCTGACCGCCGGCTACCGGGACCGCGACGTCGCGCTGCTCGACGGCGACGATGTGCTGCTCGAGCCCGACCTCGGCGACATCGCGTTCTACGACTTCAACCGGACCACCGAGGCGGTGAAGCTCGGCGAGAAGGACGCCCGCGGCCGGGCCGGCGACCTCGTCCGGTACGCCGTCGACGACGACCGCTTCAGCGCGTTTCTCGACCGGCAGAGGCGGCGCCCCCGCGAGCCGGTCACGGTGGACCGGGTGCGGATCGAGAACGGCTCGCGCCTCGGCGACGCGGTCGTGCGCCGGGCGCTGGACATCGCTCCCGGCGACGCCTTCGAGTTCGGCGAGCTCGCCCGGCGGGTGCTGGAGCTCCATGGCCTGCGAGCCTTCGGCATCATCGACTTTCGCTTCGAGGAGGTCGACGGCGAGCGCGAGCTGGTGGTCACCACCCCACCGCCGGAGGCCGGCCGCAGCTCGGTCCAGCTCGGACTCGGCTTCTCCGACGACTTCGACGGCAACACCAGCTACACCATCGCCGCCCGCCACCAGCTGCTGCCCGTCAACCGCCTCGGGGGCGAGTGGGAGAACGCGTTCCAGCTCGGCACCGTCAACGTCTTCTCGAGCGAGCTCTACCAGCCCCTCGAGCCCGGCATGAGGTGGTTCGCCGCTCCGGCGGTGGAGTTCCGACGGGAGCTCGTCGATCTCTGGTCCGACGGGATGCCCTTCGTCCAGTACGAGATCGAGAGCGCCGAGGCGAGGCTCGCGGCCGGCCGGGTCGTCGGCCGCTGGGGCGAGCTTCGCGCGACCGCCTTCACCGCGGACTACCGGGCGCTGCCGCGGATCGGGGACCCCGCGTTCCCGAGCGACGAGGAACGCCGCGGCGGCCTCCGCCTCGGCTTCCGGGTCGACACCGTGGACTCGGTGGCCTTCCCGACCCGCGGCACCGAGCTGTCGGCCGGGTACGAGCGGTCGTCCGAGGCCCTCGGCGCGGAGAACGAAACCGACCTCGCCTTCCTGCGCGTGTCGCACAGCTTCAGCGCCGGCCGCAACACCTTCACCCCCTACCTCGAGTACGGCGAGAACCTCGAGCCCACCCAGGACTACATCAACCTGTTCAAGCTCGGCGGCCTGGGACGGCTCTCCGGCCTCGGCGACGCCGAGCTCGTCGGCGAGAAGGTGGCCCTCGCCCGGCTCCTCGCCTACCGGCGCCTCACCGGCTTCCGGCTGGCCGGGATCAACGTCCGGGTCTACGTTGGCCTGAGCCTCGAAGCCGGCAACGTCTACGGCCTCGACCAGGCGATCACCGGCTCGAGCCTCGAGACCGGCTGGAGCGCCTTCCTCGGCGCCGACTCGCCGTTGGGGCCGCTGTTCCTGGGCTACGGCCGCACCGACGATCGGGATCGCTTCTACCTGGTGGTCGGGGACCGGTTCTGAGCGGGTGCCGTGAGTCGTGGGGGGTTGAGGGCTTCGGGCGTGGGGAGCGGGTGCGGAGTAGTGAGTGGTGAGTGGTCCGGACCCGCAGGGGACCATGCCGGCGGGTAGGAACGGGGACAGAAACAGTGCCAGTGGCAGCGGCAGATACAGCGACAGTGGCAGATTCAGCGGCAGCGATCAGGGGCAGCGATCAGCGTCGGCGGCAGCAAACAGCGACCAGGGGCAGCAACCAGCGGCAGCGGCCGAGCTCGGGTTTGGCGCTGCCAGCCGCCGCAACGCCCGTGAGGGCGGGTATAAAACCCGCCCCTACGACGCCAAACCGGCACCACCGATGCGAATGCCCACGTCGCCCGTAGGGGAGGGTTTTCCACCCTCCCCCGGCTCGGGCGACCTGGCGCCCGAGCCGGATCCGGACCCGGAGCCGGAGCCGGAGCCGGAGGCCGGCCCTCTCCCCCTCCCGACGGGCTCATCGCCATCGCAAGGGAGAGGGAGAGGTTGACGACCGCAGCGGCGTGGGCCACTGTTCACTGCCACTGTCACTGTCACTGTCACTGCCACTGCCACTGACCCGAGCGAGAGCGACTCAGCGTCCCGCCCGGGCCGGTCGGCGCGTCCGACGCGCCGCCGCAATTCGTCCGACGAATTGCTTTCAGGCCCCGGCGGGCGGAGGCCGGCGGGCCGTCACTTCGTCGGCGCTTTGAGCATCACCAGCAGCCACCTCGCCGGGGACGGCGCGCGCACCGCGTGGGGCACGTCGGCCGGCATCAGGATCGCCTCGCCCGGGGCGAGGGCGAAGTCCTCGCCCGCGATGGTCGCCACCAGCTCGCCGTCGAGGCACTGAACCAGGGCGTCGAAGGGCGCGGTGTGCTCGGACAGGGCCTGGCCGGCGTCGAAGGCGAAGGCGGTCACGTTGCCGCCCGCGGTCCGCATCAGGGTGCGGCTGACGATGGCGCCCGGCGCCACCTCCACGACCTCGCGCAGCCGGTGGATCTCGGACGGCGGCAGGGCGCCGGGGTCGGTCTTCGTGGTCTTCTCGTGGCTCATGATCGTCTCCCTTTCCGCGAGTATGCGACGCCGTCTCGCGACCGTGCCTTGACAGCGGTCAAGGCGTGCCGACGAGCCTCTGGGCTGGAGGCGTCCTTTCTCAGTGCAACGCCGTGAGTGGTGGCGGAATTCGCTGCCGGCGGGGCCGACGTGATCGCCGAAGGCTCTGGCTTCATGTGGACCGACGGGTGTGTATTACAATGTATCACCCGACCCGGAGGTGCCCGTGCAGAGCAAGGACCAGATCATCAGCTTCAAGGCCGACGACGCCCTTGTGGAGGCAATGAGCGGCATCCCCAACCGATCCGAGTTCATCCGCTCCGCGATCCTAGCCGCCCTCGACGGGCCGTGCCCCCTGTGCCGCGGCACCGGGGTCCTGAGCGCCCAGCAGCGCCGCCACTG